>NZ_CAMDRA010000013.1 GCF_945906275.1 Dongia mobilis
CGTCACATGGG
The DNA here is from genome assembly GCF_945906275.1 of Dongia mobilis. Taxonomy (GTDB): domain Bacteria; phylum Pseudomonadota; class Alphaproteobacteria; order Dongiales; family Dongiaceae; genus Dongia; species Dongia mobilis_A. The sequence continues at coordinate 12 of NZ_CAMDRA010000013.1, forward strand.
CGGGGAGGCCCACGGTCAGTTCCGGATCGTCGATGACGATCGAGGGCATCATCTTCGGGTGGAAGATGATCTTCTTGGTATGCGTGCTCTCATCGGTGATGACGGAGGCGCGGCCCACTTCCGAACCGGTGCCCGAGGTGGTCGGCACGGCGATGATCGGCGCGATGCCGGCGGGGTTGGCGCGGGTCCACCAATCGCCGATATCCTCGAAATCCCACATCGGGCGTGTCTGGCCGGTCATGAAGGCGATGGTCTTGGCGGCATCGAGGGCCGAGCCGCCACCGAACGCGATGACGCCATCATGCTCGCCGTCGCGATAGACCTTGAGCCCGTCCTCGACATTCTTTGACACCGGGTTGCCCTGGATCTCGGAGAAGAGGCCGGTGGGAATCCCGGCTGCTTCGTTGCGGGCGATCGCGTCCTTGATCATGGGGAGGCCGGCCAGGCCCGGATCGGTCACGAGCAGCGGGCGCTTCAGGCCCAAGGCCTTGCAATGGTCGGGCAATTCCTTGATGCGGCCGCAGCCGAACTTGACGGTGGTGGGATAGTTCCAATTGCCCCTGAGGGCGGCGGCGTCCTGGCTCATGGCCCGTGATCCTTGGCTGATGATGGTGACGTTGAATCGGCCGGCATTCTAGCCTTGTTTCCACATTGGAAAAGGGGAGAAAAGAGGCTTTGGCTGGCGCAAATGGGGGAACGGCCATGCGGTGCGGAGATGGCTTCGCAGGCGCAATAGAAGCCTATTTGCTGAAGTCCTGCCGCCGTTTCCATTCCGCGACTGCGTCGGCCATGGTCTTGGGCTTGCCGTCCTTCAGCCAGGCCATGAAGGGCCGGTCGAATTTGAAGGCGGCGCCGCATTGCGCCAGAAAAAACCGCCGCACATTCTGCGTGTTGCGGTAGCTGCCGGTGATCGGCGTCGCGGGCGTGATCCTGCTGCTGTGCCAGTCGAAAGTATCGGGGGCGGATTTGCTCATGCAGCCTTTGCCTTTCGTTCGCCCAGCATGACGATGACACTGGCGGCGACGATGAGGGCGGCGCCGATCAACCCCGTTGGCGTGGGCAGGTCCTGCCAGATCAGGTAGCCGAGGATCACCGCCCAGACGAGAGCGGTATATTCCGTGGGGGCGATTACCGAGGCCGGGGCGTGGCGGAAGCTTTCATAGAGCAGGTACTGGCCAAGGCCGCTGGCAAAGCCCAGGCCCACCATCAGCGTGCCGTCGAACAGGCTCGGCGTCTGCCACAGAAAGGGCAGGGTGGCCGCGGAAATGATGGCGAACAGGCCGTTGGTGAACAGCATCTGGTTGATGGTCGGCTCGATATGCATGATCTTCCGGACCAGGATGGTGGCGAAGGCCCAGAGGCTCGCCGCCACCAGCACAAGGAGGGCCGGCCAGATCTCCGGCCGCCCGGTCGGGTTGGCGGCGATGGCAACGCCGACGAAGCCGACGATGACGGCAATCCAGCTGGCTGGGGTCACCTTCTCGCGCAGCAGCATAATCGACATCACGGTGACGAAGATGGGCGCCGCGTAATAGAGCGTCACCAGATCGGCCAGGGCCAGTTCCTTGGCGGCAGTGTAATAGCAGAGCCAGGCGCTGAGCAGCAGGGCTGCGCGCAGCAGCAGGCCGACCTTGTTGGTGCTGCGGGCGACACCGGCGATACCGCGCCGCCCGCCCACAATGAGGCTGATCATTGTCACCGTCAGGCTGCGCACGAACAGGATCTGGAAGATCTGGTAATCATGCATCACCAGCCATTTCACGATCGCATCCTGACCGGAAAAGATGCCGTAGCCGCAGATGGCCAGGATCACGCCCCATTGGGCATTTTCGATGAGCTTGGTGGGAGGAGGGGTCAAGATGAATCCTGGTTCAGGCAAGAAACCGCGCCGAGGCTGAAGATTACACCCTCCCCAGAGCCTGCGATTCGGCGCTAACATTGACCGGCGCAACGTGTCTTGTCGAGGGTGGTCCTGGGCTGGAAGCGCAATCAGGCGTTGCGGGCCGGTTCGCCGCCATGCCGCAAAGGGGAGAAATCGATGCCGGCCAAATCCGGGGATATCGACGCAGAAATAAGCCACGACGGTGGCTGCGAGTGCGGGGCGCTGCGCTACCGCGTGACCGGTGCCGCCTATGGCAGCGGCTATTGCCATTGCCGCATCTGCCAGCGCACCAGCGGGGCGCCGGCGCAGGCCTTTGCGCGGATCCTGGCCGAGCAATTCCGCTACACGAAGGGGGAACCAATGGTGTTCCAGTCGAGCGATCACGGCCAGCGCGAATTCTGCGCCATCTGCGGCAGCCAGCTCCTCTATCGTGGCCGACAAGCGCCCCATGATGTGGCGTTCAACACGCCGACCCTCGATGATCCGGAAGCCTATCCGCCCCGCGAGCATGTCTGGCGCCGCAGCCGGATCTCCTGGTTCGAGACCGCCGACAAGCTGCCGCGCAAGGAATAGCCCGCCGCATCATTGCGCGGCGGCCAATCCCATGCCGCGGTCGCGCCTGGTGGCAGGATGATCCGTCGCCAGGCCGAGCTGGCGGGCGAAGCGATATCCGGCATAGACCGCATGGGCGATGATGCCCGGCGCCTCGGCATCGCCGATGCGGGTGAGGCTCTTGATGCCAGCCCCTGCGAGACGGGTGCCATCTGCCTGCAGGAGGTCGAACAGCGTCGTTTCCGGTTGCCGCGCGGTGACGGGGACAAGGCTTGCCACTTCCAGCACCGAGCCCGCGCCACCATAGAGACAATCGAGTTCCAGCCGACCCGGCGTGAAGGCGCACAGGGTCTTGTTGAAATGGCAGATGATCCCTTGCGCCAGGAGATGGGCGTGGGTGGCCGCCTGGTCGCCGGTATAGCTCATCCAGGGTGCGACAACGCCGGCACTGGTGACGAAATGCACCTCGTGCCCGGCCTCGCGCAGCTTGTCGGCGAGACCCGCGGCGAGATAATAGCCGTCATCGTCATAGATCGCGACGGGGCCCGAAGGCAGATTGCCGCGCATGATCTCTTCCGGTGCCACGATGGCCGGCGATGGGGAGAGCACTGGCTTGCGCAGCGAACGGCCGACACCGTCGCGGCGCCAATGGCTGCCGGTCGCACAGACGACATGGGCGGCGCCGAAGTCACGCACATCGTCGGCGCTCATCTCGCTTTCCAGGAACAGTTCGACATTTTGCATCTTGGCGATCTGGCCCAGGCGCCAATCGCGCACCCGCGCCCATTCGCGCAAGCCCGGCAGGGATGATTCCAGACTGACCCGCCCACCGGGTTGGCGCGATTTTTCAGCGAGCGCCACGTCATAACCGCGGGCGCCCAGGACACGGGCCGCTTCCAGACCGGCGGGCCCCGCGCCGATCACCAGCACGCGGTCGCCGGGCGCATCGCGCGTGATGATTTCGGGATGCCAACCCTCACGCCATTCCTCGCCCATGGTGGCGTTCTGGGTGCAGCGGATCGGCACCGAGCGCGAATTGTGCGCATAGCAGATGTTGCAGCCGATGCATTCGCGGATGTCGTCGAAACGGCCGTCACGGATCTTGTTGGGCAAGAACGGGTCGGCGATCGACGGCCGCGCTGCACCGACGAAATCGGCGATGCCGGATTTCACCAGGCGCAGCATCGAGTCCGGTGAGGTGTAGCGGCCCACAGTGACGATCGGCCCGCTCACGATTTTGCGGATCGCCCCGACTTGGTCTTCGAGCGCGCCCTCCTTGACGAAACGCGAGGGCCCCATCTCGATGCTGTAATCATTGACGGTGAGATCCCAGATATCCGGCAGGCCGTCGAGGCTCCTGGTCATCTCGAGCCAATCGTCCTGGTCTTCGGCCAACTCGCTGTTCGACGACCAGCACAGGGCGATGGCGCATTTGTGGCCGACGGCGTTCTTCACCTCCGCCAGAAGCTCGCGCACGATGCGGGCGCGGTTCTCCGGACTGCCGCCATATTCATCCGTGCGTTGATTTTCGCGACCGAGGAAACCGTGCAGCAGATAGTGATGGCAGGCATAGACATAGACGATGTCGAAACCGGCGGTGACAGCGCGCTTGGCTGCGTCGACATGCCATTGGCGGATATCGGCGATGTCCTGCCGATCGAGTTCCTTGGTCTGCAGCGGGTCGCCGGTCAGCACGGGCATGCTGGTCAACGACATCGGCGGCAGGCGCGAGTTCATGTTGGCCATGCGCGCGCCGCCCAGGAACAGTTCCACGCCGGCGAGGGCGCCATGCCTGTGCACCGCCTCGGTCATCAGCGCGTGCTGGCGGATGTCGGCGTCATCCCACAGGGTCTGGATCGGATAAGGCGCGTCGTCGGAGGTCGGATGGATGGTGTAGTATTCGGTGTTGACGACACCCCAGCCACCCTCCGCCTTCATGCCGCGCATGGCGGCCAGCGTGTGCGGCCGCTCATGCCCCATGCCGCTGCAATGCGGCACCTGATAGAAGCGGTTGGGGGCGGTCACCGGGCCGATCTTGAGGGGCGTGAACAGGAGGTCGAAACGCGGGTCGCGGGTCATGGTGCTGCCTGGCGTGATGATCGTTAACTGAATGATCATTCAGTCTGCAGGGTTCAATTTGCCGGGTCAATGAATTTTGAATGGCGGTTCAAAATGCAACGGCGCATAAATCTCGGTTGGTTTCGCGGCTTGATAGTGAAGGTATGGCGCGGCACAATCCGCACAATTTGGTGTCGGGCAAAAGTCGGGGCGTTCAATGAAACTTGCGGGGAAAAGACGCTGGTGGCTTCGCGTGCCGCTCTTTGTCATTTGGATGATGAGCGTCGGCGTCATCGCCTTTTTGCTTACTTTGACCAATCCCACCCTCTCGCTTGGACGAAATCTTTCTGCATTGAACGAGGAAGAGACGGTCGCAGTTCTCGCCATGATCGATCAGATGAAAATCAACAGGTACATTCCCGAGGAAGGGCCGTTGATTCTCAACGATCGCTATGATCGCAACGGCATGTTCCGCAAAGCCTGCGCAGAGCTTACCGGGCCCGTGGCCAGTGCAATGACGCGCGTAGCGCTATCGATGGGTCATGCAGAACAGACCCTGCATTGTGACGACGCGATCGGGTACATCTTCTATAAGCGAGATGGCGAATACCAAGCCGGATTCATGTGCCGCGGATGGTGTGGCAGCGGACACAGTTATAAACCGACACAAATTGGACCGGTGGTCGTGCTTTGGCGCGTGGGCGAATTTCTGATGTAGTTCTGCTTGCTGGACGCGACTTGGAATCTAATTCCGCCCGCTGAGCAACCCACGTGCCACCACCTGCGCCTGGATCTCCGCCGCACCTTCGAAGATGTTCAGGATGCGGGCATCGCAGAGGACCCGGCTGATCTTGTATTCCTGGGCGTAACCGTTGCCGCCGTGGATCTGGAGGGCGTTGTCGGCGTTCGACCAGGCGACACGGGCGCCCAGCAGTTTTGCCATGCCCGCCGGGATGTCGCAGCGGCGGTCGCTGTCTTTTTCGCGGGCAGCGAAGTAGGAGAGCTGGCGGGCCATCATGGTTTCGACCGCCATCCAGGCGAGCTTGCCGTGGATGCGGGGGAAAGCATAGATCGCCTGCCCAAACTGCACGCGCTCGCGGGCATATTTGAGGCCGAGCTCCATCGCGCATTGCGCGACGCCGACGGCACGCGCGGCGGTCTGGATGCGGGCGCTTTCGAAGGTCGCCATCAACTGCTTGAAACCTTCGCCCTCGACGCCGCCGAGGAGATTTTCCGCTTTCACCTCGAACCCGTCGAAGGCGAGCTCGTATTCCTTCATGCCGCGATAGCCGAGAACGCCGATCTCGCCGCCGCTCATGCCCTTGGCGGGGAAGGGATCGCTGGCCGTGCCGCGCGGCTTTTCCGCAAGGAACATGGAGAGGCCGCGATAGTCAGTCGAATTCGCTTCGGTGCGCGCCAGGAGGGTCATCACATCGGTGCGGGACGCGTGGGTGATCCAGGTCTTGTTGCCGGTGACGCGGTAGAGATCGCCATCCTTCACGGCGCGCGTGCGCAGGGAACCCAGGTCGGAGCCGGTATTGGGTTCGGTAAAGACGGCGGTCGGCAGGATCTCGCCGCTCGCAATCTTCGGCAGCCAATGCTGCTTCTGCTGTTCGGTGCCGCCTAAGCGAATGAGTTCGGCGGCGATCTCGGAGCGCGTGCCGAGGGAGCCCAAGCCAATATAGCCGCGCGAGAGCTCTTCGGTCACCACGCACATGGCAAGCTTGCCCATGCCGGAGCCGCCGAATTCCTCCGGCACGGTCAGGCCGAAGACGCCCATCTCGGCCAGTTGCTGAATGACTTCCAGCGGGATGAGGTCGTCCTTCAAATGCCACTGATGCGCGGCCTCGACATGGTCGGCAGCAAAGCTGTGGAACTGGTCGCGGACGATGGCAAGCGATTCATCATCGAGGGCCGCTTCGCCGAAATCGCCGTCGGCGATGAGGTGGGCGAGGCGCGCGCGGGCATCGGCCGAATTGCCGTGAGCCACGAGGAGTTCGGCGGCATCGAGCGGCCGCGCCGCGATGGCATCGAGGCCGAGATCTGTCAGGCGCACGATTTCGCCCTGACTCATCGGCCAGCCGCCCTTGATCTGGGCCAGATATTCGCCAAAACCGATCTGCAGGATCAACTGTTCGCGTTCGCCGAAGCGCCCGCTCTTCTCGAGGCGGCAGGCCCAGGCCAGGGATTGCTCGATCGCCGTCACATAGGTGGCGAGCCAGGCATAGCCGTGGGCCGCGAACTGATGTGCATCGAGCGCCTTGGCGTCAACGCGGCCGCCTGCCGTGACATTGGCATGGACGCGCGCGCGCACCGATTCCAGCACTGTCTGGGCGGCGGTAAGGCCCGACGCGCAGCAGGCAAGCAGATCGGAGAGGATCGGCGAGGGCGCCGATCCTTCCATACGCAAAGAGGCCGACATCACTCCTCCGTGCAGTCTTCAAGCGTGCGACGGCCGGGACGCTTGGCCTGCACGAGCACGGCCATGTTGCCGGGCTTGTGCTTGTTCTGCCACATCTTGGTGTGGGCGGCCGGGATGTCTTCCCAGCTGAACACTTCCGACATGCAGGGGTCGATGCGGCGCTCGATGACCAGGTGATTGGCCTGGCTCGCCTGCAGCAGATTGGCGAAGTGGCTGCCCTGGATGCGCTTCTGGCGCATCCACACAAAGCGCGCGTCGAAGGTGAGGTTGTAGCCGGTGGTGCCGGCGCAGAACACGATCATGCCGCCGCGCTTCACAACAAAGCAGGAGACCGGGAAGGTCTGCTCGCCCGGATGCTCGAAGACGAAATCGACATCGACGCCCTTGCCGGTGATGTCCCAGATCGCCTTGCCGAAGGCGCGGCATTTCTTCATGTAATCGTTATAGCCGGCGGTGTCGTCGACATCGGGGAGCTGGCCCCAGCAATCGAAATCATTGCGGTTGATGACGCCCTTGGCGCCCAGCGACATGACGAATTCGCGCTTCGATTCATCGGAGATGATGCCGATCGGGTTGGCCCCGGCCGTGGCGCAGAGCTGCACCGCCATCGATCCCAGGCCGCCGGAAGCACCCCAGATCAGCACATTGTGGCCAGGGCGCAGGATGTGCGGGCGATGGCCGAACAGCATGCGATAGGCGGTGGCGAGGGTCAGCGTGTAGCAGGCGCTTTCTTCCCAGGTGAGATGCTTGGCGCGCGGCATGAGCTGGCGGCCCTGCACCTTGCAGAACTGCGCGAAGGATCCGTCCGGCGTCTCGTAACCCCAGATGCGCTGGCTGGGTGAGAACATCGGGTCGCCGCCATTGCATTCCTCGTCATCGCCATCGTCCTGATTGCAATGCACGACGACTTCATCGCCGACCTTCCAGCGCTTCACCTTGGAGCCCACGGCCCAGACGATGCCCGCGGCGTCCGAACCGGCGATGTGATACTCGGCCTTGTGCACGTCGAAGGGCGAGATGGGCTTCCCCAAACCCGCCCAGACGCCGTTGTAGTTCACGCCAGCCGCCATCACCATGACGATGACCTCGTCCTGGTCGGGATGCGGCGTCTCGACGGCTTCGACCAGCATGGCGGTCTCGGGCGGACCGTGCCGCTCGCGGCGGATGGCCCACGCATACATCTTTGGGGGCAGATAGCCGAGGGGCGGAATCTCGCCGATTTCATAGATGTTCTTGCCGGTGAGGGGGGCTGCCTTGGGGGCTGCCGCCTTGCCGTCACCTGCCTTGGTCTCAATTGCCACCACTTTTGCCGACTCACTCATGATCGCTTCCCATTCTTGCGTTAAGGCAGGGCCGGCACCTCTTGAAGCGGGCGCCTTAGCCAATGCAGCATCAAACCCATCCTGCCTTCGCGGTTGCAGCACCGTCAAGGGCTGGACGATAGAAAAGGTCGCCCATTTGGTCAAATCGGTATTGATATGGCTAACAGATAGAATAAAACGATAATTATATTACTATTTCGAACGATGCGGCGCAAAACGAACCCGAAAGGAAATCCCGGGCTTTCGACTGGAGCGCGGCTTTGATGGCAATAATCCCGCGCCCGTGCTGGAAACCGCCGCAATCCCCGAAGACTCTGCCGGTGCCAGCTGCGGTGTTTCGTCGCCCGGGCGGTTTTGCTCTTTTCTTGATTACAAAATTGATTGAACATTCATTCAATATTGAGGAGAGAATGCAATGCGCAGAGCAACAACGCGTCGGTCAGTCCCGGTACTGCCGGAAGGCGGCCAGGAGCGTGGCCTCCATTCCGGCGCGACCGCGCCTTACAATCCGCTGACCTCGCAGGAAGTAGACCGTATTCTCGCGGCGGCGATCTATCTGCTGGCGGAAAGCGGTGTCTGTTTCGAGCCGGGTACCGAGGCGGATTCGCTGTTGAGCACTGCGGGATGCGCCTTGAGCGGGGACGGGATCGTGCGCATTCCAGCCGATGTCACGCGCCGGGCACTGGAAACCATGGCACGCAGTGTCAAGCTGTGGAACCGGGCCGGCACCCACGCGCTCGATATCGATTGCCATCATACCTGGTTCATTCCCGGCATGACCTGCATCAAGGCGTTCGATCCGGCGACGGGTGAGCCGCGTGACAGCTGGTGGGACGACCTTGCCATGATCACGCGCGTTGCGGATGCCCTCAGCGGCATCGACGGCGTCTGCGTCACCTGCAAGAACGTGGCCCGGTCCGACGCGGGAGGTGAGATCGACGAGTTCGTCTGCCTCGTTGAGAATACCGGGAAGCCGCTTTTCTATCTCTGCGAACAGGCAAGCTCACTGACCAAGGTGATCGACATGGCGGCCGTGATCCGCGGCGGTGCGGATGCCTTGCGCGAGAAGCCCTATTTCCTGCAGATCGTGACACCGTTGCCCTTGAGCTATGCCGCCAGCCATATCGAGCAGATCATCATGGCGGCGCGGGCCGGGATCCCCGTTTCGACCGGCACGGTGGCCATCGGCGGTGCCTCGTCGCCGATCACGCTGGCGGGGTGCCTCGCGCATTGTCTGGCAACGGATCTTGCCGGCATGGTGCTGGCGCAACTGGCCAGCCCCGGCGCCTTCTGCATCGGCAGTTCGGACGTCAACTTCATGGAACCGGCCACGGGCGCCATCGGCAGCTTCGCACAAGCGTCGCTTGGCGATCTGGCGGTCGCGCAGATCCGCCGTCATCTGGGCCTTCCCTCGCTGACCAGCATCGCCGGCTCCTCGGTGGCGCGCCGTTTCAACCAGGATGCGGTGTGGGAGATATCCTCGATCATGATGCAGGCTTTCTTCAGCCGGCCGGCCACCTGTCATTATCTGGGCTCGCTCGACCAGGGCCTGACCTATTCGCTGCAGGCCCTGTTGATGTCCAACGATCTTGCTTTGCTGCTCAGAAAAATGTGGCAAGGCATTGTGGTGGATGACGAGCAACTGGCCCTCGACATCGCGCGCGATGTCGGCCCACGCGGTAATTTCCTGGGTCAGGTTCATACGGCCCAGCATTGCCGCACGCAGGTATGGAACTCGCGCTATTTCTGGCCGAACATACCGCTGAGCAACAGCGACCGGGCTGATGCGGAATTGTTCGACCGGATCGACACCGACCTCCACCGCATCCTTGCTGAGCACAAGGTGCCGGTGCTGCCGGATGAGATCGCCGAGCAACTGTCAGCGCTCAACCGCCGGCAGGCCACCGCCGCATGATCTCAGAAGAGCCAGTCATAGGCGCGATAGAGACCGTAGAGGGTCGCTATGACCAATACACCCTGGAGTTTCCTGGGAACCCCATTCCAGAAGCGCTCGAAATTCCAGTCCGATCCGCGCAGGGTCCGGCGCGCCAGCGGCGCGCGCTGGATGATGGTCTGGAACATGCCAGGTTCGACGGATTGCAGCGTGTTGAACGGATCATGCTTGACCGTGAACTCGCCCTCGTCCGAGAGATTTGTGTGCTTGATGAGATCGATCACGCCATAGGGCCAGACCGCAATCAACTCGCCACCGGCGCTGATGATCTCGACGCCGGCTTTGACGAGATTGACGGTGACCTCGCGGCCCGAGCCGCGCTCATGGTTGTAGAGGATGGCGTTGGTCAGGGTCTTGATTCCATGCTGGCGGCAAAATGGTCGTCATCTTAAATGGCGGTGAGCATCTGTCATTTTGATATCCGGGCGGCCGGCAGGCAATGCCTGCGCTAGCGAACCGCCCAGACATGGACCAAAGGCTTGGCGCCGTCACCGAAGAGTTCAAGGACGTAGAGCAACTGGTGCTCCCGGTCATAGGCCACCGGGCCGACCCGCTGGCGCCGCTGGACACCACTGCCAATCCAGTCAGCGACCGAGAGGTCGACCGACAGGCGCAAGGATGTGTCGATCGGCAGATGGGCATAGGGCTGCGGTTGCTCGGGTTTGAGCTGGCCGGCAGCGACCTTGGCAAGGTCGGCCGGGTCGTAGAGCATGAACTCGGCCTGGAAGGCGCTGCTCCACCAGCCGCGCGCAAAATCATGACCGCTGCATTCCTTGAGGTCGCTGGGCGGGCAGTCTCGACCATCCGCCAGCCGGCAGACCGGGTACTGGCCGACAACTTCCTGCCAGACGCAGGGCTTGCCGGGACCGGAAGGGTTGACGAAGCCATACCAAAATTTGGCACCGACCGCCTTGGTTCCGGCAAATAGCACGGCGGATTTGCCCGCTCGTGTCGTGAGCCATGCCGCGCCTTCCCATTCGTCGGGTTGCTGATAGCCGGCAAGTGCGCCTTCGATCGCCTCGGTCTCGCGCGTGTCGCGGTAGAGCAGCAGGGGGATGGCCTTGAGATGCGCGCCCGGGGCGGGGGCCGCGCCGGTGGCGTCACTCCAAGGACGGTAGGCGAACACGGCTGGGCCCATACCGGACCAGCCACCATCGCGGAAGCGGCCGGTGGCGAGTGGATAGCCGCCAACATGCTGGTCGGCCCAGTCCTGCGGAATCTCGAACAGATAGCCGCTCACACTATAGAAACTGGCATCTTCGATGAACCAGGCGCCGCGCATGCTGCCAGGGGACAGATCGGGGTCGAACCAGCCATGGGTGGGCTGGGCAGGCTCCGGCTCGAAATGCTGGCCGAAAGCGACATGGATCCGCGGCCCGGTCGCTGTCCGGTCGAGATAGGCAAGACCGACAGTCGGCAGTTCCATCATCGCGGCGAAGGGTCGCGCCAAGGTGTCGGTGAAGCCCCGCAACAGATTGGCCTGTGCCAGCTGGTCGAGATTTTTCGATTTGACTGGTGCGGGGATCGATACCTCGGCCAACTGGTCGCCATCCGGCACGTCGCCGGGAATGCGTTCGTGTCCGGTCAGAATCAGCGAGCCCGGAAAACCGTCGCCGGCACCGGCCGCGTCACCATGCGGATAGAAGGTCATCCCGTTTCCGGCATAGTCGAAGGTTTGCGGCCGCTCGCCTGTATCAGGCAGGCGGAAGGCGCCAAGATAGCTGAAATCGTCTGCCCGCAGCCGTGGACCGTCGGCGCCCGCAGGGCCAGAAGGTCCAAACGTGGCGACCGCAATGGCAAAGCACACGGCCAAAACACGCATCAGGCCCTCCTTCAACGGTGAACCAGCAGTAGCGAGAAGCTAATCAGTCTACGCACTGCCAGGTGGCAGCGGAATGTGTCATTTTTCCGCAGGTGGCCTGAACTCCTCACCTCGTCTGGCAGATGTTCTTCACCGTCTGCCACTCGGCATCGGTCATGGCGGTGGCACCCGCCGTATCAGCCTTGGTGTAGTCAGCGCGTTCGTCGAGGCCGGGATGGCTCGCCAGCCAGTCGGGGAGGAGGCTGTCGCCGTCTGACTTCATCTTCTCTTCCATCACCTTGAAGAACTGCGCCATGCCATCGGCGCGGAGGCCAGCCGACTTCAGGAGGTCGAGGCCTCGGAGATCGGCTTCCGCCTCCATCTTCCTGGAATAGGACATGATGGTGAGGAGGGTAGCCACATCGCCGGCGCTGGAACCACCCAGGATGATGCTGACCGTGGCGCTGATGCCGAGGTTGCTGATGGCGCTCTGTGTCGGATGACGGAGATCGAGATGCGCAATCTCATGGGCGATCACACCGGCCAGCATATCGGGTGAGGTCGCAAGCTCGATCAGGCCACTGGTCACCAGTACATGATCGCCCGGCATGGCCAGCGCATTGGGTAGCTTGAGGTCGATCACATCGATGGTGATGCCGTCCTGTTTCTCGGCCGCATTCTTCTGCAATTCCGGCGGGGTGAGACGATCGACGAGGGTGCGGAGGGCAGCCTTGCCGCCATCGCCTTCGCAGATGGTGAGATTCCCGGTGATCGCCTTGTAGATATGGGCGCCGAGACGCTGTTCCCAGGCTTTCGGCACGATCCGGGCGAGGGCGGCGCTGCCGTCGCGCCAGCCGAAATAGGTGCCGGTCGCGATGACAAGACCGGCCAGTGTCCAGACGGCGCCGACCGACCAGCCGCGCTTGATGGCGCGGCGCTGCCATTGCCCCAGATGGGGGTGCTTTGCCAGCAGGGCCTGGCGTTGCGGGGAGTCGAGGAGGACGAGGCGCGGGGCCGGATCGCTCACACGGCCGAAATTGATGCCGCCGGTCACCTTGTTGGCGTCGATCACGCGCATGTCGTCAATCGGCCAGCGTGCGAGCTCCGGAGTATCAGCAGTGCCGATGACGACGTCGCTGCCCGCCAGCCTGATGATAGCGCGGTGCGCAGTGGCGGTGCGGCCGTCGTAATAGCGATCTTCGGGCAAGGTTATATCATTCCCTTTACAAAGCCGTCATCCCCGGGCTTGACCCGGGGATCAGGTTCCGTCGCCGAAATGTTGCCGACAGATCCCCGGGTCAAGCCCGGGGATGACGGTGAATAAAACAGACCAGTCTCTACAATATCCCTGGATCAAACGCTTCCAGCAGGCCTTCGCCGAATTTCGGGCGCGGCAGGTCGGCGCGGGTGATCTCGGAGCCGTCGATTTCGCCGATGATCTCGATATTTCTGGCCAAGAATAACATGGTGCGGTGGACGGCGATCGGCAAGCCCAGGCCGAGGGTGAAGACGATGATCAGGACGTTGCCGAGATAGCGGCTCATGAAGGCCCCTGGCGTTAGCGGCGTAGCAAAGCGCAGGCCACCAAGCGCGAGCTTGTTGGTGACCTCGTGGGCCATGGCGACGTAATATGCCGCAAATACGAGAATTGCGAATGTGGCTACGATGAGATAGCCAATAATCAGCATGACAACTGCGAAGGCAACTCCACCGACAATGGTTTCATTCGGATTCCGATCGGCGGCCGTCGGGAACCAATTACTCCCGATGAATTGATTGATCCCAAGAGGCATATGCTGCTGAACCAGCCTCGTCAGTTCCCACATCATGTAAATGAGGTAGCCGACCATACCTACCGTCACCACGACGGCGAGCATTCCAAGAATGTAGGGAAGATAGAGTGATTTCGAACTGGTCTGAATGCTTGCCTTGGCGTCGCCGAAATAGGAATTGTTGAGGCGATCATCTATGAGGCGCATCTGCGCCCATGGCCACGCCAAGGTCAGTGACAGGAGCGAGAGAAACGAGAAAAACATACCCTTGATACCCCAACGCCACGCCGATCCGGTCATACCGCCGCTGATGCCGCGCCATAGGGTCCGCGTGAGGCGATAGCGCTGGGCCGCGTATTGCGCGACAAAGGTCAAATAGAGGAGGACGAAGAGCAGGCCGAACTGCAGCGCGATCAGGATGGGTGAATCCGGCTCAACAAAAATTGCAAGGATCTGGATGCCGATCGACGCGGCGACATAGATCACCATCACGATGAGGAAGCCGATGAACAGCTCGCCGCCGGTGCCGGTATATTCGAAGCGGTCGCCGGCCAAGCTGGTATGCGACCACAGATAGCGACGCATGCGGGTCTTGCCCCAGAAGCGCCAGATAGTGAGGGTCGGAATCATCAGCAGGATGTTCTTGATGAAGATCCAGTAGAGCTCACCGAGGCGGCCGTCATAGACAAATTGGGTATGGGGGACGAACTGGGTGCGGGGGGCGCCGGCGGATGTGCCGCCAGCCCCCGGATGCATGCCGATATCGCTCATTCAATTCCTCTATCAAACCGATCAGCTGCGCTTATTGATAGTAGACTGGCCGTCGTGTCTCAAGCGCAGAGGGATACTTGACAGCCGGGTCCCAGTCATGGCTTAACATCGCTCGATGCTTGGGCTTCGGCTCGGGCTCCGTGGTGATTTGTGCCGGATTGCGGCCACGTTAAATCAAGCGCTAAAAGGTCCAGGACAGCGCCCCAGGGCGCCAGAACCTCGGCCTTATCGGTCGGGGTTTTTTATTGCCCGCGGGCCAGCGATGGTCGTGCAGGCCAGTCCAGGACGAGGCGATCATGACGGTGACACGGGATATCAAGGCAAGCTGGAACGCAGCCACGAAGCTGGTGCATGCGGGGCAGACGCGCAGCCAGTTCAAGGAGACGTCGGAGACGATCTACATGACCTCCGGCTATGTCTACGGGACGGCGGAGGAAGCGGAGGCGGCGTTCGACAACAGCCAGCCGCGCTTTGTCTATTCGCGTTTCGGCAATCCCACCGTGTCGATGTTCGAGCAACGCATGGTGGCGATCGAGGGCGCCGAGGCCGCGCGTGCCACATCCTCCGGCATGGCGGCGGTGTTCGCCTCGCTGGCCTCTCTGGTCAAGGCCGGCGACCGGATCGTGGCATCCGATGCCTTGTTCGGCTCGTGCCAGTTTATCCTCGCCGAGATCCTGCCGAAATGGGGCGTCGAAACGGTGTTCGTCGATGGCCGCGATCTTGAACAATGGAAGGCGGCACTGGCCAAACCGACCAAGGCCGTGTTCCTGGAAAGCCCCAGCAATCCGGGCCTGCGCCTGGTGGATCTGAAGGCGGTGGCGGACCTTGCCCACAAGGCGGGCGCCACGGTGGTGGTCGACAATGTGTTTGCGACACCGTTGCTGCAGCAGCCCCTGAAATTGGGCGCCGATGTTGTGGTCTATTCGGCGACCAAGCATATCGACGGGCAGGGGCGGTGCCTGGGCGGCATCATTCTCGGCACCGAGAAATACATCAACGAGACGCTGCAGCCCTTCATCCGCCATACGGGTCCGAGCCTCAGCCCGATGAACGCCTGGATACTGCTCAAGGGTCTGGAGACGCTGGACCTGCGCATCGCCAAGCAATGCGAGAGCTCGCTGAAGATCGCCCGGGCGCTGCAGGGTCACGCCAAGCTTGCGCAGGTGAGCTATCCGACGCTGGAAGGTTTCCCGCAATATGAGCTGGCGAAGAAGCAGATGAGCGGCGGCGGCACCATGCTGTCCTTCAGCCTCGCCGGCGGGAAGGCTGCGGCGTTCAAGTTGCTGAATGCGTTGGAGCTGGTGCTGATTTCCAACAATCTCGGTGATTCCAAATCGCTGGCGACGCATCCGGCGACCACGACGCATCAGCGCCTCACGGTCGAACAGCGGGCGAAGCAGGGCATCGATGAAGGCCTGGTGCGCCTGTCGGTCGGGCTTGAGCATGCCGATGATCTCATCGACGATCTGCTCAATGCGCTGAAGGCGGTGTGAACGCTAAATTCGTCATCCTCTGCGAAAGCGGAGGATGACGATTGCTTTACAGGTTAGGGAGAGCGACATGGCATCCACTAACTTTCTCACCGGCCAGTGCCTGTGCGGCGCCTTGCGCTATCGCTTCGATCCCGGCAATGCCCTGGTGGATTACTGCCATTGCAAGCGATGCCAGCGCTGGAGTGGAGCGCCGGTGACGGCGTGGGCACAGGTGCCGGTGGCACAGTTCGAGATCACCGCGGGCCATGCCAAGGCATTCCAGTCTTCGCCACTCCATCAGCGGCATTTCTGTGGCGGTTGCGGCTCGTCAGTTTACATGAGTGGCGGCGAGACCATCGGCATCCTGCTGGGGACGCTGGATGACGCGTCGTCATTGATCCCGACCGGGCATGGCTGGACGTCCGATCGGATATCCTGGTTCAAGATCGACGATCACCTGCCGCATTGGCCGAAGGATGCGCCCCACGATGCAAATGGCAGGTAGATAATCACCTAGAGTTGTGCTTTCCTTCGTCGCTGACAACCAGATTTCCCTGCATGAGGCGACGTTCGAGAATGCGAAAGCTGCTCTTGGTGGTGATGTTTTTGCCAGCGTTCCCCACATCCCTTTTGGCCTTAGAACTGCCGGCCGACATCGCCGCCAAATTGCCTAAGGCGGTCACCAGCGACATAGCTGCAGAGAAGGGATTCATTGATTCCACCGTCGCCGGTGGCAAGGCGCTATACTATCAATGGGCGATCGGTGGCCAGTATGCCACAGACGTTGCGACGACAATCACCTCGATCGAGCCCGGCCTTTTTCGGGAGGAGATCGTTACCACATCGACTGATGGCAGCATTGTCACCGAGGTGAGAATCTCTGCATTGGGTGGCCTGTTGCCGCTAATCACGGAAGAGCAGCCGAAGAACGACGCCGCGGTCGACGAGGCCCTGGCAGAATACAAAGTTGACGGGAGCCTCTTTCCGCTCGCGGTCGGCAACGAATTCGATATCTCCTGGCAGTCGGCGATTATGGGGACCAGTGAGCCCTTCATGAATTCCGAATATGAGTGCGACGTGACCAAGGTTGTCGAGGCGTCGACCTTCATGGTTGGACTCACCGGCAAGGCCGTCGAGGTGGCGTGCGAGGTCGAGTTGATGGGCAAAAATGTGGGCGACGAGGTTTACTACTATCTCGTCGATATTGGCTATTTCGTCGCCGATTCCAGCCGCAGCAAGCTCACCACGCGTTTTGACGTCAGATTTGTCGCGCAATAATATTGCAAATAATCGCGCCTAATATCACCGATCTTGCGTCAACGTCTGTCACTCTTCTATATTGCGCCGCACAATAATAAGTTCGGGTGGGAGTGACCATGAGTGCGGCGCCGAAGAACGAGTCGAAATCGAAAAAGGATCAGGCCTGGCTGTTCCGGACCTATTCGGGCCATAGCTCGGCCAAGGCGTCCAACGAGCTTTACCGGACGAACCTCAAGCGCGGGCAGACGGGCCTCAGCGTCGCTTTCGACCTGCCGACCCAGACCGGCTACGATTCCGACCATGTGCTGGCCAAGGGCGAGGTCGGCAAGGTGGGTGTGCCGATCAGCCATCTGGGCGACATGGTGGCGTTGTTCGACGGGCTGCCGCTCGCCGATATGAACACCTCGATGACCATCAACGCGACGGCGCCCTGGCTGCTGGCGCTCTATATCGCCGCGGCCGAGAAACAGGGCGCAAGCCGTGCCGCCCTGCAGGGGACGGTGCAGAACGACATCATCAAGGAGTATCTTTCGCGCGGGACCTATATCTTCCCACCGGAACCCTCGCTGCGGCTGATCACCGACGTGATCAGCTTCACCTATCGCGAGGTGCCGAAATGGAACCCCACCAATGTCTGCTCCTATCATCTGCAGGAAGCTGGGGCGACACCGGTGCAGGAACTGGCTTATGCGCTGGCGACGGCGGTGGCCGTCCTCGATCATGTGAAGGCAAGCGGGCAGGTGCCGGCGGCTGATTTTCCGCAGGTGGTGGGTCGCATCAGCTTCTTCGTCAATGCCGGCCTCCGGTTCATCACCGAGATCTGCAAGATGCGGGCCTTCACGGAATTGTGGGACGAGATCTGCCGCGATCGCTATGGCGTGGAAGATGCCAAGCTGCGGCGCTTCCGCTACGGCGTGCAGGTGAACAGCCTCGGCCTCACCGAGCAGCAGCCGGAGAATAATGTCTATCGCATATTGCTCGAGATGCTGGCGGTGACGCTCTCCAAGAATGCGCGCGCCCGCGCCGTGCAATTGCCGGCCTGGAACGAGGCGCTTGGCCTGCCGCGCCCGTGGGATCAGCAATGGTCGCTGCGGCTGCAGCAGATCGTGGCCTATGAAACGGACCTTCTGGAGTTCGGCGATATCTTCGACGGCTCGGTCGAGATCACGCGCAAGGTCGACGCGCTGAAGGCCGAGGCGCTGGAGGAACTGGCGCGCATCGACGCCATGGGCGGGGCGGTGGCAGCGGTTGAATCCAGCTATATGAAGCAGCGGCTCGTGGAATCGAATGCGCGGCGCCTATCGGCCATCGAGCGCGGCGATCAGACCGTGGTTGGCGTCAACAAATATACCGAGAGCGCGCCGTCACCCCTGCTCGCCGGTGGCGATGGTGGGTTCCTCGCCATCGACGACAAGGCGGAGGCGGAGCAGGTCTCCTCGCTCAAGGCCTGGCGTGCCGCGCGTGACAATGCGGCCGCGACCAAGGCGCTGGCCGCACTGGAGGCCGATGCGCGATCCGGCCGCAACATCATGGAAGCCTCGATCGGTTGCGCCCATGCTGGCTGCACCACCGGCGAATGGGGCGAGACGCTGCGCCGCGTGTTCGGCGAGTTCCGGGCACCGACCGGTGTGGCGCGGGTAACCGTGGACCAGGGCAGCACGGCCATCGAGCAGGTACGAGCCAAGGTCGATGCCGCGAGCAAGCGATTGGGCCGGCGGATCAAGATCCTGGTCGGCAAGCCCGGCCTCGACGGTCATTCCAACGGCGCCGAGCAGATCGCGGTGCGGGCGCGGGATGCCGGGATGGAAGTGGTCTATGAGGGTATCCGCCTCACCCCGGCACAGATCGTCAATGCGGCGCTGGAGGAAAGTGTCCATGTGGTGGGGCTCTCGATCCTGTCCGGTTCGCATATCGCCCTGGTGGGCGAGGTGATGGAGCGCATGCGGGCGCTGGGTCTGGCGGACGTACCGGTCGTGGTGGGCGGCATCATCCCGCCGGAGGATGCAAAAAGGCTGCTGGAGTTCGGCGTGGCGCGGGTCTATACGCCCAAGGATTACGATCTCAACGCCATCATGGCGGGGATCGTCTCCCTTTTGGACCAGCAATCTCAGGCGGCATGACGGAACATTCTTTCGGGGCTTCGTTCCAGGCGGAATTCGAGGAACTGCTCGCCTGGCGCCGTGACGTGCGCCATTTCAGGACAGATCCGGTGCCTGCCGAAATGGTCGAGCATCTCCTGGACCTCACCGGCCTCGCGCCTTCGGTCGGCAACGCCCAGCCTTGGCGCTTCGTCAGCGTGGACGAACCGGCGAGGCGGGCGGCGATCATCGAGAACTTCCAGTTGGCCAATCAGGCGGCCCTTACCAATTACGACGGCGAACGTGCGGAACTCTATGCGCGGCTGAAGCTTGCGGGCTTGCGCGAGGCGCCGCGGCATTTCGCGGTGTTCTGCGACGAGACGACACCGCAGGGCCCCGGGCTCGGCCGCCTCACCATGCCGGAGACATTGCGCTATTCGACGGTGCTGGCGATCCACACGCTGTGGCTCGCGGCGCGGGCGCAGGGTCTGGGGCTGGGCTGGGTCTCGATCATCGATCCGTTGCAGGCGACGACGACGCTCGACGTGCCGAAGAACTGGCATTTCGTCGCTTATCTCTGTCTCGGTTTTCCGGCCGGGGACCATATCGAGCCGGAATTGCAGCGCAAGGGCTGGCAATCGCGCGAGGCGCTCTGCCGCCAGGTGCTGCAGCGCTGAGGCCTATTGCTCCAGGGTCATGCGTTCGCCCTCGACCCGCCAGGATTTGAGGCGTCGCAGGAACTCCATGCCAAGCAGTGAGTCCGACATCGCGACCTCGTTGACCGTGGCCGGCAAATCTTGCACCACGATGTTACCGAGGCGGAATTCGGATATGACGATGGGCGCTCCGCGCACGATGCCGTTGGCGGTTTCAGCGATCTGCGAGAAGTTGAGCTGGGCGAGGTCATAGCCGAGGCGCTCGGCCGCAGCGGGAGTCAGCACAACGTCGGTGGCGCCGGTGTCGATGGTGAAGGCGAGATCGACGCCATCGGCCTGGGCGCGCACCATGTAATGACCGTTCCCGGCGACCGGGTAGCTCATGATGCGCTCGCCATCGGCGCGGCCGTCGAGCGGCATCAGTTCCGCGCTGAAGCGGTCGCCCAGCATGCTGAACTCGCCACGGAAGGAATAGACCAGGATAAGACCGGCGAAGATCGCCACCCAGATGGCGAGTTGCGCCAAGGTCCGGTTCATATCGTAGCGCAGGCGCGCGAACATGCCGCCGCCGACAAGGGCGATCAGGCAGACGAGATAGATGAGGCGCATGCGGTTGTCGCCATCATCCAGCACGTCGGGACAGCGCTGGTTGAGGAAAAAAACGAGGACGGCACTGCCACCCATGATCAGGACCCAGAACTGCCAGCTTCTATTCCGCATCAGCCCTCGCCACTACGCGCCAAACGTGTATTTGTTCGCTATTTGATGTGACCGAGGCGATGGTGTCCAGGGAAATGTTTCACCCCGCTCGTCACCCGCCCATGGCCTTGGTCAGTTCGACGAGTTCGATGAATTCGGCGCGCGCACCGCTGGCGTCCTCGCCGCGGCCATCGCGGGCGAGGGTGGCGATCTGGGAGAGATCGAAGGAGCCGAGACGCTCGCCGCCTTTCAGATACTGACCGAAGGCGGCGACGGCGGCGGCGAACTTGTCATCGGCCGCGGGATCATCGGCGCGGGTCAGCCAGGAACGCGGCAAGGGCGTCTCGATGAGCTTCGAGACATCGCCCTCAGGCGCCTTGTACCGGAGGCGCAGCAAGGCGAACTCGTCGGCCCTGGTACCGGACTCCTTGGATGGCACGATGCCTTCATCCTGATAGCGCAGTGGATCGACGCTCAATCCCTTCGAACCGACGAGGGCGATCTCGTACAGGGCCGTGACACTATGGCCGGCGCCGATCTCGCCGGCGTCCTTTCTGTCATTGTTGAAATCCTCTCGGTTGAGGGCACGATTCTCATAGCCGATGAGGCGGTATTCAGCGATGAGGGCCGGGTTGAACTCGATCTGGACCTTCACATCCTTGGCAATGGTCTGGAGGTTGCCCTGCAGGCCGTCGACCAGCAGGCGCTTGGCTTCTTTCAACGAGTCGACATAGCCGTAATTGCCGTTGCCGATATCGGCGATCTGTTCCATGAGCGCATCGTTGTAATTGCCTTCGCCGAAGCCGATCGTGCTTAAGGCTATGCCGGATTTGCGGTTCTCCTCGACCATCCCCTTCAGTTCATCGAGATCGGTGATGCCGACATTGAAGTCGCCGTCGGTCGCCAGCACGATGCGGTTGATGCCGTCTGCGATCCGGGCCTCGCGTGCCTTGGCATAAGCGAGCTGGATGCCTTCGCCGCCGGCGGTGCTGCCGCCCGCCTCCAGCCCGTCGATGGCGGCGCGGATAGTCTCCTTGTCGCTGCCGGCGGTTGGCGCCAGCGCCAGGCCTGCGGCACCGGCATAGGTGACGATGCTGACCTTGTCGTTGGGACCGAGCTGGTCTACCAGCATCTTCATGCCGGTCTTCAAGAGCGGCAGCTTGTCGGCGTCCTGCATCGAGCCGGAAACGTCGATGAGGAACACAAGATTGGCGGCGGGACGATGGTCACGCGCTGGCTCATAGCCCTTGATGGCGACACGCAGCAGCTTGGAGTTCGGGTTCCACGGCGTGGTCATCACATCGGCATCGGCGCGGAACGGAATGCTTTGGTCGCGCGGTCCTTTGTAATCGTAGCTGAAATAGTTGAGCATCTCCTCGACGCGCACAGCATCTGCGGGCGGCTTCTGCCCGTTCATCAGGAAGCGCCGCAGATTGGCGTAGGAGCCGGTATCGACATCAATGGCGAAGGTCGAGACAGGTGCCTCGGCGACGCGCTTTACCGGATTGTCGTCGGTATGGGCATAGGCCTCGGTGTTCTGCTCCGGGACGGGATAGGCGCCGACTGGCGCGTAGGGCGGGCTGAAATTCTCCGGCGTGCCCGGTACGGCACCGCGCTGAATGCCGAGAGCCGCCGCGTCGGCCGCTTCATTGGCCTCCTGCGCCGGTGCCGGCTGGCTTGTGGTACTGGTTGCAGCGGCCGTTGCCGGGACGCCGCCCTCGGCGGTTTGGGTGTGCTCGCTGCCACAGGCAGCCAGGATGAGCGTTGCCGAAAGCAGAATGTGGGTCAGCAGAATTGTCTGGCGCATGTGTGGCCCCTGTTGTCGATGTCCCCGTGATGGCGAGGATCGACTGCGACAGCGGCGAAAGCAGGACCGGATTGTGGCGAAATCGGGGTGAGTGAAGGCTGATCTCTTCCCGATGGGAAGCCAGGCTTTACGAGTTTACCGCCAGTTCCGGCTGCGTCCGACAGCGTTGTGGAATTTCATGCGGTGCGCGTCGGCGATTTTGTTCCGTGGCGCAAGGTGCGCCCTGGGAGCGGGCGACGGCGGCAATGTGTCCAGCGTCGCGAGGCCAGCGCCGATGAGCGCCAATTGCGCGGTGCCGAGGCCGGTGAGTTCGGTGCTGGCGGGGATCACGATGTCGCGGTCGAGCACGTCGGCCGCGAAGCCGGCGAAGTAGCCATTGTTGGCAAGGCCACCATCGATCGAGATACGGTTGCCGACCGGTGCCAGGCGCGCCATGGCGCGCAGGACTTCGTCAGCCCGGAGAGCAATTCCTTCAAGCAAGGCCTGCATCATGTCTGCCTTGCTGGTGTCCAGGCCGAGGCCGAGCCACAGGCCGGCGGCCGATCGATCCCAATAGGGGCAGCCCAGGCCACTCAAGGCCGGCACAAAGACGAGATTGCGCGAGAGGGCGCTGGGCGCGCTGAAGGCATCGATCTCGGCATAGTCGACGAACAGACCAAGGCTGCTGGCCCAATTGACGGCGGAGGCAGCATTGTAGACGCCGCCCTCCAGCGCATAGGTCGGGGCCGCGGTGCCCAGCCGCCAGGCAATGGTCGGCAGCAGGCCGCTCGCCACATCGCGCAACGGCTGCGCACCGACGAGGCAGAGAGCGAAAGCGCCGGTGCCGAAGGTGATCTTGGCGTCGCCGGCAGCACGACAACCATGACCGAACAGGGCCGCCTGCTGATCAACAACATTGGCGGTAACCGGTGTCTGGCCGATGCTGCCGAAATTGTCGGCGGTGGCGCGGATCTCGGGCAGGCAGTCGATGGGCACGCCGAAGAGGTCGCACAGCACGGGGTCCCATTGCAGCGTTTCCAGGTTCATCAGGCTGGTGCGCGAGGCCGTGGTCACGTCGGTGGCGAAGGTTCCTACGAGGCGGTCCAGAAAGAAACTGTCGCTGGTGCCGAAACGGAGGCGGCCCTGTTTGTGCAGCTGCCTGGCGTCTTCGACATGATCAAGAAACCAGCGCAATTTGCTGGCCGAGAAATAGGGATCGAGCGGCAGGCCGGCGCGGGCCAGCGTCGTCTCCTCGTGGCCGGCCTGTTTCAGCCGGTCGATGACGTCATTGGTGCGCGAATCCTGCCAGACGATCGCGTTGTAGATCGGCCGTCTGGTGCGCGCATCCCAGGCGATGACGGTCTCGCCCTGGTTGGCGATGCCGATGGCCTGCGCGTTGGCGGCAGATCCGAAGCAGGAGTCGAGATGGCCGATCAGTTCTTCGGGATCATGTTCGACCCAACCTGGCGCTGGCAGGATCTGGCGATGCTCAAAGCCATCCAGCGTCTGGAAGCGGCCATCCGCGTAGAGGCGGTGAAGCTTGGTGCCGGTCGTACCCTGGTCGATGGACAGAACGAAATCGGACATGGATCACTTGCGCGGTTGCAGATCGACGGTGAGGTGATGGATGCCGGTGAGGTCGATGGCGGGGACGCGCCAGGCAATGCGCCGCTCGGGCAGCACATTGATCGGGCGCGACCAGATCTCGCGGCCATCGGCCAGGACCCGTAGCGTGCCCCTGGTGGCGACGCGCGCACGCGCCTTGAACAGCAAGGGGTCGTAGGGGCCGCGTCCGGTGAGGCGCTGGGGATAGACATAGCTCAGGGCGCCACCAGCCTCGATGCGGATGGGCGTGGCAGCTGCTGCGAGCTTGTCCTGCAAGGCTGCATGAATGGCGTGGGCTGCGGATATCCCTTCGCGATAGCATTGACCGGCGGTCTCAATGCCGCGCAGCAGATTGCCGCTGGCGAAATAGCTCGCATCCGTGCAGCGGTAGAGCTGGTCGATGACCGGGCCGCGCGTGCCGGGATCGAGTTCAAGATGGCTCTGCGTGAGCAGGGCGCTCTCGGGGCGGAACTGGCCGGTGAAGACGATGCCGTCACATTCGAGAGTGCGCGTGACGCCACGCCGCTGGAAGCTGACGCCTTCGACCCGGTCCTGGCCCAGAATCCGCAGGTCGCTGCAATCGGTCATGACGGGTACGCCGAAGCCGATGCGCGCCACCCAATCGCCCGGACGCCAGGCCGAGATGCGCGACCGTTCCTCGATCATCGCCACGGCCTTGACGCCGACATGGCCGAGGGTAAGCAGGCTGGAGAAGGCGACCAGTTCAGATCCGATGATGACCGGCCGCTGGAAGGGCGCCTTGCCCTGCAGATAGGCAAATTGCTGCAGGGCGCCCGTGGTCATGACACCCCAAGGGCGCGTCCCGGAAACAAGGCGCGCACTGCGCGGTGTTTCGCGCGCACCCATGGCAAGCAGGACCTTTTGTGCCTGCAGCGTCTCCAACCCGTTGGGGCCGGCCAGTTGCAGGCGCCCATTTGGCTCAAGCTTCAGCACGGTATGGCCGAGGCGCAGGTCGAGATCGCTTACCCGGTCGACCAGGCGCTTCGCGAAATCGGGGCCCGTCATCAGCTTGCCGAATTGGAGCAGTCCATAGCCGGTATGGCCGCAATGGCGTGGTATGCCGCCACCTTCGGTTTCCCGGTCGATGACGGTGATGTCCTGCACGCCCAGCCGTTTCAGTTCCGCAGCCGCGGAAAGCCCAGCGGGACCGGCGCCAAGAATGATGACGTCATGCGTCTTCATGGCGTGATCTTGCCTTCGGCGATGGCCATCACCCGAGCGCTGCAATAGAAGCCCTGACAGCGGCCCATCATGGCGCGGGTGCGGCGTTTCAAGCCACCGATATCGCCAGCGGGCAAGGCACCGTCGAGGGCATTCTCGATCTCGGTCCTGGTGACCCATTCGCAGTGGCAGACGATCTCGCCGCTCAACGGCGCCTGATAGGTCCGTGGTTGCTCCTCGCAGAGATTGGGAACCGGCGTCCAGATGGGCGCGCTGTTGGCGAGACGACCGAAACTTGCGCCATAGAGGCCCGCCACATGCTGGGCAATGCCGAGTGCCGCGGTAAGACCGGTCGAGCGAATGCCGGCCACTGTGATCCAGCGGCGGTCAGGCTGAGCGGTGATCTGATAATCCTTGAACTGGGTGGCGGGACGGAGGCCGGCATAGACCGCGGTCACGTCGACATTGGCAAGTCCCGGCAACATCTCGATGCCGCGCGCCATCAATTGCTTGAGCGCGGCCTGATCGACCTCAGCGTGAATCCGGTCTTCCTGATCCTCCGCCGTGGGGCCAACCAGCACATTGCCGAAGGCGGTGCGGCAGATGACGATGCCCTTGGTGCGTTCGGTCGGCACCGGCAGCACGATCGCCTTGAGAAGCCGTGCCGCAGGCTTGTCGAAGACAACGAACTGGCCCTTGCGCGGCGTGATCCTGAAAGGGGCCGGGCGATTGATCGCCTCGATGATATCGCCCTGATTGCCGGCGGCATTGATGACGAGATCGGCGGTTACCTCGCCCTGATTGGTGTCGAGATGCCAGATGCCGTCGAAGCGACCGCTCTCGACCCGGCAATCGCGCAGCACGATGCCGCCATGGGCGAGGCCCTGATGGACATAGGCGAGCGGTGCCGACCAGGGGTCGATGATATGCTCTCCCGGCACATGCACCCCGCCCATGGCCTTGGGCGAGAGCAGCGGCTCCTGGCGGCGGAGTGCTTCGCGGTCGATGTGCACGACGTCGGTGACATTGTTGTCATGGGCCTTGGCGAGAATACCGTCGAGCTTGCCGAGCTCTTCCTCGTTCCAGGCGACAACCAGGGCTCCGGATTTGACCAAGGGCAGGTTGAGCTGCTCGCGCAGGCTCATATACTCGCGGTAGCCCTGCTGCATGCAGGACAGCTCAAGTGAGCCGTGGGGCGCATCGAAGCCGGTGTGCAGGAGGGCGCTGTTGGCCTTGGAAGCTCCGGAGAGGATATCGCGGCCAGCTTCCAGCAGCACAGGCTTGAGGCCACCCATGGCAAGCCGCCGGAAGATGGCGCAGCCCACCACTCCGCCGCCAATGACCACAACCTGTGTATGATTGGTGTCCGCCAAAACTCGCCATCCCCTGCTTGGGAGGGAGTGTGCCACGGCTAGGAAAATAAATCACGCGCCCAGAAGAGACACCTCACCCAAAGCCCCTCTCCCCAGTGGGGCGAGGGGCTTTGGAGTGGACTCACTCAGAACCCCGTCGTCCCGCGCCGTCGGCGGAGGTCGGCATTCGCCTCCGGGCGGGGTGAGGGGGTGTCTTCGCTCAGATCTGCGTGCGGAAGTGGAAGGATTTCGGCCGGGTCAGCATTTCATAGCCGACGCGGGACAAGGTTGCGCCGCGACCGGAATCCTTGACGCCAACCCAGGCCAGGGCCGGATCGAGATAATCGCAGCGGTTCATGAAGACAGTGCCGGTCTCGAGCTCGTTGCCGATCTTGCGTGCGGCAATCTCATCCGAGGTCCACAGGGCCGCGGTGAGGCCGTATTTGCTGTCGTTCATCAGCTTCACGGCCTCGTCATCGCCCTTCACCTTCATGATGCCGATGACCGGACCGAAGCTTTCTTCCGACATCACCGACATGGAATGATCGACATTCACCAGTACCTGCGGCGCCACATAGGGGGTGCCGGGTTTGTCGGCCGGGAACAGCTTGGTGTCGATGAGCGCCTTGGCGCCGTGCTTCACGGCATCGGCCACTTGGCCGCGCACGAACTCGGCAGCCGAGGTGCGGACCATCGGCCCGAGATTGGTTGCTGTGTCGAGCGGGTTGCCAAGCTTGTACTTCTTGGTGAGATCCACAAAGCCGTCGACAAACTTGTCGTAAAGGCTCTCATGCACATAGATGCGCTCGATGGCGCAGCAGCATTGGCCGGAATTGAACATGGCGCCATCGACCAGGTTCTCGATTGCGTGGGCGAGGTTGGCGTCGGCGCGGACATAGGCTGGGTCCTTGCCCCCAAGCTCCAAACCCATCCCCATGAACTTGCCGAGCGCTGCCTGCTGCACGGCATGGCCGCCGGCAACCGAGCCGGTGAAGTTCACGTAGGCCACTTCGGGTGCCGCGATCACTTTGGCCGTGGCGTCATGGGTGAGGACGAGATGCTGGAACAGGCCCTTGGGCAAGCCGGCCGCATCGAAGGCCTGCTGGAAATCCTCGGCGCAAAGCGGTGTCTGGGCGGAGTGTTTCAGGACCACGGAATTACCGGCCATCAGCGCCGGGACCACGCCGTTGACCGAGGTGAGATAAGGATAGTTCCACGGCGCCACGATGAAGACGACGCCGAGCGGCTCGCGGTGCAGCACCCGGGTGAAGCCGGGTTTGTCGGTGAAGCTGACATCGGCCAGCGCTTCCGGGGCGAGATTGATCATGAAGCGGGCACGTTCTTCGAAGCCGCGCATTTCGAACGGGCTCTGCGAAATCGGCCGGCCCATCTGACGGGTGATTTCCTCCGCGTGCTTGTCCTTGCCCTTGAGAAATTCGTCGACGGCCTTGTTCAGGATCCGGGCACGCTCGGCGATCGAGGTTCGGCGCCATTCGACCTGCGCCTTGGCGGCATCCTTGAGGACCGCGGCGATTTCAGCCGGGCTGTTGTAGGGGCGCTCGACATAGACGGAATTGTCGATCGGCGTGATGGTCTTCTGAATGGCGGCCATGTGTAACCTCAGGGGTTTGGTCAAATGAGAAAAGCACCCGCGCTCCCCTCAGGGAAGGCGGGTGCTTCTTGCAGGATCAGATGATTTCGAAGTAGCGCGACAATTCCCAATCGGTGATTGCCTTGCGGAACTCGCGCTCCTCATGCTCGCGGGTGCCGGCGTGATGCTCGACGAAGGCATCGCCGAACAATTCGCGCGCAGCCTTCGACTTGCGCAGGCGCTGAGCGGCGTCCCACAGCGTCGTCGGCAGGTCGAGCTTGGCCGGATGCTTCATCTCATAGGAATTGCCGACAATGGGTGCCATCGGCTCGATCTTGTGTTCGATACCGTAGAGGCCGGAGCCGATCGAAGCCGCCAGCGCCAGGTAGGGGTTACAATCGGCGGCGGCGATGCGGTACTCGACGCGCTGCGATTTCTCGGAGCCGGGAATGACGCGAAGCGCGCAGGTGCGGTTCTCGACACCCCAGGTGGCATTGGTGGGGGCCCAGAAGCCGGGGATGAGGCGGGAGTATGAATTGACGGTGGGCGAGACCATGCCGAGCACTTCCGGCATCAGAGTCTGCTGGCCGCCGATGAACCAGCGCATCTTGTCGGAAATGTTGTGCGGTTTCTTCGGGTCGTGGAAGACGGCCTTGCCGTCCTTGCCCTTCAGCGAAATATGGATGTGGCCCGACTGGCCGGGATAGGAGTTCGACCATTTCGCCATGAAGGTCGCCATGAGGCCGCGGCGCTGGGCCAGCACTTTCATGAAGGTCTTGAAGAGGGCACCGCGATCGGCGGCTTCCAGAGCCGAGGTGACGCCGAGAGCTGCTTCGAGCACACCCGGGCCGGTCTCCGTGTGCAGGCCTTCGATCGGCATGCGCATCTTTTCGCACATGTCGAGAATGTCCTGGTAGAGCTCGGACCAGACGGAGTTGCGGATGACCGAATAGCCGAACCAGCCGGGAGTCATCGGCGTCAGGTTCTTGTAGTTCTTCTCGCGCACACTTTCCGGCGTCTCGTCGAACATGAAGAATTCGAATTCCAGCGCCGAGTAGACATCGAAGCCCATCTTGGCTGCCTTGGCGAGCACGCGGCGCAGCGTGCCGCGCGCGCAGATTTCTTCCGCCTTGTTGACGAACTCCGAGAGGAACAGGAGGCCGTTATCCTCCATCGGCAGGTCGCGGCAGGTCTCCGGGATGATGCGCGCCCAGGCGTCGGGATAGGCGGTGTGCCAGCCGGTGTAGTTGAGGCCGTCGATCAACTGGTCCTGATTGTCCCAGCCCAGCACCACATCGCAGAAACCAAAGCCGCCTTCGAGGGCGGAGAAGAACTTCGCCTTCGACATATACTTGCCGCGCAGGATGGCATCGCCGTCGAACACGCCGACCTTGATGTGCGTAAGGCCGCGCTCTTCGACGATCTTCTTGGCCTGGGCGATGGTTTTGACTTGTTCCGGTTTCAACGGCATTTGTGGTTCCCCCTGTTGGATCCATGAATTGGAATTTAGGCCGCAGATAGACTTGCGGCAACGATGTCTTGGAAGAAGTAAATGTGGCTCCCCGACGTCGGGTTGGTGCGGCCGGCGTGGATAGCGCCGGTCAGCCCCCCTCTGTCCTTGAGACTTGAGAGATTCACCGTGGCGCGATGGCCCGGTTTACTCCGTCGGTGAGGCGACGACGTCCGTCGCCCGCTTTCCAGAGATGACTTTTCCTACCTGGTCCTTTTGCCTGAGAGTTTCCGGGGGAGGTTGCTCCTTCGGCGCCGAACCGGCCGCGCAAAGAGATGCGGCCGTGCCAGTCTCTCCCGAGGTCGGAGGATTGTGCGCGCGGAGTGTGTGATTGGCCCGGAGAAAGGTCAAGTCACAAAAAGAAAAAGGGAGGCAGTTTGCACTGCCTCCCCAGTCGATTTGTTGATTTGTTGTGGGATCAGCCAGCGCCACCCAGCGCCGCTTCTTCCCGTGCGATTTCAGCCTGGCGCGCTTTGACATCCGCTTCGGTGAGCGGCGGTCCAGGGAACCGGCTCTTTTCAAAGGCGAACCAGATGACGATCAGCAGGACAACGGCACCCGCAAGGAAGTAACCGACCAACTGGTAGGGCGGCTGGAAGCCGACGAAGGCCAGCACCGCGCCGCCCAGAACTGCGAGCAATGCGATCGGCTTCGACCAGACGCCGAGGTTGAACGGGCCCTTCTTCGTCCAGCTCTTGCCTTCGGCGAGGAGGCCCGCGCCGATCGGCATGATGTAGGAGACGTAGAGGAACACCGCGCAACCGGACGCCAGGATGATGTAGGCGTTGGCGTCGTTGCCGGCAACCAGACCGAGGACGAAGCACAACGCCGCGCCGACCCAGATCGCCGCACCGGGGGTGCGGTATTTCGGGCTGACCTGACGCAGGAACTTCGAGCAACCCGGGATGCCGCCGTCACGCGCAAACGCGTAGATCATGCGCGAGAGCGAGGTCATGCCGGCGAGGGCACAGAGGTAGTTGGCGAGCACGATGCCGATTGCCAGAAAGTCTTTGACGATGTCCGGCATCAGGCTGGAGTCGAGCACGTAGAAGAACACCGACCAACCCTTGGAGGCGCCTTCGGTCATGTCCGGCATGGCGAGCAGGACGGAGACCACCAGCAGCCAGCCGAACACGGCAGACCAGAACACGGCGGTAAGCATGCCCTTCGGCACCGCACGCTGCGCATCACGGGTTTCTTCCGAGGTATGGGCCGAAGCGTCGAACCCGGTGATGGTGTAGCAGACATGCAGCAGGCCGAGGATGAAGGCGAACAGCAGGCTGCCCGTCGCCGGCCAAGTTTCGGCACCGGCCGGACCGGTGTTGTTGGTGAAAGTCACCAGACGCGAGAAGTCCAGTTCAACCGGCGAACCGAACAGCAGGCCGGCGATGAGGACGAACGAGACCACCATGATCAGGTAGCCCGAGAAGTCCGTCAGGATCGTCGTCGCCTTGATGCCAACATAGTTCAGCACCGCTTGCGTGAAGGTGATGATTGCCACGGCGATGATGAGATGCGTGCCGGTGAAATCTTCCGGGTTCATGCCGAGCACGCCGACGAGGACGAGATCCTTCAGCAGCAGATAGACACCGTAATTGACCGACGAAACGACGAACAGCAGGCCAAGCAGATTGAGCCAAGCCGTGGCCCAGCCCCAACCCTTGCCACCGAGGATCGAACCCCAATGGTAGAGACCGCCGGCCGTCGGATAGGCCGAAGCGATCTGACCCATGGCGGCTGCCACGAGCAGAGCGAACACCGAACCGACGATCCAGCCGATGGCGATCGACCCGCCGCCGGCCGCACCGAAGGCGACCGTGTAGGCGCCGATACCGCCGGCCAGGATGCAGATGATCGAGAACGAGATCGCGAAATTCTGGAACCCGCCCATGCGGCGGGAAAGTTCCTGGGAATAACCCATGCTGTGGAGGACTTTTACGTCCTCATCATGATGACTTGGTACTGCCATGATAAAACCCCCTCAGTTTACGGCCTCGCGCAGCGGCACTCCCCGCCGTTGGCTCTACGCTGACCTGACCCCCATCCGGATGGATGCGAGCCCTTTTCGACTCACCCGTTTCGACTCAGATGGTCGATTTCCCGCCAATCGGATGGTGGCAAGTATGCGCGGCGTAAAGAAAAAGTAAAGACGACGTTAACTTTCACTGTCGGATCAACACGATGAGGAGGGCGTTTCGCAGGTGCAAAATTCGACCAAACGCACAACAAGGTGATATGGAGGCTGGCTGGCATACCATTAGCGGGAACGATGTGGCGGCGCTGCAACCGCGGGAAGGCCAGCAATCTTAACCACGATCAGGTTTTTTGCCCGGCGAAATGGGCGCGGCACAGTTCGGCGAAGGCCAGCGCCCGTCTGGTCGGGCGGAGCTTCTTCAGCCGTGCCAAGCCCAGCCGCGTCGGGCGCAATTTCTCCTTGATCGGCGGGAAGACGAGCTGCCGGCCATCCAGCGACCAGTCGCTCAAGGGGCGCGAATGCATGATCGAGAAGGAATCGGAATTGGCGACCAGGCCGCGCACCATCTCGAAGCTCGGTGTCTCGTAGGCGACGCGCGGCTGCAGGCCGAGGCCGTAGATGATCGAGAGGAAGTAGTCGCGGCTGTGCGGCAAGGCGAGGAGCACCATCGGATAGGCGATGAGGTCAGCGATGGCGACGACGCTCTTTTTCGCCAGCGGATGGTCTTTGGCGAGGATGCAATGCAGCGGTACCTCGGTCAGTGCATCGAACTCGATATCGTCATCGAGGCCGAGGTCATAGGTGAGTGCAAATTCGAACTCGCCGGCGCGCAACCCGTCGAGCACACCTTGCACGTGATGCTCGTGAAGCTTCACGCTGATCTCGGGATGGTCGGCGGCGAGCGCGCCGATGAGGCGTGGCAGGACGAGGGGGGCCACGGTCTGGAAACAACCGATATGAAGCTCGCCCGCCACATCCTGGCCGAGGCCCATGGCGCCGAGGCGCACGTCGTCGGCGTGATCCAGCAGGCTCTTGGCATCGGTCAGCAATTCGCGCCCGGCGGCGGTGAGGCTTAAACCCTGGGCATGGTGGCGCACGAAGAGATCGACGCCAAAGCGGGATTCCAGCTCGGCAATCGCTGCTGAAACAGAGGGTTGCGAGATATTCACCCGCTGGGCGGCCAGCGTCACGCTGCCGGTTTCGGCGGTCGCCACGAAATAGCGCAGCTGCTTCAGGGTGAATGGCATTAATAAATCCGATCCAATTCGACAGATAATAATATTTTCTCATTGCTGCGCCGCCTGAGCAAGATGGCTGCAGCGGAGTCGTGAAAGATTCCGGCCAAAGAGGCGTGGAGCAGGGGGTAATTGCATGCTGCGGACTGGTGAACAGTATCGCGACAGTCTCAAGGACGGTCGCAATGTCTGGATCGACGGTGAGAAGGTGAAGGATGTGGCGACGCATCCGGCCTTCAAGCCGATCGTCGACATCCGCGCCCGGATCTATGACATGGCGCATGAGGCCAAGACCAAGGGGGTCATGGCCTATCGCGACGCGACATCGGGCGAGGAAAACTGCATCGGCTACAAGCTGCCACATACCCAGGAAGACTGGCACGCCAAGCGCCGCGCCATCGACACGGTCATGCATGACATCAAGGGCTATGCCGTCCGCGTTGGCGACGAGACGGTTGGCGAGATGTGGTCGCTCTATGACGGGCGCGATGTGCTGAACGAGGTCGACCCGCAATTCTCCAAGAACATCGAGCATCATATCCAGCATGTGCTGCAATCGGATATCTTCCACGTCTCGGCCAACACCGATCCGAAGGGCGACCGATCGAAGCGGCCGCAGGACCAGGATCCCGACATGCTGCTGCATCTGGTCAGGGAGACCGATGCCGGTATCATCGTGCGCGGCGCCAAATACGAAACCGCGGCAGCCTATGCCAACCAGGCCTTTGTGAAGCCCACCATCGCCAATTGGGGCGATGACAAGCTCAGCGATCATGCGCTGGGATTCATTTGTGACATGGGTTCACCGGGGTTGAAGCATATCTGCCGATCCGGCTTCACCGGCCGGGCACCGGCGGACGATTACCCGCTCTCAAACCGCGCCGACGAGGTCGACACGCTGCTGATTTTCGACGACGTCTTTGTGCCTTGGGAGAACGTGCTGTTTCATCGCCACACCCGGGCCGCTGCCTATATTCGCGGCACGCTGCATCGCTACAGTGCCTATCCCTTTACCATGCGTCTTCTCTATATTGCGGACATGATGCTGGGGACGGCGGCGTTCAACGCTAAGCAGACCGGCCTCGACGCCCAGCCGGCGGTGCGCGAAAAGCTCGCTTTGCTGATCCAGTATCGCGAGATGATCAACGCCCATCTTACCGCGGCGATCACCATGGCCCTGCCCAGCCCGGGCGGCCTACTGATGCCGAACCCGTCGCTGCTCTATACTGGGCGGCATGCGGCGATCAACCAGCTGCCGGCGATGATGCAACTGGCGCGCGAATTGTGCGGTGGGCAGATCTGCGTCACTCCGAGCAAAGCGACCTTCGACAATCCGGACATCAAGCCCTGGATGGACAAGTACTATACAGTCAACGAATTCTGGCAGGCGGATGATCGCCGCAAGCTGCTGGCCTTTGCGCGCGATCTCCTCAATTCCGACCGTGCGGGGCATATGGTGACGTTCGAGCTGTTCGCCCAATCACCGCCCTTTGCACATCTCAATCATATCTATATGAATTTCGACATGTCGAACGCACTTGATTATGTGAAAGACTGCGCCGGCCTATCCGACCGCGTCATGGACCAGTGGAAGAAGAAGTAAGACAATGACTTATAGCCACGTACGTTTGCGCAAGTTCAACACCAAGAAGACCTATCCGGAACAGACCCTCGACAACGATCTCTCGATGTCGGTCCGGGCCGGCAACACCATCTTCCTGCGCGGCCAGGTCGGCCAGGCCCTTGATGGCTCGATGGTCGGCGTCGGGGATGCGGCGGCCCAGTCCGAGCAGGCGATGCGCAACGTCAAGCAGTTGCTGGAAGAGCAAGGCGGGAAACTCGCTGATATCTGCAAGATCGTCGTCTATATCACCGACCCCCGCTACCGCGAGACCGTCTACAAGGTGGTCGGCAAATGGCTGAAGGGGGTCTATCCGGTCTCGACCGGCCTCGTGGTCCAGGGGCTGGCGCGGCCGGAATGGGTCATGGAAATCGACGCCTATGCGGTGATCCCGGAAAGTCGTATGAAGAAACTGGAAGAGCCGCCCGCTTCCTTGCAGTGGAAGGACACCGCCGACAAGGCGGACCGCGCTAAAAAAGCCACGAAGAAAAGGGCGGCCCGCAAAACCAGATAGGGATCGGGCCCCAGATGACCTTCTCGCTTGTCGGCCGCTGCGCCGAAACCGGTATGTTCGGCGTCGCGATCACGACCTCGTCGATCGCGGTCGCCTCGCGCTGTCCCTGGGCGCGCGCCGGGGTGGGGGCGGTCGCCACTCAGAATGTGACGGATCCGCGCCTTGGCAATCAGGGCCTAGATCTGATGGCCAGGGGCATGAGTGCCCCTGAGGCCATGAATGCGCTGATGAAAGCAGCACCCCATCCGGAGCATCGTCAGGTGACGATGATCGATGCCAAGGGGCACACGGCGCACTGGTCGGGGGCGAAGACGCTTGGCACCAACAATGTGGCGCCGGGCGAGGATTGCATCGCCGCCGGCAATCTGCTGCAGAACCCGGATGTGCCCGCCGCGATGGCGCGGGCCTTCGCGCAATCGAAGGGGCGGCATCTCGCCGATCGGCTGCTGCTGGGGCTCGAAGCCGGAATCGTCGCCGGCGGCGAGATGGGACCGGTGCATTCGGCTGGGCTCCTGGTGGTGCATGAGCAAAGCTGGCCTCTGGTCGACCTCCGCATCGATTGGAGTGACGATAGTCCGATCCGGCCGCTGAAGCGCTTGTGGGAGGATTTCCAACCGCAGATGAACGCCTATATCACCCGCGCGCTCGATCCTAACGCGGCACCTTCTTATGGCGTGCCTGGCGATATGCCGGAAGAAAAATAGGCCTATTCCTTCGCCGAGTCTCGTCCGGATCTCAGCACGTATAGACAGCAGGTGACGACGATGGCGGAACCGGCCAGCATCATCGGCGTCGGCAGGTCGCCCCAGACGAGGGCGCCGAGCAGGACGGCCCAAACCAGGCCGGTGTAATCCAGCGGCGCCAGCATCGAAACCTGGCCATAGCGGAATGCCTGGTTGAGGCAGAACTGGCCCGCCGTTCCGGCAATGCCCACCGTCAGGAACAGCAAAGCATCGTGGAAGTCAGGTGTGCGCCAGAACCAGAACATGGCGATGCCGAGGACGATCACCACCGTCATGCCGTAATAGAACAGGATCGTGTGCGTCGCCTCCGACGAGGAAAGCTGGCGCGACGAGACCAGGGTGAAGGCCCAGAACACCGCGGAGACCAGGGCCGAGACGGAACCCCATTCGATCATGTCGCCTTCCGGCCGCATGATGAGCAGGATGCCGACAAAGCCGGCACCAACCGCAACCCAGCGGCTGAACGAGACCTTTTCGCCCAGCAGCGGGATCGACAGCACCGTCATGAAGATCGGTGTCGCGAGGCCGATCGAGACGGCGTTGGGCAGCGGGATGAGCTGCAGCGCCACATAAAAGGTCAGCATGGTGATGAGATTGCAGATCGATCGCCACAAATGTCCTGGCAGGCGCCGCGTGCGCAGGCTGCCCAGCCCTGAAGGCGACATCCGCGCCATGGCGAGCGCGATAAAGAAGCAGATCGCATAGCGCAGAAAGGCGATCTGCGTGATGTGATAGCCTTGGTCATGGGCCAGCCATTTGACCACGCCATCCATGCCGACCAGCAGCAGCGACGAGGCCAGCATGTAGGCAACAGCGAGTCGCGGCCGGTTGCGCAGCCCTTGGACAGGAGATTCGCTGGGATTGGCGGGAGGTTGAGCCACGTTGCCCGAAATGGGGTGAGGGGGTAGAGTGCGGACCGATTATGGCGGCTTCGCCGCACCCTGGCTATGGCTTTGAATTATGGCGCCTTTTGATATCGTCCCGTCGGCCTGTCCGCATGATTGCCCATCGACCTGCGCGCTGGAGGTTGAGCGGATCTCGCCGACCCGGATCGGGCGTATTCATGGGGCCAAGGCCAACACCTACACTGCCGGCGTCATCTGCGCCAAGGTCGCGCGCTACGCCGAGCGGCAGCATCACCCCGACCGGCTCGATGTACCGCTGCGGCGCGTGGGGGCGAAGGGCGTCGGCCGCGCGGCGTTTGTGCCGATCACCTGGGAACAGGCGCTGGATGAAATCGCGGAACAGTTCCAGCGCGCAGCACAGCGCCACGGGCCGGAAGCGGTTTACCCTTACTATTATGCCGGCACGATGGGGCTGGTGCAGCGTGATGGTATCTATCGCCTGACCCATGAGATGAAATATTCGCGGCAGAAGAGCACCATCTGTGTTTCGCTGTCGGATGCTGGCTGGCAGGCGGGTGTCGGTGTGATGCGTGGTGTTGATTCGCGCGAACTGGCCGAGAGCGATCTCATCGTCGTGTGGGGTGGCAATCCGGTGGCGACCCAGGTCAATGTGATGACCCATGTCGCCCGCGCCCGGAAGACACGCGGTGCCAAGCTGGTGGTGGTCGATCCCTACCGTACCGGTACGGCGGAAGCTGCCGACCTGCATCTGATACTGCGCCCCGGCACCGATGCGGCGCTGGCGGTCGCCGTCATGCATGTGCTGTTCGCGGAGGGTCTTGCCGACCGGGACTACATGGCGCGTCATGCCGACGCGCCCGAGGAACTGGAACGCCATGTGGTCGGCCGGACGCCGGAATGGGCGGCTGAGATTACCGGTGTGCCGGCAGAGACCATCCGCGAGTTCGCGCGGCTTTATGGTCGCACGAAGAAGAGCTTCATCCGTGTCGGTTACGGCTTCTCACGCAGCCGCAATGGTGCCGTCAGCCTGCATGCCGTATCCTGCCTGCCGACGGTAACCGGCGCCTGGGCGGAGAAAGGCGGCGGGGCACATTATTCCAACCGCACCATCTATCACATCGACAACCGGCTGATCATGGGGCTGGACCTCAAGGACAACAGCGTGCGTGAGCTCGACCAGTCGCGTCTTGGCGCGGTGCTCACCGGCAACAAGCAGGATCTCGGCGACGGGCCGCCGGTCACGGCGATGATCATCCAGAACACAAACCCGATGAATGTCTGCCCCAACACAAAACTGGTACAGCAGGGTTTCGCGCGCGACGATCTCTTCACCGCCGTCCATGAACAGTTCATGACCGAGACCGCGGCGATGGCGGATATCGTTCTGCCGGCGACGACCTTTCTGGAGCATGACGACATCTATCGCGCCAGCGGGCACACCCATCTGCAGGTGACGCGGAAGGTGGTCGAACCTCACGCCGAAGCGCGGCCAAATCATTTTGTGATCTCGGAACTGGCAAAGCGCCTGGGCTGCCGGCACAAGGGATTCGCGATGTCTGCGTGGGAGATCATCGACGAGACGCTGAAACTCTCCGGGCATAAGGATGCGCAGTCGCTCTATGACGCGCGCTGGGAAGATTGCGCGCTCGATTTCGAGACGACGCATTTCCTCAACGGATTTGGCCATCCCGACGGCAAGTTCCGCTTCAAACCGGATTGGGCCGCAATCGGGCCGGATATCGACGGTTTGCCGCCTCTGCCGGATTACGCACCGATCGTCGATCTTGCCAGTGCCGAGCATCCCTTGCGGTTGGTGACGGCGCCGGCACGGCAATTTCTCAATTCGACCTTCACCATGACGCCGACCTCGCGCCAGCGCGAAGAGCGGCCGACCATCCTGCTGCACCCGGAGGACGCCAAGCGGTTTGGCATCGCTGATGGCGGCGAAGTCGATGTCGGCAACAAACTCGGTGTGATCGGTCTGCATGCGAAATATTTCGATGGCTTGCTGCCGGGTGTGGTGGTGATCGAGAGCCTGTGGGGCAATGCCGATTTCCGCGGCGGTCTCGGCGTCAATGCGCTGGTGAGCGACGTGGCCGGTAAGCCAGATGGTGGCGCCGTTTTCCATGACACAGCGGTCTGGGTCAGGCCGGCAGCATAACAAATGGCAAAATCCGGCCCGCATATCATCGTTCTGGGCAACGAAAAGGGCGGCTCCGGCAAGTCGACGACGGCCATGCATCTCATCGTCGCCTTGTTGGCGGCAGGCAAGAAGGTGGGGTCGGTCGATCTGGATGCACGCCAGGGATCGCTCACGCGCTATGTCGAGAACCGGCGCAAATCGGCGGAGGGCATGCTGACGCCCTTGCCGATGCCCGAGCATATCCCGATCAACCAGAGCAAGGCCGATAGCCGCGACACTGCGACGCGAGAGGATGAGGCCAACCTTGCCGAGGCGCTGCAGGGCCTGTCCGGCAATGACTTCATCGTCATCGACACGCCGGGCAGCGACAGTGCGCTGTCGCGCGCTGCCCATATCCGCGCCGATACGCTGATCTCGCCCCTCAATGACAGCTTCCTCGACCTTGATCTCTTCGGCCGCATCGAGGATGAAGGCGCCACCATCCGCCGCCCCAGCGTCTATGCCGAGACTGTGTGGGAGCAAAGAAAGCGCCGTGCCATGGCAGGTGGCAGGCCGATCGACTGGGTGGTGATGCGCAACCGGCTCTCCAGCCTCGATGCCCGCAACAAGCGCGATATCGGCAAGTTGCTGGAGCAATTGTCGAAGCGCATCGGTTTC
>NZ_CAMDRA010000014.1 GCF_945906275.1 Dongia mobilis
GAACTCAACGCCGCCTTGCTGTCCCGGGCCCAGGTCTTCGTCCTCAACCGGCTTGACGTCGCTGCGGAGGAACTGCTGCTGACCAGGGCCGAGGATCTGATGGGCTACCGCCTGCCGCTTGACGATGCGGCGCGGGCTGTCCTGCTCGACATGGCTGATGGCGACGGCCGCTATCTGCTCAACCTCGCTGAAGAACTCTTCCGCCTGCCACCTGACGTGCTGCTCGATCCGGCCGGCCTTGGCCAGGCGGTGCAGCGCCGGGCGCCGCTCTATGACAAGGCGCAGGAGGGCCATTACAACCTCATCTCCGCGCTTCACAAATCGCTGCGCGGTTCCGATACCGACGCCGCCCTCTATTGGTTTGCCCGCATGCTGGACGGCGGCGAGGACCCGCTCTACATCGCCCGCCGCCTTGTGCGTTTTGCGGCCGAAGATATCGGCCTCGCTGACCCCCAGGCTCTCACCCAGGCCCTGGCCGCCTGGGATACCTACAAGCGGCTGGGCTCGCCAGAAGGCGAATTGGCGATCGCACAGGCGGTCATCTATCTGGGTACTGCGCCCAAATCGAATGCCGCCTACCGCGCCTATAATGCGGTGCGCAAAGCGGCAAAACTGCATGGGTCATTGATGCCGCCCAAGCACATCCTCAATGCCCCCACCAAGCTGATGCAGCAGCTCGGCTATGCTGCCGGCTATGCTTATGACCACGATGCCGAGGACGGTTTTTCAGGTCAGAACTACTTTCCCGATGGCATGCGGCGCGAGCGCTTCTACAAGCCGGTCGAACGTGGCTTCGAGCGCGATTTGATCAAGCGCCAGGAATATTGGGACAAGCTGCGTGCCAAGCGTCAGCAGCCGAAGACGCTGGCCAGCAAGCCTGATGATGAGAACGATGTTTGAACATTCGTGTGCGACTGAACTGCCCGGTGCAGTTGATGGCGCACGTGATCGACGGGCTGGCTGCAAGGGTTAACGCCCCGTCGGCTCGGAGCAACTCGGGCGAAAAAGGCAAGGGGCAAGGTCTGCAATGAGGGCGGCTTCGCCATGCAAGATGAAGGGCTTGTCGCTGGAAACAGGCTTGGTTAGGGTCCCCGAAGAAAGCTTGGCATCAAGGCAATTGACCACCGAGCGATCCAACAGAGGTGACCGGCCGGCCTCGCGGGCCCGGGTTATCTAAACTGGGTGGCGGCCAAACCGCCGAATAGAGGCGAGCTCTTAGAATGCAAGATTATCTTTCGCCTGAACGTGATCGTGTAGCCCTCATCACCATCGACGCGCAACGCGACTTCGTCCTGCCCAATGGACCTGCGGCCGTCAGCGGTTCGAT
This sequence comes from Dongia mobilis, assembly GCF_945906275.1. Lineage (GTDB taxonomy): Bacteria > Pseudomonadota > Alphaproteobacteria > Dongiales > Dongiaceae > Dongia > Dongia mobilis_A. The sequence continues at coordinate 1,328 of NZ_CAMDRA010000014.1, forward strand.
GTGCGCCGTTCCCCAGATGCAGAGGCTGACCGAGGCCTTCCGTCAATTGGGCGCGCCGATTGTCCATATGGTGCGGCTCTACCGCTGCAACGGCTCCAATGTCGACCTCTGTCATCGCGCCCAGATCGAATCCGGCCAGCGTATCGTCATGCCGGGTACCCTGGGGTGCGAGCTCATTGACGAGTTGAAGCCCGATGCGGCGCAGCGGATCGAGCCGGAATTGCTGCTCGACGGCAAGCTGCAGGAGATCGGCCCCCGGGAGTGGATCGGCTACAAGCCGCGTCTCTCCGCCTTCTTCCAGACCCCGGTCGAGGAACATCTGAAAGCGCTCGGCATCAGCACCATTGTCATCTGCGGAACGGATTTCTCCACTTCACCGCGCTCCAGCGTGTATGCTGCGGCCAACCGCGACTTCCGCATGGTGCTGGCGACCGACGCGATTTCGGGCGCCACCGATGTCGGTCTCAATGAATTGGCGCAGATTGGTGTTTACCTGATGGCGACGGAACAATTGCTCGATTGGTTGTCACGCAGCCGGCAAGCTGCCTGATGAAATTCTTGTCCGCCGACGCACGATGAGTGGCGTCCAGCAATTCACCATCACCGCAGCCGATGGCGACCAACGCCTCGATCGGTGGTTCAAGCGCAAGTTCCCGCATCTCACCCATGGTCGCCTGGAAAAGCTGCTGCGCACCGGCCAGGTGCGCATCGACGGCAAGCGCGCGAAAGCCGCGGATCGCCTGACCGCCGGGATGATCGTCCGCGTACCGCCTTTGGGTGATGCCGCGGAGCCGCGTCCCGACGATCTGCCCGGCGGCCCCAAGCCGGTCACCGCCAAGGATGCCGAGGCTCTCCGCAAGGCAGTCCTGTTCAAGGACGCCGACGTCATCGTGATCAACAAGCCGGCTGGCCTCGCCGTCCAGGGTGGCACCGGTCTCGACAAGAATATCGATGCGATGCTGGAAGCGCTGCAATTTGACGCGCCCGAGCGGCCTCGATTGGTGCACCGGCTTGACCGTGACACCTCCGGCTGCCTCGTGCTGGCGCGCAGCCAGGCTGCGGCCAGGAAGCTCGCCGAGGCCTTCCGCCACAAGACCGCCCGCAAGATCTATTGGGCCGTCACGGTGGGTGCGCCGAAGATGAACGAGGGCAAGATCGACGCCCCGTTGGTGAAGCAAAGTGTTGCCGCCGTCGGCCGTCGCTCTGCCGAGCGCGTGCAGATCGACGAAGACGAAGGCAAGAAGGCGATCACCTATTATGCCGTGGTCGAGCGCGCCCATGACAAGGCGGCCTGGCTTGCCCTGATGCCGGTGACCGGGCGCACCCATCAGCTGCGCGCCCACTGCGTGGCCTTGGGCACGCCGATTCTGGGCGATGGCAAATATGCCGGCGCCAAGGCCTATTTCGCGCGCGAGGCGCTCGACAATCAGCTTCATCTCCATGCGCGCTCGATCCGCATGCCGCATCCGACCCGTGGCATCATCAATGTGACGGCGCCGCTGCCGCCGCACATGCAGAAGACTTGGAAGTTCTTCGAGTTCGCCGACGAGCCGGATGAGGATCCCTTTGCCGGCCTCGAGCTCTGACCGCACCGTGATGCCAGCCGGGCATTACCGCCTCGTCATCTTCGATTGCGACGGTACGCTGGTCGACAGCCAGCACAACATCATTGCCGCCATGCAGAGTGCCTTCGATCAGTTCGGCAGGCCGCTGCCGACGCCTGAAGCAGTGCGCAGGCAGGTCGGCCTCAGCCTGGAGATCGCCATCACGCGTTTGCTCCCGGCAGAAGAGCAAAGTGCTGCCGACGAGATCGTCGAGGCGTACCGGGTGATCGTGCGGGCCTTGCGCAGCGGGGGTGGCATAGCCGAGCCGCTCTATGATGGTATCCGCGATCTGATCCTGTCCCTTGACCATCCGGAAATGTTCCTGGGTGTGGCGACGGGCAAGAATCTGGTCGGTCTTGAGCATACCCTTGCCCTGCACGGCCTCCGGGAGCGCTTCCATACCCTCCAGACCGCCGATCGGGCCTTGAGCAAGCCACATCCCGACATGGTGCTTCGCGCCATGGCGGAGACCGCCTGCGAACCGCAGGAAACGGTCATGATTGGCGATACCAGCTTCGATATCGAGATGGCCCGCGCCGCTGGGGTGACCGCCATCGGGGTCGCCTGGGGCTATCATCCGGCGGAGGAATTGACCGCTGCCGGCGCACATCATGTGCTTAAATCGCCCGCCGAGCTCATCGGCTGTTTGCAAAGCCTTTCCGCCAACCGCTAAAATCCCCACCGGATAATGGGAGGAAGCACCCGATGCGGCTGAAAACGATTCTGGCCGGCTTGGTGATGCTGGCGGTAGGCCTGGCCGTGACGCTGGTCGCCATCGTCAAATCGACCGATTTCAATGCCTACAAGGACGTCATCGCGGGCCAGGTGAAGGCGGCGACCGGGCGTGACCTGGTGCTGGCCGGCAATGTCGAACTCGGCATTTCCCTCACCCCGACATTGACCGTGAGCCAGGTGACCTTCCGCAATGCCGATTGGGGCTCGGAGCCAGCCATGTTCAAGTTCGGCCGGCTGGCGGCCGAGATTGAATTGCTGCCGCTTTTCTCCAGCGAGATCGTGATCAAGCGGCTGATCCTGTCGGATGCCGATGTGCTGTTGGAAACGAGCGCCGATGGTACCGGCAATTGGGTCATGGGCAGCGGCGGCAGTGGTTCGGCGCCGTTGCCCCATGTCGCCGACGTACTGGTCGAGCGGCTGAGCATTCGCTACCGAGATGGCGAGACCGGCGTCACGCGCCGGGTCGACATCGACAATCTCGTTGCCCAGACCACGGCCCCAGGCGCGCCGATCACGCTGGCCCTGCGTGCCGCCATGGCGGGCGAACAATTGACGGCGGAGGGCCAGATCGGCGCTTTGCGCCAGTTCACGCAGGGGCCGTTCCCAATCGACCTCAAGGGCAATGTCGGCACGGTGGCATTTACAGTGGCCGGCCTGGTAGCCGATCCCGCGCACTTCGAAGGTATCGATGTCGACCTCTCGCTGATTTCGCCCGGTGCCGTTTCCTTCGGCGAATTCAAGCTGCCGGGTTCCGGACCCTATCGCCTGGCCGGCCATCTCAGCGGTGCCAAGGGCAGTTACAAGCTCACCGCGGCCAGTGGCCGCGTCGGGGGCAGTGATTTCACCGGCGATCTTGAATATGCACTTGGCGAGAAGCGGCCATTCATCGGCCTGCGCCTCGCATCCACCAAACTCGACAGCAAGGATTTCGGCCTCGAACCGGTGCTTTCCGGCCCCGATAAAGGCCCCCAGGACGGCCGCGCTTTCTCCGGCGAAGCCTGGATCATCCCGCAACTCGACATGCTCGATGCCGACGTCCTGTGGACGGCGCAGGAATTTGCGCATGGTCCCTATCCATTGAAGAATGCCAGCATCGAATTGCACCTGCGTGATGGCAAACTCAACCTCACCAACGTGACCGGCAATCTGGTCGATGGACGTTTCTCCGCGGCGGGCTCGCTCGACACGATGCAGTCGCCAGCGCCCTTGGTGGCGCGGGTGCGGGCGGACGAGGTGGCGGCGGTGCCATTGCTGGAAACCATGGGCCTTGCCGGTGTCCTCCAGAGCAAGAATGCCAATCTCGAAGTTGAACTGGCAGGCCCGGCTCAATCCCTGCGTGCCCTGCTGGCCGGCGCAAACGGCACTGTCCTGTTTGAAACCGGCAGTGGGCGCTTGCAGAACGACTTTGTGCGCCTGCTGTTCGCCGACCTCTTCGGCATCATCTCGATCGGTGGCAACAATGATTCATCCCAGGTCAATTGCCTGGTGACGCGCTTTGCCATCGAGAACGGCATCGCCCAGTCGCGCGGCATCGTGCTCGACACGCCGGGCGCTACGATTCTGGGCTCGGGCAATATCGATCTTCGCAACGAGCGACTGAACCTGCATATCGATTCACAGTCGAAGCAGGTCAATCTCGCCAATCTCGCCGTGCCGATGAATGTCGGCGGCACGCTGTCAAATCCGAGCGTCACGCCGGACGCCGTCGGCACGGTCGAAAACACGGCTGGCTTCGCAACACGAGCCGCGAATTTTGCTACCTTCGGCGCGCTTGAAGCCGTGACCGGTCTGGGACAATCCAACGATCTCGGCCCCAATCCCTGCCGTACGGCTCTCGATGCCGGCGTCAAGGCCGGGAAGTCGGCGACACCCGGCGAGAAGATCATCGAGGGCACGGGACAGATCATAGAAGGTGTCGGTGAAGGTGCCGGCCAGGTGATCGAGGGTGTGGGGGAGGGCGCCAAGGAGATTGGCAAGGAAACCGGCAAGGCTCTGGAATCGATCGGCGACGGACTCAACGACCTCTTCGGGAACTGATCATCATGGTGGTTTCGGCGCCGCGCCGCTTCTACAAGAACGTCGCTGTCATTCAGACCGAACTGGGCTGGGGCGTCACGCTGGATGGCAAGGTCCTGCGCTCACCAGCGAAGAATGCTCTCGATCTGCCGAGCCGTGCCTTGGCACATGCCATCGCCGGTGAATGGGACGCGCAAACCGAAAAGATCCACCCACACAGCATGCCCCTCATGCAGTTTGCCGCCACGGCGATCGATCGCATCGGGCCGGCGCGGGCAAGCATTGTGGTGGATTTGGCCGGCTATGCCGGCACCGATCTCATCTGCTACCGCGCAACTGAACCAGCCACCCTGGTGGAGCGGGAGAGCCAGACCTGGGACCCGCTGCTCGACTGGCTGCGCCGGCGCTACGATGTGTCGCTCGCCGTCACCAGCGGCATCGTTCCCATCCCGCAGCCTCAGGCAAGCCTGGAGGCCCTGACGCGTGCCGTCGACGGGTTTGGCGATTTCGCCCTCTCGGCGCTCGCGACCTTGGTCTATGCCGCGGGATCCCTGGTGATCGCGCTGGCCGTCGCGGAGGGCGAGCTCACGGCGGAGCAGGCTGCCCATGCCGCCCAGCTCGACGAGCTTTACCAAGCCGAACGCTGGGGCGAGGACAAGGACGCGCTCGAGCGCCGCGTCGGCCAGTTGGCAGAGTTGGTGGCGGCCCGTCGCTTCCTCGACTTGTTGAACCAGCCTTAAGCCCATTCCTACGACGAATGGACCGGTTGAAATCTCCCGGAAAGCGGCGTTTTTGACGGGGTGAGCCGACGCTTCGGTCTTGGGTTCGCCAATTCTTCGTGCTATCCAGAACACGCTTTTCGCACCTGCGGAAAAAAGCGCGGGGCGAAACCTCCCGGTCCCTGGGGCCGGCATGTAATCAGGGGGACGGGCCGATGCAGGAAATCCTGAAACAGCTTGAAGACAAGCGCGAGGCGGCGCGCGCCGGCGGCGGCAAAAAGCGCGTCGAGGCGCAGCATGCCAAGGGTAGGCTTACCGCCCGAGAGCGCATCGACCTGCTGCTCGATCCCGATTCGTTCGAAGAATGGGACATGTTTGTCGAACATCGCTGCCATGATTTCGGCATGGGGTCGCAGCGTGTCCCTGGCGACGGCGTGGTGACGGGCTATGGAACCGTCAATGGTCGCCTCGTGTTCGTGTTCAGCCAGGATTTCACGGTCTTCGGCGGTTCGCTCTCCGAGGCCCATGCCGAGAAGATCTGCAAGGTGATGGACCAGGCCCTGCGAGTCGGTGCGCCGGTCATCGGCATCAACGATTCCGGCGGCGCTCGAATCCAGGAAGGCGTTGCGTCCCTGGCCGGTTATGCCGAAGTGTTCCAACGCAATATCATGGCATCGGGTGTTGTGCCGCAGATCAGCGTCATCATGGGGCCATGCGCCGGTGGTGCTGTCTATTCCCCGGCCATGACCGACTTCATCTTCATGGTGAAGGACAGTTCCTACATGTTCGTCACCGGGCCCGAGGTGGTGAAGACGGTGACCCACGAAACCGTCACCTTCGAGCAACTCGGTGGCGCCGTCACCCACAGCCAGAAATCAGGCGTCGCCGATCTCGCTTTCGAGAACGATGTCGAAGCGCTCCTGGAAGTGCGCCGCTTCGTCGACATGCTGCCGGCCTCGAACCGTTCGAAGGCACCGGCGCGGCCATCGCCCGACCCGATCGACCGCGACGAGATGTCGCTCGACACGCTGATTCCGTCTAATCCCAACAAGCCCTATGACATGAAGGAACTCATCCAGAAGGTGGTGGATGAAGGCGACTTCTTCGAATTGCAGCCAAATTATGCGCGCAATATCCTCACCGGCTTTGCCCGGATGGGTGGCGAAACAGTCGGTATCGTCGCCAACCAGCCGATGGTTCTGGCTGGTTGTCTCGACATCGATTCATCACGCAAAGCCGCACGCTTCGTGCGTTTCTGCGATTGCTTCGAGATTCCCATCGTGACCTTTGTCGATGTTCCGGGCTTCCTGCCGGGCACCACGCAGGAACACGGCGCCATCATCAAGCACGGCGCCAAGCTGCTGTTTGCCTATGGCGAAGCGACCGTGCCCAAGGTCACCGTCATCACGCGGAAGGCCTATGGCGGTGCCTACGACGTCATGAGTTCGAAGCACCTGCGCGGTGATGTGAACTTCGCCTGGCCCACGGCCGAGATTGCGGTGATGGGCCCCAAGGGTGCCGTCGAGATCATCTTCCGCGCCGATGCGGGCGACGCCGACAAGATCGCCGAGCGCACCGAGGAGTACCGACAGAAATTCGCCACGCCCTTCGTGGCGGGGGCGCGCGGTTTCATCGACGATGTCATCATGCCCCACTCGACCCGCAAGCGCATCTGCCGGTCCTTGGCCATGCTCAGGGACAAGAAGGTCGAGAATCCCTGGAAGAAGCACGACAACATCCCGCTTTGAGCCGGGGCGGGAGAAGCAGATCATGTTCAAGAAGATTCTGATTGCCAATCGCGGCGAGATCGCCTGCCGCGTCATCAAGACTGCCAAGGCCATGGGCATCAAGACCGTGGCCGTCTATTCGGAACCCGATGCCGACGCGCTTCACGTGCGCATGGCCGACGAGGCCGTGGCGATCGGCCCGGCGGCAGCGCGCGATTCCTATCTCGTCATCGAGAAGATCGTCGAGGCCTGCAAGGCCACGGGCGCCGAGGCCGTGCATCCGGGCTATGGATTCCTGTCGGAGAACATGAAGTTCGCCGAAGCGCTCAAGAAGGCCAAGATCACCTTCATCGGCCCCGATCCCCATGCCATTCATGCCATGGGCGACAAGATCGAATCGAAGAAACTCGCCAAGGAAGCCGGCGTCAACATGGTTCCGGGTTTCCTCGACGTCATCAAGGACGGCGATCATGCTGTCAAGATCGCCAGAGAGATTGGCTATCCGGTCATGGTCAAGGCGTCGGCCGGTGGTGGCGGCAAGGGCATGCGCGTTGCCTATAACGATGCCGAGGCCAAGGATGGGTTCCGTTCGGCGACGTCGGAAGCCAAGGCGAGCTTCGGCGACGACCGTATCTTCATCGAGAAGTTCATCGAGGAGCCGAGCCATATCGAGATCCAGGTGCTGGCCGACGGCCACGGCACCTGCCTCTATCTGGGTGAGCGCGAATGTTCGATCCAGCGCCGGCACCAGAAGGTGATCGAGGAGGCACCCTCGCCATTTCTCGACGAGAAGACCCGCGCCGCCATGGGCGAACAGGCGGTGGCGCTGGCCAAGGCTGTCAAATACAAATCCGCCGGCACGGTTGAGTTCATCGTCGATGGCAAGCGCAATTTCTATTTCCTCGAGATGAACACGCGGCTCCAGGTCGAACATCCGGTGACCGAAATGGTGACTGGGCTCGATCTCGTGGAACAGATGATCCGTGTTGCCGCCGGCGAGAAGCTGAAGCTCAAGCAAGCCGACGTGAAGCTGAATGGCTGGGCCATCGAAGCGCGCGTCTATGCCGAGGATCCGTTGCGCAACTTCCTGCCGTCGACAGGCCGACTGGTGCGCTACCGCGAGCCGGTTGCCGGCAGCAGCGTGCGCGTTGATTCCGGCGTCTATGAAGGCGCCGAGATCAGCATGTTCTACGACCCGATGATCGCCAAGCTGGTAGCCTATGGCCCGGATCGCAAGAGTGCGACGCAGACCATGCGTGACGCGCTGGATGCATTCTATATCCGCGGCCTCAACCACAACATGCCGTTTCTCTCGGCGCTGATGGCGCATGAACGCTTTGCCGCCGGCAGGCTCACCACCGGATTCATCGCCGAGGAATTCCCCGACGGTTTCCATGGGGTCAATCTGCCGGCACAGGCCCATGCGGATCTGGTTGCCGTCGCGGCCATCGTGCATCATCGCTACGAGCTCCGCGCCCATGGCCGCGTGCCGCATTTCCACGCCAACGGCAGCGCCGTCGACGGCAAGTGGATGGTGAAACTCAATGACACCATGCATGAGGCGACCGTCGCCGAGACCGCGGCCGGCTTCGCGGTCATTGCCGACAAGAAGAGCCATGAACTGGTCAGCGACTGGAAGCTCGGCGACGTATTGTGGCGTGGCCGTATCGATGGCCGCAACATCACCATCCAGATCGACCGGGTCGGTATCGGCTATCGCCTGACCTATTCCGGCGCCCAGGCCAAGGTGCTGGTGCTGGCGCCGCGCGCAGCTGATCTCGATCGGCACATGCTGGTGAAGCAGCCACCAGACATGTCGAAATACCTGCTTTCCCCGATGCCGGGCCTGCTTGTCTCGCTCGCTGTCAAGGAAGGGCAAGAAATCAAGGCCGGCGAGGAACTCTGCGTCGTCGAAGCCATGAAGATGATGAACATCCTCAAGGCCGAGCGCGACGGAACGGTCGCCAAGATCCATGCCAAGTCCGGTGACAGCCTCGCCGTCGATCAGGTCATCGTGGAATTCGGCTGATGCCGTCGCTTCCTGCCGGCTGGGTTGCCAAACGCTGCCTGGTCAGCGGCAAGGTGCAGGGTGTCTGGTTTCGCGCCTGGACGATTGAGCAGGCGCAAGCGCGTGGCCTCAGGGGTTGGGTGCGCAACCTTGCCGATGGCTCGGTGGAAGCGCTCTTCGCCGGACCGCAGGCCAAGGTCGAGGATATGATCGCTGCCTGCCATCAGGGGCCGCCAGCCGCGCGTGTGGTGGAGGTCGGCGTTGAGGATTTCGCAGGCGACATTCCCGACTCGTTCGCGAAAAGATCCGGCTCCTGAAACAAGACGAGCGAGAGTGACATGGACCTGGGATTGAGCGGCAAGCGTGCCTTGGTGCTGGGCGCCAGTCAGGGCCTCGGCGCTGCCTCCGCCGCCGCATTGGCTGCCGAAGGCGCCGAAACCGTGTTGCTCGCGCGCAGCAACGACAAACTTGCAACACAAGTCAAAGACATCATCGCAAAGGGTGGCAAGGCTTCGGCGCTGGTTGCAGATCTCGGCCGTCAGGCGGATCTTGTATCGATCATGGATGACCCGCGCGGCTATGACATCCTGGTGCTGAACTCGCCGCCGCCACCGCCAGTCAAGGCCGGCGCCGTCGACCGTGCCGCCTGGGTAAGCCAGTTCGATGCGATGTTCCTGAACCAGATCGATCTTGCCGCCCATTTGGCCAAGGGCATGGCCGCGCGCGGCTGGGGCCGCATCATCTCGATCGCCTCCACGAGTGTTCAGGAGCCGATCGCCGGCCTCGTCTACTCCAACGCGCTGCGTGCCGGTCTCAATGGTTGGCTGAAGTCGCTCTCCGACGAACTGGCGGGGCAGGGCGTCACCGTCAACACTGTGGCGCCGGGCGCCTTTGCGACGGAACGGACTCATTCGCTGGATGCGGCCGCGGCGAAACGTGCCGGCCGCCCATTGGCGGATGTGGCCGCCGAAGGTGCCGCCAGCATTCCAACCGGCCGCTACGGCGATCCGGCCGAATTCGGCGCCATGGTGGCCTTCCTCGCTGGAAAGCAATCCGCCTATACGACAGGCGCCTTCTTCCGCCTCGATGGCGGAGCCAGCCGCGGCAGCAGCTGAGCGGCTATTTGCGACGCGGCGTGCCCGGCCGTGCCAGGGCCAGCACAGTCGCATTCGGACAGAAGCTGCGCCAGGCATCCGCGCGTCGCGCAGTATCGGCCATCCAGCGCGAGCAGGTCGCATGTGTGGGGCAGGCGAGGCACCGCTCGATGGCGGTTCCTAACGCATTCGTGCCGCAGCAATCCTCCACGGTTTCCGGCCTGAGATCGAGCAGGATCAGCAAGGTGCCAAGAGATGCACCGGAGGCAAAGCGCGTGCGCGGAACGTCACGGAGGTTCATGTCGGTTTTCTCCTATCGCTCTCCTGGGCGGCCGGATGCGTTGAAATTAGACGCCCAATAAGGGGCGACTGCGCTGCGGAGCTTTGTCCCGCGACGATGCGTCGCTGTCAGTCGCCAAAGACGTCCGCAAAGGCCGCCTTCAACGCCATATCAAGTTCCGGCATCGTCACCATCTGCCCGAGTTTGGCGAGGGAGGTGACGCCATAAGGTGTCGCGGCGCTTTCGCTGATGCCGCAGGGCACGATCCCTTCGAAGTGCGAAAGCTCCGGGTCGACATTTATGGAAATGCCATGAAAGCTGATCCAATGCCGCAGGCGGATGCCGATGGCGCCAATCTTGTCTTCGCGGCCCCCGTCGGCCACCCAGATGCCGACCCGCCCCTCGCGCCGCTCGGCCCGCACATTGAAGCGGTCGAGAGTGCGAATGACCCATTCCTCCAGATCATGCACGAAATGCCGGACGTCACCGCCGCGCTTCTTCACGTTCAGCATGGCATAAGCCACGCGCTGACCGGGCCCGTGATAGGTGAACTGTCCGCCGCGGCCAGATTGATAGACGGGGAAGCGGTCCGGGGCGAGGAGATCACCCGGTTTGGCGCTGGTGCCGGCGGTATAAAGCGGGGGATGTTCAAGCAACCAGATCATTTCCGACGCCGTCCCGGCGCGAATCTCAGCCACCCGTTGCTCCATGAAATCGACCGCATCCGGGTAAGGAATGCGCTCTTCACTGATCCGCCACGTCAATTCGCTCAATTCACCCACGGCAAGCCCTTTGAATGGTTGGGTTTTTTGTTTGCTTGATCCCCACGCCCCGATTTGCTATTCCCCGCGGCGCTGTCTGGCAAGGGTCAAGTGACCCTTCGGGCGCGGTCGTGGCGGAATTGGTAGACGCGCAGCGTTGAGGTCGCTGTGGGGCAACCCGTGGAAGTTCGAGTCTTCTCGACCGCACCATTCTTTTAGACGGTTTGGACCCAACCTCAGGGTCCTTGGATAGTCCGGGCGCTGGCCCCGGCTATCCCCATGAATAGAAATCCAAAAAATAGCCTTAACCAGCCCCGTCAGGGTGGCGCATGCGCCACCCTTGGCTATAATCCGCGCCAATCATGAAGGTCGACGCGGCTTTTGCCGCGACAGTGGCATTTCCTGCGGGGCATTCCCCGCGGCATTTTGAGGGCGACATGGCGGACGACAGCATCAGAGAAGGCGCCCTCGAATATCACCGGCGTCCGAAGCCCGGCAAAATCGCGATCCAGGCCACAAAGCCCCTGGCCAACCAGCGGGATCTGGCCCTGGCCTATTCGCCGGGTGTTGCCGCAGCCTCCGAAGCGATCGCCGCCGACCCGGCCATGGCGGCGGAGTATACCAGCCGCGGCAATCTCATCGCTGTGGTCACCAACGGCACCGCCGTCCTCGGCCTGGGGGCGATCGGGCCGCTCGCCGCCAAGCCGGTCATGGAGGGCAAGGCTGTCCTCTTCAAGAAATTCGCCGATATCGACGTGTTCGATATCGAGATCAACGAGACCGACCCGCAGAAACTTGTCGATATCATAGCGGCCCTTGAGCCGACTTTCGGCGGCATCAATCTCGAAGACATCAAGGCGCCCGAATGCTTCGAGGTCGAGGGCAAGCTGCGTGAGCGGATGAAGATTCCGGTCATGCATGACGACCAGCATGGCACTGCCATCGTGGTGGCGGCAGCGCTCATCAACGCGCTCGAGGTCGTCGGCAAGAAGATCGGCGATGTGAAGCTGGTGACATCGGGTGCCGGTGCGGCGGCCCTCGCTTGCCTCGATCTCCTGGTGGCGCTGGGCCTCTCGGTCGACAATGTCACGGTAACGGATATCATCGGCGTCGCCTATGAGGGCCGCACCGAACTCATGGATCCGCGCAAGGCCCGCTATGCGCGCAAGACCGATGCGCGCACGCTGGGCGATGCCATCAAGAATGCCGACATCTTCCTGGGCCTGTCCGCACCGCGCGTGCTTAAGCCGGAGATGGTGGCGCAGATGGGTCCGCGCCCGATCATCTTTGCGCTCGCCAATCCGACGCCCGAGATTTTGCCGGAAGAAGTGAAGGCGGTGCGGCCCGATGCCGTCATCGCCACCGGACGCTCCGACTATCCCAACCAGGTCAACAACGTCCTCTGCTTCCCCTTCATCTTCCGCGGTGCTCTGGATGTGGGTGCGACACAGATCAACGAGGCGATGAAAGTCGCCTGCGTCTATGCCATCGCCAAGCTGGCGCGCGCCGAGAGCAGCGATGTAGTAACTTCGGCCTATGGCGGCCAGGAGATGCAGTTTGGTCCGGAGTTCCTGATTCCGAAACCCTTCGACCCGCGGCTCATCGTGGAGCTGGCGCCAGCCGTGGCGCGCGCTGCCATCGACAGCGGCGTGGCCACGAGGCCGATCACTGATTGGGACGGCTACCGCACCAACCTCGAACAATTCGTGTTCCGTTCGGGCCTGGTCATGAAGCCGGTGTTCGAACGCGCCCGCGCCGACAAGCGCCGCCTGGTCTATGCCGAAGGCGAGGACGAGCGCGTGCTGCGTGCCGCGCAATCGGTGGTCGATGAACGCCTTGCCTTTCCCATTCTCGTCGGCCGCCGCGCCGTGGTGGAGCGCCGCATCGCCAAGATCGGTTTGCGCCTCAAGGAAGGCGTCGATTACGAGCTGTGCGATCCGGAAGGCGATCCGCGCTACAATGAATATTGGGCGCTCTATCTATCGTTGACCGAGCGGCGCGGGGTTACACCGGATTCGGCACGCACCCTGGTGCGTACGAGCAGCACCTTGATCGCAGCCCTCATGGTGCGCCGTGGCGAGGCCGACGCGCTCATTTGCGGCACGATCGGCCGCTTCGAGCGGCATCTGGGGTACGTCAATGAAGTGATCGGGCGAAAGCCAGGCCTGCGCGCCTATTCGACGCTGACGGCCGTGCTGTTGACCTCCGGCACCTTCTTCATCACCGACACCGATGTGACGGCTAACCCGACCGAAGACGAAGTGGCGGAAAGCGCCATTCTCTCGGCCGCGTGGTTGCGGCGCTTCGGTATCGTGCCGAAGGCGGCTTTGCTGTCCCATTCCAATTTCGGCAGTTCCGACTCAGATTCCGCGCGCAAGATGCGCCGCGCGCTTGGCCTCATTCTGCAGCGCGACCCGGAGCTTGAAGTCGAAGGCGAAATGAAGGGTGATTCGGCAGTATCCGAAGCGATCCGCGAACGCATGTTCCCATCCTCGCGCCTGTCGGGACGAGCCAATCTGCTCGTCATGCCAAATCTGGACGCGGCCAACATCACCCTCAATCTGTTGCGTGTCCTGGGTGAGGGCCTGGCCATCGGGCCCATTCTGCTCGGCACGAATCTGCCGACCCATATCGTTTCGCAGAGTATCTCCGTGCGCGGCCTCATCAATATGAGCGCCGTTGCGGCCGTCGAGGCCCAGGACAAGAAGTCGCGCGAGGCGGTTGGCCATGGCCGGCCCTGAGGCGCGCGCACCGCAGCCTGGTGATGATTCCGACAGGACGACTGTTGTCGAGACGGTCGATGAAGAGGAGCTCTACGGTCCTTCCGAGGAGCTGCTGGAGAATGTAAATGCGGCCCTGAGCGCCGGCGACATCCCTCTGGTAGAAGCGCTGATCGAGCCGCTGCACCCGGCCGATGTCGCCGATCTCATCGAACATCTCGAACCGGATCAGCGCAAACTGTTTCTCGACATCACCCGGCACGCCTTGGAGCCGGAGACGATCTCGCATCTCGACGAAGCCTTGCGTGACGAGGTTGTCGACCAGATGGCGCCCTCGGAACTGGCCGAGATGGTCACCGAGCTCGATACTGACGACGCCGTCGACATTCTCGAAGACCTCGATGAGGATACCAAGCAGCAGGTCCTCGACGCCGTGCCGGCCGAGGACCGCGCCTATCTTGAGCAAGGCCTGACCTTCCCGGAAGACAGCGCCGGCCGCCTGATGCAGCGCGAACTGGTCGCCATCGCCTCGCATTGGACGGTGGGCGAGACGGTCGACTATCTACGCACCGCCGAAGACCTGCCGGACGATTTCTACGACCTGTTCATTGTTGATCCGGCGCACAAGCCGGTGGGCTCGATTCCGCTGTCGCGCGCCATGCGGAGTGAACGGGCGACCAAGTTGACCGAGATCATGGACGAGGAATTGCGCCTGGTGCCGGCCGATACCGACCAGGAAGCGGTCGCCTATCTTTTCCGGCAATATGGGTTGGTGTCGGCACCTGTGGTTGACCCCGATGGGCGCCTAATCGGTGTCATCACGGTGGACGATATTGTCCGCGTGATCGACGAAGAGGCCGAGGAAGATCTCCTCAACATCGTCGGTGTCTCCGACACGGACTTCCACGCCCCGGCCTACAAGACCGCTTTCCTGCGCGTGCGCTGGCTGGTGGTGACCTTGATCAACACGCTCATCGCCAGCTTCGTCATCTCGCGCTTCGAAGACACGATCGGCCATTATCCTGCCTTGGCAGTCCTGATGCCGATCACCGCCGCGATGGGCGGCAATGCTGGCGTACAGGTCATCACCGTGACCGTCCGCGCCCTGGCCACCAAGGAAATCACGCCCTCATCCAATGTCATGCGCCTCGTCGGTAAGGAATTGGCGGTGGGTTTCATGAACGCCATCGTCTTTGCGGTCATCCTGGGGACGCTGGGCGGCCTGTGGTTCGGCCATCTGGGTCTTGGTGTCGTGCTGGGCGGCGCCATGATCTTCAATATGGTCTGGGCGGGATTTGCCGGCACCGTGATTCCGCTCGCCATGGACAAGCTTGGCTTCGATCCCGCGACCGGCGCCGGCCCGTTCCTTACCACCACCACGGACTGCCTAGGCTTCTTCGCCTTCCTCGGCCTCGCAACCTTGTTCCTGACCTGATCGGGTGGCAGGATGGCTCGCCTGCAATGCGAGGTCACCACATGAACTTCCCGACCCTCGATTTTGATCTCGGCGAAACTGCGGATGCGCTGCGCGAGAGCGTTGCTGCTTTCGCGGCTGCCGAAATTGCGCCGCGGGCGGCCGATATCGACCGTGACAATGATTTTCCAGCCGATCTCTGGCGAAAATTCGGCGAGATGGGATTGCTCGGTATCACCGTCGAGCCGGAATATGGCGGCGCCGGCATGGGCTATCTCGAACATGTGATTGCCATGGAAGAGATCAGCCGCGCCTCTGCTTCGGTCGGCCTGTCCTATGGTGCGCACAGCAACCTCTGCGTCAATCAGATGCGCCGCAACGGCACCGACGCGCAGAAGCGCCGCTATCTGCCAGGCCTCATAGATGGCAGTAAGGTCGGTGCCTTGGCGATGAGCGAGCCGGAAGCTGGATCGGACGTCGTCTCCATGCGGTTGAAGGCGGATGTCAGCAGCGGTGGCTTCACGCTCAACGGCGCCAAGATGTGGATCACCAACGGGCCGGATGCCGATGTGGTGATCGTCTATGCCAAGACCGACATTGCCGCAGGTCCCAGCGGCATCAGCGCCTTCATCGTCGAGCGCGGTGACAGAGGCTTCTCCTGCGCCCGCAAGCTCGACAAGCTCGGCATGCGCGGCTCCAATACCGGCGAACTGGTGTTCGAGAACTGCTTCATCCCCGAAGACCGACTGCTGGGTACCTTGAACGGCGGCGTCCGCGTGCTGATGAGCGGCCTCGATTACGAGCGCGCGGTGCTGTCGGGCGGGCCGCTCGGCATCATGCAAGCCTGCCTCGACCTGGTGTTGCCCTATGTTCACACCCGCCGCCAGTTCGGCCAGCCGATCGGCACCTTCCAGCTGATGCAGGGCAAGGTCGCGGACATGTATACGCTGGCAAGCGCGGCCCGCGCCTATGTCTATGCCGTCGCCAAGGCCTGCGACAAGGGCAAGACCACGCGCAAGGATGCCGCCGGCGCCATCCTGTTCTCGGCGGAAAAGGCCACCCTGCTGGCACTCGATGCCATTCAATGTCTTGGCGGAAACGGCTATATCAATGACTATCCAGCCGGCCGGCTGCTGCGCGATGCCAAGCTCTATGAAATCGGAGCTGGGACGTCTGAAATCCGTCGCATGCTGATCGGCCGTGAACTATTCGAAGAATCCGCCTGACCTCACTTCACTGCAACAAGTACAGGAAAACTGCGATCATGCCGCGCCAATTGATTTCGTCCGGATCCGCCTTTGAAAAGACCGCCGGCTATTCACGCGCCGTCGTCGATGGCGACTGGATCTTCGTCTCCGGCACCACCGGCTTCGACTATGCCAAGATGAGCATCTCGGATGACGTGGTCGAGCAGACCCATCAGACCTTCCGCAATATCGAAGCCGCCCTGAAGCAGGCGGGCTCGAGCCTCAAGGACGTGGTGCGGGCGCGCTATATCATTGTCAACCCGGCCGACTGGCCGATCGTAGCGCCGGTTTTCGGTCAGTATTTCGGCGAGATCCGCCCGGCGTCGACCGCCATCGTCTGCGGCCTGGTCGATGCCAAGATGAAGATCGAGATCGAAGTCACTGCCAAGCGCCAGGTGTCCTGAGATGCCGACAATCCTCATTACCGGCGCCAATCGCGGCATCGGCCTGGAACTCACGCGCCAGTATGCTGCGGCCGGCTGGGACGTCATTGTCTGCTGCCGCAAACCCAAGGAAGCGGCGGCTCTGCTCAAGATCAAGGGCAAGATCGAGTTGAAAGCGCTCGACGTCGCCAAGCCCGCCTCGATCAAGAAGCTGGCAGTCAGTCTCAACGGCCGCGCCATCGACGTGCTCCTGAACAATGCCGGCATTCTTGGCCGTCGCGCCGGCTTCGGCAAGGCGGAGAGCAAGGAATTCCTCGCTGTCATGCAGGTCAACGCCTTGGGCCCGCTGCTGATGACCGAGGCCTTCGCCGGCCATGTCAAGCGCTCCAAGATGAAGAAGATCGTCGCCATCACCAGCGGCATGGGCTCAATCGCCAGCGGTGCCAATGGCGGCTCCTATGCCTATAGAAGCTCCAAGGCGGCACTCAACATGGTGATGGCCAATGCCGCGCGCGATCTCAAGGAAAAAGGCCTTGCCGTTGCCGTGATCAGTCCAGGCTGGGTTCAGACAGATATGGGCGGCAAGCAGGCCCCGCTGAAAGTGACTGACAGTGCTGCCGGCATCATCAAGGTGATCGAAAAGCTGGATATTTCTGCCAGCGGAAGTTTCTTCAATTACAGCGGTGAAACTCTGCCCTGGTAGTATGGGAGACAGCGCGTGGCTGGTCCGATCGAGTTCTATTTCGACTTTTCGTCGCCCTATGGCTATCTCGCCGCCCATCGCATCGAGGCGGTGGGCGCCGAGTTCGGGCGGCAGGTGCTGTGGCGACCGATCCTGCTCGGCGCTGTGTTCAAGGCGACCGGGCAAAGCCCGCTGGTGAGCCAACCCTTGCGCGGTCCCTATCATCTCCACGATCTGCAACGCACCGCGCGGCGTCTGAAACTGCCGTTTCAGCTGCCTGCGGATTTCCCGATGGCGACCATCGCGGCGGCGCGCGCCTTCTACTGGGCCGATGGCCAATCGGCGCTTGAAGCAAAGCGACTGGCCCTAGCCCTGTTCGATGCGCCATTCGCGCGTGGTATCAACATCAGCAGTACCGACAGCGTTGCGTCGATTGCGCTGGAGGCGGGGTTCGAACCAGACCAGATCCGAGCCGGCATCGGTGCGCCTGACATCAAGGAACGCCTCAAGGCAGAAACCGACCGCGCCATCGAACGTGGCATCTTCGGCTCGCCCTTCTTCATCGTCGACGGCGAAGCCTTCTGGGGCAATGATCGGATCCCCGATCTGCGCGACTGGCTGAAATCCGGCGGCTGGTGACCAATCTCTTTCCAAGGAACATCTCATGCTTGATCAATCGCTTGCCAAGGACATCATCACCGCCGTCTCCGCCGGGTTCGACACCCAGGTGAGGGAGACCCAGGCGCTGACGGCGCTGCCATCCCTGCGTGGCCAGGAAGCGACCGCGCAGGATTTCATGGCGCAGCATTACCGCGCCCGTGACCTCAGCGTCGATCACTGGAAAATCAATGTCGAGGATATCCAGCATCTCCCTGGCTTCTCACCAGTGGCGGTGTCCTACGAGAATGCCTTCAACGTCGTGGGCGCCTACCGGCCGCGTGAGGTCAAAGGGCGTTCGCTCATCCTGAATGGCCATATCGATGTGGTGCCAACCGGTCCCCACGACCTCTGGGCACGGCCGCCTTTTGATTCATACATATCCGGTGACTGGCTCTATGGTCGCGGCTCCGGCGACATGAAGGCTGGGCTCTATGGCTGCCTTGCCGCGTTCGATGCGCTTGACCGGCTCGGCCTGCGTCCGGCAGCGCCGGTCTACCTGCAATCGGTTGTCGAGGAGGAATGCACCGGCAATGGGGCGCTTGCCTGCCTGCAGCGCGGTTACCGGGCCGATGCCGCGATCATCCCGGAACCGATGGGTGATTCACTTCTGACCGCCCAGCTCGGCGTCATGTGGTTCCAGGTAAAATTGCGCGGCAAGCCGGTCCATGTCGCCTATGCCGGCAGCGGGTCAAATGCGATCGAAGCAGCTTATCCAGTCATTCAGGCACTGCATGCGCTGGAGGAGCGCTGGAACACCGAGAAGCATGAGATCTGGCAGGAGCACCGCCACCCGATCAATTTTGTTGTCTCCCGGATCGAAGGCGGGGATTGGACTTCCAGCGTCCCGGCCTGGTGCACCTTCGACATGCGCATCTCCTTCTATCCCGGGATGGAGCTCGCGCGCGTGCGCCGCGACATCGAGGAGACGGTGCGGTCAGCCGCCGCCGGCCATTCCTACCTCGCCAACAACCCGCCGCAAGTCGTCTATCATGGCTTCCAGGCGGAACCCTATGTGCTCATGAACGGAGATGCCGCGATCGCCTGCCTGGAACCGGCCCACCGGCTCGCCTTCGACGCCGATTTGCCGAAGGTCGCCACGACCGCCACCACCGATGCACGTTTCTTCGGCCTTTATGCGGACACGCCGGCCCTCGTTTATGGCCCGCTCTCGGAAGACATCCATGGCTTCGATGAACGCGTGTCCTTGAGCTCCCTCAAGAAGATCACCGCCGGCATGGCCCTCTTCATGGCCGACTGGTGCGGCGTGGAGAAGAAGTAGCAGTAGAGGACAAGAAACGCCGTCACCCTTCGTGAAGGCGGTGGATCCACGCGTTGCTCTCGTCAGTCGCCCACAGGCTCGCGGTTGGTCCGCCTCAATGCTTTCAAGAATGGGCGGCCCATGACAGCGAGGTAAAGAGCGTCGGCGCCCTTATGGGAGTAGGATATACGTCTTTCTGACCGTCTCATGGATTTCCCAGATACCGAGGCTCTCGGCGGGAAAATAGAGGGCGTCGCCGGCCTTGATTTCGATGACCTGGCCGTTGTCGGCGTGGAAGGTGCAGTGTCCGGCGACGAAGTGCGCGAATTCGGCCTTGCGGATCTGGCGCTTCCATTTGCCCGGGCTGCATTCCCAGATACCGAAATCCGGTTCCTTGTCCTTATCCGTGGGCGATGTGCCGCGCAGTTGTGCCACCGGCTCGCCGACCGGTTCCGCGACCTTGCCCCAATCTTCGAGGGCCGCCGAAGTGAGGCCGGCGGTGTTGGCAAGGCGCTTGATCATGGATGGGCTCCTGGGGCGAGATTGGTGAGATTGCTTAGTGGCTTTCCGGGACCGGCTGGAAAGCCATCGCTTCGGCGAGGGCGGCGTTGAGTTCGGCGGTCGACAATTCGCCTTTGTACATGTCGCGCAGGCCGTTCACTTCCTTGATTTCTTTTGGATTCTTGAGGAGCCCGGAAGCGATCGTCAACCAGGTAAATGCGGTCTTCTTGTCGACCGGACTACCCTGCCCGCGCGCGTTCATGACGGCAAGCCCCAGCATGGCATCAGGGAAGCCTTGTTTGGCGGCGCGGCCATACCATTCGCGCGCCAGCGCAAAATTGGCAGGCCCGGCATCGCCATAATGATAGTAACCGGCGAGCTTGAACTGCGCCACAGGGTCGCCTTCCGGCGCCATTTCCTTGAGTTTGAGATAGGCGCCGACCTTGTTGCCCTCAAGCTCCATCTTCAGCACGTCCTGGAGGTCCTCAGGGGCGGCTAGGGCGCGCGAGGGGGCAATGGCATGCGCCGCCACGACCAACAATAGCGCGGCGATGAAATGGGGAATGAATCGCTTTTTTGACATGGCCGGAGAATTGCCGATCTTGGCGCGTCGTGCAACCGCGACGGCAAGGCTTCCGATGCCAACGTGATGGTGGTCACAATGACCCCCCATCCGATTGCCCCGACCGATTACTCCGTCCGGCATTTTCTACCCGGCAAAAAGATCCCGGTCCCGGCGCCTGGGGTGGCGACGGGCTTGACCATGTCCGTCCCGGTGGCATCCCACCAGGGCGTCAGCCGTGTATCAGTTGTCCTTGCGGACGCTGGTGAACTGATCCTCAAGGATGCTCTTCACCAGATCCTGGACGAACTCCGCCGTTGTCTCGGTGCCATGCTTGGCGACCAGGGCGAACAAAGCCGCCGAAATCGACATGGTGCCGATGGTGTCGAACGGAACGCCCTTCTTGAAAGCGTCTTCCCAGAAGGCGTTGAACATCTCGAAGCACAGCTTGCGCTGCTCTTCGTCGGTAATCGGGGGCGCGCTCATTTTCTGCCCTTGTGCCAATGCGGTCTCCATAGCCATCTCCTTGATCGAACGGTTGACCGCGTTATCCACAGCAAGCCCCATGCCATCGTTGAATCATTACAGGATGTTGGGGTGATTGATGCCCGTTCGACGAGTCGTGGTAGTGATTTGACCCGTAGCCTCATAATAGCTGATTAACGAACGACCCAGGTCCTTCGATTCGGGGAAAATACTGCCGACTTGCCTGACCGAGGCTCTATTTCAGGAAATCGGCTGCTTCATGTACTTCGATAACTGTCGGCCCATCTTCCTTGAGGGCCTGCCCGATGGCGATCTTCAGCTCTGCGAGGCTGCCCGGTTTCACCGCCTTGGCGCCGAAAGCCAGGGCCAGGGCCTGGTAATCCGGGTTGCGCGGCTTGACGCCCAGTTCCGGGATGTCGAGTTCGATCATGTCCTTGGCGATCTGGCCGAAGGCGTCATTGTTCCACACCAGGATGGGCAGGGGTAAGTGCTGCTCGACCGCGGTCCCCAGATCCTGCACCGTGAACATGAAGCCGCCGTCGCCGGCCAGCGCCACGACGGGTTTTTCGGGGCAGGCGATCTTGGCCCCGATCGCGGCGGGCAGGGCATAGCCCAGCGTGCCGAAGCCGCATGGGTGGAACCAGCCACGCGGGCCCTCGAACGGAAAGGTCAAATTGCCCGTATAGGCAATCTGGGTCATGTCGCTGACGACGATTCCGTCGGCCGGCAGGACTTCGCGCAGGGCGTCCAGCACCTTGACATGCTTCTGTTGCAGCGGCGTCAGATCGGCGCGGATCAAGCCTCGCAGCTCGGACGCGGTGGCAAGGTCAGGCTTGCGGCCCGCCCTGATCCCGTCGGTCAGTGCCTTCAAAGTCGGGCCGGCATCGGCCAGCAGACCGATGCTGGGCGCATAATCCCGAGTCAACGTATAGGCGTCGAGATCTATCCGGATAAGCTTGCCGCTCAGGTTCAGGCGGTCGACCCAGGAATCCGTCTCCGCCATCTCGGTCCCGGCGGCTATGACCAGGTCGGCATGCTCCAGAAGCTTCTGGGTGGCTGGCAGTACCAGTGTGCTGCCCAGGCTCTGCGCGTGGCTGTGCGGCAGGACGCCCTTGCCAGCGGTGGTGGTGACGCACAGCGCCCCTGATTTCTCCACAAAGGCCTTTACCTCCGCTGCACAATCCAGGGTGCCGCCACCGACGATGAGGATCGGCGCCTTGGCGCCGTCAATGAGCGCGATGGCGGCTGCGATATCGGCTGCGCTGGCCTTCGGTCGCTGCGCGATCTGTCGCTTCGGCTGGCCGATATTGGCCGGAGCCGCCAGCATGTCGAGCGGAAATTCCAGCACCACGGGGCGCGGCCGGCCGGTTTCAAACAGTCTGTAGGCATCGGCCATCGCCTGCGGCAGTTCGGCAGCAGATTTCACGGTCTGGGCGAAACCGGTCAGCGGTGCAATGGCCGCGCGCTGATCAGTGATTTCATGGAGGCGACCACGGCCCTTGCCAAGATCGCCAGTCGCGTTGACGCTGCACAGGATCAGGACCGGCACGGAATCGGAATAGGCCTGGCCGATCGGTGTCGCCGCGTTCATCAGGCCCGGCCCGGTGATCAGGCAGGCAACGCCCGGCTTACCGGATGCGCGCGCATACCCATCGGCCATGAAGCCGGCACCCTGCTCATGCCGCACGCCGATATGGCGCATCTTGCGATCGGCCAGGCCACGATAGAGGTCGAGGGTGTGCACACCCGGTATGCCGAACACGGTGTCGACGCCATAGGTCTCGAGCAATGCAATGGCGGCATGGCCGCCGATCTGATTGGCACTCATCATATCCCCTGACTTGATCTATGGACCGTTTTCGGCCGGTCCGAATTGGTGCCGGACTTTAGCTGAAAGCAGCTGTATGCAGCAATAGACGCGGCAGCACTTTTCCGGCTAGAAATGGCTTCTCAGGAGAGCTTATGGATCTGTTGCATCAACTTGCCGCCATCATCCTGCCGGTGCTGGTTGTGCCGGCCATTGGCTTTATCTGGGCACGATCAGGCAATACCTTCGACAATCGCTTTGTCACGCAACTGGTCACCAATATCGGAACGCCCGCGCTCGCAGCCGACGCACTCACGCGCATTCGCGTCGAAACCGGCGCTCTCGTGGAAATGGCTGGCCTGACAGCGATTTGCTTTGCGGGGTTCCTGGTCCTCGGCCTCATCGTACTGAGGGTAATGCGGCTGCCGAACCATTCCTATCTGCCCGCCCTGATCTTTCCAAATACCGGCAATATGGGCCTGCCGCTGGCCTTGTTCGCCTTCGGCAATGAGGGCCTTGCTTTCGCCGTCGTGTTCTTCGCCATTTCCATCACGGCGCAATTCACGATCGGCATGTCACTCGCTTCAGGCAGCTTCAGCATTGCCCGCCTGGCGCGCATGCCCCTCATCTACGCCATCATCTTTGCACTGGTGGCGCTGTCCTTTGGCTGGCAATTGCCGGCCTATGCCAGCAACACGCTGCAATTGCTGGGCGGCGTTACCATTCCCCTGATGCTGCTGGCACTCGGCGTGTCGCTGGCACAACTCCGCGTCACACGCCTGCCGCGCAATCTCTTGCTGTCGCTGGTGCGCCTGGGTGGTGGTGCCGTGGTCGGCTTCCTGGTCGGTCATTTCATCGGCGCATCCGACCTGGCGACCGGTGTGCTGATCATCCAGAGCACCATGCCTGTGGCGGTCTTCAACTATCTCTTCGCCCAATACTACAACCGCGAACCGGCCGACGTTGCCTCGATGGTGGTCATCACGACCGCCCTGTCCTTCGTCACCTTGCCGCTGTTGCTCTATTTCGTCTTGTAGACGGTTTTCCCAGGGGACATCACCATGCGTATCGTCAATGAGTTTCCGCACGCCGTGCGGCATGTCGAGAATATCTGGATCCCCGTGCCGGCCAATGGCACGGATGGCGCCGCCAATCTCGCCGCACGCATGTGGCTGCCGCAGGATGCCGAGCAGAATCCGGTGCCCGCAATCATCGAGTGCGTACCCTATCGCAAACGCGACGGCCTGCGCTTTCGCGACGATGAAATGCATCCTTACACCGCCGGCCATGGCTATGCGGTCCTGCGCATTGATCTGCGCGGCACCGGTGAATCGGAAGGCCTGCCGGATGACGAGTACACGGTGGCGGAACAGGATGACCTTATCGCCGCCATTGCCTGGATCGCGGCGCAGCCCTGGTGCAGCGGCAATGTCGGCATGATGGGTATTTCCTGGGGTGGCTTCAACAGCCTGCAGGTGGCGGCGCGCCAACCGGAAGCCTTGAAGGCGATCATCACGGTCGACGCCTCGGACGACCGCTACAATGACGATGTCCATTACATGCAGGGCGTGCTGCTGCACGATAATTTTTCCTGGGCGTGCGCGATGTATGCGTATGCCGTGCTGCCGCCTGACCCGGAACTGGTGGGCGAACGCTGGCGGCAGATGTGGCAGGGCCGCCTGCGGCATTACAGGTTTCCGTTCCGAATCTGGGGCGGGCATCAGCGGCGCGACGCCTATTGGCGCCAGGCCTCGGTGATCGAGGATTACAGCGCCATCAAATGCGCGGTCTTCGCCGTGGGTGGTTGGGAAGATGGTTATTCCAATGCCGTGCCACGCCTCTGCCAGCACATCAAGGGGCCGGTCAAGGGTTGGGTCGGTCCCTGGGGTCATACCTATCCGCATAACGGCCTTCCGGGACCAGCCGCGGGCTTCCTGCAGGAGGCGCTCCGTTGGTGGGACCAATGGCTGAAGGACAAGGATACGGGCGTCACGAAGGATCCGAAGATCATCGCCTGGATGAATGATTCATATGCCCCGGACCCCTGTGCCATGGAACGGCCCGGCCGCTGGATCGCCGAGAACGCATGGCCGAGCCCGCGCATCGCGACCGAGACGGTCAAGTTCGGCCGGCATACGCTGGGCCATGCGCCGGAAGCGGTCAGCCTTTCCGTGAACTCGCCGCAGACCTGCGGCCTCAGTTCGGTCGAATGGTGTTCCTATGGCGGCAGCGACGGTGACTATCCATCGGAGCAGCGCGGTGATGACGGCATGTCGCTCTGCTTCGACGGCTTGCCGCTCAAGGATCGGTGCGAGATTTTCGGCATGCCGGTGGTGGAACTGGCCTTCGCCGTCGACAAGCCAGTGGCGCGGGTCGCTGTGCGCCTCAATGATGTGGCACCGGACGGTGCCTCGACGCGCGTTACCTTCTGCGTGTTCAGCCTCAATCACAAGGACGACCAGGCCAATCCGCAGGACCTGGTGCCGGGGCAGCGCTACGTGGCGCGCATACCGCTCAACTATATCGCCCACGCCTTCCTGCCGGGCCATCGCCTGCGGGTGGCCGTCTCGACCAATTACTGGCCGATGATGATGCCGGCCCCGGAAGCGGTCACGCTGACCCTCTTCACGGAAGGCTGCCATCTGGAATTGCCGGTGCGGCCAACCGCTGCGAAGGATCCGGCTTTCGACCTTGCCGAACCCGAAAAGGCGCCGCATGCGCCGGGCCATGTGACGCGCGAAGGTTCATCGAAGCGCGAGGCGCGGATCGATATCGCCACGGGCGAGACAGTGCTCATCAATCACAAGGATGCCGGCGGCTATCATTTCTCGGATATCGGAATCACCTCGGATTGTCGGGTGATCGAAACCTATCGCATCAAGCCCAACGACCCTCTCAGCTATCATGTCGAGATCAGCTATGAGCAGATGCTGAAAGGTCCGGATTGGGAGGCCAGGACCGTCAGCGTCGCCAGCCTCACCACACGGAAGGATGTGTTCCGCATCGCCGCCCGCATGGACGCCTATGACAACGGCACGCGCATTTTCAGCGACCAGGAAGCTTACGATCTGAAGCGGGACTATTGCTGAGAGGTGCCGTTGCCGTCGGCTATTCGGTCAGCGTAATGGTGACTCCGGTGGCTGTCTCGCCAAAATGGTCGAGCAGCGCCGGCAGCATCTCGCGCATGGCCATCGCGGCGTCGAGGGAAGCATCACTGCGTTCGACCGTGCCGCGCCAGACGAAATGGCCGCTCGGCCGATCATAGACTGTCAGGTTGATGCGGAATACCCGGTCCGTGGTGTTGATCGGGTCCTGTGGGTTGAGCAGCGTACCACCCTCGGTGCTGAAGAGACGGGCGTTCTTGGGATCGCTCTTGTCGGCATTGACATCACTTACCGCCCGATCAGCCGACAGGCGCGAGACCAGCTGGGTGGCGACGGTCACGACCAGATCGCTCTCCCCGCTGATGCTGTAGCCCCGTGCGCTCAAATCCGCATCGACCTGCCGCCAGGCATCGTCATCCATCTGGCTCTGGGTTTCCGGCTGGGTCAGCAGCCGGGCGCCGGGCGGTATCGGCTGGTAGGCAATTGTCTCGATCGAGGCAGAGCTTTCCACCTTTTCCTGCGCCAGGGCCGGGGTCACCATGACACATGCCATCGCCAACAGCGCAGCGAGGGCTGGTTTTCGGAGATTGGGCAGGCAAATCGCACGCATGGGCTGATCCCTCAACGCGGCGCCTTGCGCCGACATGTGTTCCTGTTGTTCCACATAGCGGAAAGCGACCATGTCTGACAACACGCGGCATTTGCTTTAGTTTCCGCCTCAAGCCATCATATTCGCCATGGTCGGCCTTGCCCCATGCCGGTTTGGCATGGCTCGCCGCACGAAAATGAAGGGAGACGCTGGCATGCCCCCCGTTCAGGCCCCGACTTTGGAGGCCCAGACTTCCGCCGGATTGCTGGTCAACCTCACCCACATGCCCTTCGTCCTCGATGGCGGCGTCGCTGCACGGGCCCGGATCGGCCTCATCGTGCTGGCGACCGACCACACATTGGAACATGAGTTCCGCCAGATCTTCCGAATTCCTGGCGTGGCGCTCTATGCCACCCGCATCCGCAACGCCGCCGAGATCAACTCCACCACCTTGGCCGCGATGGAAGCGGGCCTCGCCGCCTGCGCTGATGTCATCCTGCCCGGCACACCCTTCGACGTCGGGGCCTATGGCTGTACCTCAGGCGCCGTCGTGATCGGCGAGGAAAATGTCTTCAAGCGCATCCACGAGACGCGGCCAGAAGCCAAATGCACGACGCCCATCACCGGCGCGCTCGAAGGCCTGCGTGCTTTGAAAGCCAGGCGCATCGCCTTGCTCACCCCCTATATCGACAGCGTCAACCAGAAGCTCAAAGCCTATATCGAAGCACGCGGGATAGAAGTGCCGGTGATCGGCAGCTTCAACCACGAAGACGATAACGAGGTGGCGCGTATCTCGACCCAGTCGATCTATGACGCGGCGCTGGAGTTGGGTCGGCATCCTTCGGTCGACGGCGTCTTCGTGTCGTGCACGAGCTTGCGCGTCGCCGAAATCGCCGACCCGCTGGAACGCGAACTCGGCAAGCCCGTCACTTCCTCGAACCACGCCATGGCCTGGCACTGCCTGCGCCTCGCGGGCGTGACGGAGCCAATCGAGGGCTGGGGCAGGTTGTTCCGGGTATGAGGTTGCGGGCGCTGTTGCTTGGAGCCGCGTTGAATTTCATCGGCGGCGCGGCTATTGCAGATCAAGACGTCGTCGCCGGCGACGTGAAAGCGTGTCATCTCAAGATCGAGTACGAAGCCAAGGAGCAGATGCTGCATCTTCGGCCCATAATTCCAATGGGGTCGGCTTGCGACATCACACCCTTGATGGTTCAGACTGCTCTCTATCAGGCGCTCGATAATCGCCGCGGCAAAGGAAGTGTGCGCTCTATCTTTCTGGGAAGGCTCGTTGACTACCCTTGGTTATCGAACGCTCTCAGGAACTATGCCATCGACACCAGCGGTAGGTTGGGTTTCTGGAATGCAGATACGGGTCGCTCAGTTGACGGCGATGACAATGCATTCGTTGCCTACGCAATAGCGTGGAAGTTTGGAAGTTCGACGCCGCCCTTTGGCGATGTTCTTGCCGAACATGGATATCGCGTCGTCGGGACTTCTGCCGAGAAGGTGTTAGTTAAGCCGATGACGATTCCAGCGTCGAGCGGCATCGTAAGTCCACCGCAGCCTGAACGGAAGGGACGTTTCCCCTATGATGCGCTGCTGCATCTGCGTATCGCGAAAACGCCGTAACCTCAATCGTCATGGTACGCGAAGGCGTACCATCCACGAGTTTCTTTCCGCGAAAACTCAGTAGTTGCAGGCAAACTCGTGGGTGGTCGGCCTGCGCCGACCATGACGATTGGGTGTGTTCGAACGCTCAATACCTCGCGTACTGAAACGGCTCCGCGTCTATCTCCGGTTTTCTCCCCAACATCTGATCTACCAGCAACCGCGATGAGCCGCAGGCCATCGTCCAGCCCATATGGCCATGTCCAGAGTTGAGCCACAGATTGGAAACCGGTGACGGCCCCATGATCGGCGGGCCGTCCGGCGTCATGGGGCGGAGGCATGACCAGTAATCCGGCCGGTCATAGAGGGCGGCCTTGGGGAAGAGGTCGCGTGCCACCCGCAGCATGTGCGAGAAATTGCCTGGCTCGAACTCGGTGTCATAGCCGGCGAAATCGGCCGTGGCGGTCAAACGCAGCCGGTTGCCCAGACGCGAGAACGCCACCAGATGTTCCTCATGCACGCCGCCGATGGTGGGTGTTTCCGCCGGATCGGCGATCGGCAGGGTGACCGAATAGCCTTTCACCGGAAAGATCGGCAGGTTGAATCCGATCGTCCGTGAGAGTAGCGGCGCATAGGAGCCGAGCGCCATCACATATTGATCGGCGCTGTACTTGCCCTTGTCCGTCACGATCTCCGTGATGCGCTTGCCCTGCTTCTCGATGCGCTGGATGGTTTCGCCGAACTGGAAGGTGACGCCCATGGCCTTGGCGCGTTCGGCAAGGCCCAGCGTGAATTTCCGTGCATCACCCGATTCATCGTTGGGCGTGTGCATGCCGCCGGCGAGCTTGTCCTTGGCATGTTTGAGGCCCGGCTCCAGCGCCACCAGCTGGTCGGGATCGAGGAAGTTCATCTCGACCCCCTGATCCATCAGGAAGCGCATGTTTTCCTTGCCGGCGCGATAAGCACCGGCATCGCTATAGATATAGATGGCGCCCTTGGCGATACGGTCCCATTCCAGGCCTTCTTCGCGCCCGACGCGCAAGGTTTCGGCTTGGCTGTAGACGCAGAGCTTGATCTTGGTTTTGGTGGCGGCGCGGTTGCGCGCCGTGGTGCAGTTGCGCAGGAATTGCAGGCTCCACAGCCACATGCGCGGATCGAGGCGCAGGCGATAGCGCAGGGATGTGTCATTTCGCCACAGCGATTTCAGCAGGATCATCGGCGCCCGGGGGCTGGCCCAGGAACTGGCGTGGCCGGGCGTCACCAATCCCGCATTGGCAAAGCTGGTTTCCCTTGCTGCTTCCGGTCGCCGGTCGATGACCACGACCTCATGGCCTTCCTTGGCCAGATAATAGGCGCTGGTGACGCCCAGCAACCCGGCACCCAAGACGACGATCCGCATACCTGCCCCGTTCGCTTTTTGTGTTTTATCCGCCGCAACATTGCCATAAACCGCCCCTACAGCATAAGGTCTGCTCCGCAGAATGAAAGACGGAACCCCCTCGATGACATACCGGTTTGCGATGATCACGCTATCGGCCCTGATCCTTTGTTCAGGTGCTGCCTATGCGCAGGAAGCAACGCCGATCCCGGCCGGCCCGGCGCTGTCGGTCGACGAGTTGCGCGGCTGTCTGTGCGAGGAGCCGAAGCTTGAAGCGGCCCGCCAGGATATCGCCATGCGTCGCGCCATTCTCGACGAGCGGCAGGCGCAGCTGACGGCACTCGACGGGCAGATCGCGCAGCGCCGCAAGACCCTCGACCCGAACGATCTCATCGGTCAGGAGCTGCTGAAGAATTCGATGGCTCAGGCAGCGGCCTTGCGCGACCTCATCCAATCCGATGTGCGCCTCTCGCTCAACCAGGCGGTGAGCGATTACAACGCCATGGCATCGAACTATACCGCGACCTGCGTCAATCGCCCGCGCTATGCCTATGATGTCGACATGGCGAAGAAGGATTTGGTCTGCCCGCTGCCTTGACGCGCTTTCCTAGCGCCGCGCCAGGCCCAGCACGCCCTTGAAGAAGGCGGTGAAGGCCAGTTGCAGGCCGACGCACAAGGCCGTCGATGAGGGCACCAGCAAGCGCATCATGCTGCCGGTATCAAGATTGCCGAAGCCCGCCTCCCGCCAGGTGAGGATGGCGACGGCGATGCCGATCATGCCTGCGACCGTCAGCACGCCGCCGATCACCAGCAGGAATTCCAACGACAAGCGATCGGCCAGCGAACGAAACCTTGCACTGGGCGGCAGCAGCCGATTGGCGATGCAGAATTGCTTGGCCAGCACTGCAAGCCCCACCGCCTGCACGCCGACGATGACCGCGACCCCGGCCAGCAGCAGCGTGTTGATGTCGAAGGTGATGTTGGCGATGCGGATCGGGCCGACCGACAGCGCCATGAGGACGATGAGGCCGAACAGCGCCAGCAACAAGCCGGGATAGAAGAACAGCCATTCGGGGCTCAGCATCAGCAGGAAGCGGAGATGCCGCCAGCCATCGCGCCAGCTCCGAAGATGCGGCGGTCGTGACCGTCCATCGGGCGAGAGCGTCGTCGGCACTTCGGTGACCTTGAGGCCGTTGAGCGTCGCCTTGACGATCATCTCGCTGGCAAACTCCATGCCGGTGGTCCTGAGATCGAGGGCGCGAATGGCATCGCGCGAAAAGCCGCGCAGGCCGCAGTGAAAGTCGCGCAAGGGGCTCTTGAACAGGATGCGGCCGATGCCGGTCAGCACAGGATTGCCGAAATAGCGGTGCAAGGGCGGCATGGCGCCGGGCTCGATGCCGCCCGCGAAGCGATTGCCCATGACCAACTCATGGCCCGCCCGCAAGCGTTCGACAAAGGCCATCAGATTGGAGAAATCATAGCTGTCGTCGGAATCGCCCATGATGATGAAGCGCCCGGCAGCAGCCTCGATCCCGCCGATGAGCGCTGCGCCATAACCCTTGACCGGGATATCGACCACGCGCGCCCCGGCAGTCCGTGCCAGATCCTGTGATCCGTCGGTGCTGCCATTGTCGGCGATCAGCACCTCGCCACTGACCCCATGCGTGTCCAGGAACTGCCGCGCCTTGCGCACGCAGACTTCAAGTGTCTCTGCCTCATTGAGGCAGGGCATCAGGATGGTGAGTTCGCACGAACTGGCTGTCGTCATCAGTTGACCTGCGCGCGTGCGGTCTGTGATTGCTTGGCCCGGCTCGACCCTTCGACCTTGAAGGGGGGTGGCGCCGCGGTGATCTTCAAGCAAGCTGCCACGGCCTCTGACTCGACCCGTTGCATGCCGGGCGCCAGCAGCCCATAGACCATGAAGGTGGCGGGCTGCAATATGAGGCCTAATATCTGTGCCGTCAGCAGATCGGCATCAGCGATCACGATATCACCCTGCTTCTTTGCCTCGCTGACCAATTTGTGCAGCGCCTGTACCGGCGATTGCGATTTCGCGCGCAGCTTCGGCAGTTCCTGGTGCTGGGTCAGCAGCAGGAAGCGGAACATCAAAGGCTCCTCATCGAAGAAGCGGCAGAAGCGGTGGATCATCGCACCGAGCCGGCTGGCGAAATCGCCCTTCGCCTTGGCGAGGTCGTGCAGCTCCTTGGCCAATGCTGCGTAATTCTCCGAGAAAAGTTTCCAGGCGAGGTCTTCCTTCGAGGCGTAATGGCGATAGAGTCCCCCCTCGGCGATCCCGGCCAGGGTCGCTATGTCGCGCACCGAGGTGCCGATGACGCCCTTGGTGACGAAGAGTTCCAGGGCCGCCTGTTTGATCCGGTTTCGTGTCGCCACGCCGCGCGGCATGCTTCCCCCGAAGCTGCTGTGAACGAATGTTCACAGGATGCCCGATCGCGCACCGCTTGCCAAGCGTCAGCAAGACTCACCTTCATATTGCGGCGCAATGGAATTGATCGAATTTTGTTCTGCCTTTTATCCTTGCCAGTTGGCCATCGCCCCTGAAACACTTGGCGCATACCGGCCCCGCAGAAGACCGGACCTCTCCCGCGCCATCCTGCATGGCACATCAGCGAAAAGGAGGTCGAGATGGCTACAGTCACTCAACATGCTGGAACTCAAAACGGCAGAGAACCGGGGGCGCCGCGCTGCGCCGCCATCGTTGGTCCCTATCTCAGCGGCAAGTCCGCGCTTCTTGAAAGTCTGCTCTTCGTCACCGGGGCCACCCATCGCAAGGGAACCGCCAAGGAAGGCAATACAATCGCCGACAGCTCCGCCGAAGCACGCGCCCGCAAGATGTCGGTCGAAGTCACCGCCGCGACCACCGACTATCTAGGGGAACGCTGGTGCTTCCTGGATTGCCCTGGCTCGGTCGAACTGGCGCAGGAGGCGCGCAATGCGCTGATGGTGGCCGATGTCGCCATCGTCGTCTGTGAACCGGTGATCGAAAAGGCGCTGATGCTGGCGCCGACCCTGAAATTCCTCGACGATCATCAAATTCCGCACATCCTCTTCATCAACAAGATGGATGTCTCGACCCACCGCGTGCGCGAGATGCTTGACGCATTGCAGGCAGTCTCCAGCCGCCCACTGGTGCTGCGCCAGGTGCCGATCCGCGGCGCGGGCAAGGATGGCGGCGAAGTTACCGGCTATGTCGATCTGGTGAGCGAGCGCGCCTATAAATACCATCCGGGCCAGGAATCCGACCTCATCCAGATGCCGGAGGAAGTCCTGCCGCGCGAACAGGAAGCGCGCGGTCGCATGCTGGAATCGCTGGCTGATTTCGACGACCATCTGATGGAGAAAATCCTCAGCGACGTGGTGCCGCCGAAGGTGGAGATTTATCAGCAGTTCGCCAAGGATCTGGCGGCCGATCTGATCGTGCCCGTTCTGCTCGGTGAAGCCGAACGCGATGGCGGTGTGCGCCGTCTGTTGAAGGCGTTGCGCCACGAGGTTCCAGGACCGGAGGCCCTTGCACAGCGCCTCGGCATTTCGAGTTATGATGCCTCGACCCTCGTCTTCAAGACCTATCACCAGCCCCATGCCGGCAAGCTCTCGCTGGCGCGCATCTTCGGCGGCCGCGTCAGCGAAGGGTCCGTGCTCAACGGTGCCCGGGTTGCCGGCGTTCTGCGGCCCAAGGGCAATGCCTTTGAGAAAGTGCCGCATGCCAATACCGGCGAAGTGGTGGCGCTGGCGCGGATGGAGGAGGTGCGGACCGGCGATCTTCTCACCGCTTCAGGCAAGAAAAACCCCGACTTCACCTGGCCTACTCCGCTCGAGCCGCTCTTTGTCCTGGCGATGGATGCCGAGAACCGCGCCGATGAGGTGAAATTGACCACGGCGCTGGCCAAGCTTACCGAGGAAGATACCTCGCTCACCTTCACCCATGATCCGGACACGCATGAACTTCTGCTCTCCGGCCAGGGGGAGATTCATCTGCACATTGCCTTCGATCGGTTGAAATCGCGCTTCAGCCTGCCAATGAAACATCGCCGCCCGCAGGTGAGCTACAAGGAAACCATCCGCAGCGGCGTGAAGCAGCATGCCCGCTTCAAGCGGAAATCGGGCGGCCATGGCCAGTTCGCCGATATCCATATCGAGGTCTGGCCGCTCGCGCGTGGCACCGGATTTGAATTCCATGATCGCGTCGTCGGCGGCTCGGTGCCGCGGCAGTTCATCGGCTCTGTCGAGGAGGGAGCGCGGGAATCACTGGCGCGTGGTCCGCTTGGCTTCCCCGTGGTCGATGTCGCTGTCGCCCTGTTCGATGGCCAGTTCCATGCCGTCGACAGTTCCGACATGGCTTTCAAGACGGTGGCGCGCCAGGCCATGCAGGAAGCCCTGCCGCAATGCGGGCCGATCCTGCTGGAGCCGATCTTCTCGGTCGAGGTCTCAGCGCCGGCGGAATTCACCGCGCGCGTCCACAACCTCGTCACGGGCCGCCGCGGTCAGATCCTTAGCTTCCAGGCCAAGGAAGATTGGACGGGGTGGGAAGTTGTGCAGGCCCTGGTGCCGCAATCGGAGCTCCATGACATGATCA
The DNA here is from genome assembly GCF_945906275.1 of Dongia mobilis. GTDB lineage: Bacteria > Pseudomonadota > Alphaproteobacteria > Dongiales > Dongiaceae > Dongia > Dongia mobilis_A. The sequence continues at coordinate 35,262 of NZ_CAMDRA010000014.1, forward strand.
TCGAACTCCGCTCCCTCACCTTGGGGGTCGGCAATTTTTCGTACCAGTTCGATCATCTGCAGGAGTTGAGCGGAAGGCTTGCGGATAAGGTCATCGAGCAGCGCCAAGCGGTGCCGCACAAGGGCGCTGCCTGATTTGAACTGGCGATGAACGCAGAACGTCATCCCCCGCCAGCGCGGAGGATGACGCTTCTTGTGGCTACGGCTTGATTACATTCAAACGGAACAGCAGCCCGCCGATCACGGCGCCGATGGCTGGTGCGATGATGAACAGCCAGACCTGCGCCAGCGCCTGCCCCCCGACGAAGACCGCCGGGCCGATGCTGCGTGCCGGGTTGACCGAGACGCCGGTCACCTGGATTCCGACGATGTGGATGACAGCCAGGGTGATGCCGATGGCAAGCCCGGCGAAACCGGGGCTGGAGCCTTCGCCTGTGGCGCCGAGGATGACGATCACGAACAAGGCGGTCATCACGATCTCGAAGACGAGTGCCTGGCCCAGGCCATACTCACCAAGATAACCTGGCCCCCAACCATTCTGGCCGAGACCGCCATCGGTACCGCCGGCAATGATCATGAGAATGAGGGCGCCGGCGAGTGCGCCCAGCACCTGCGCCACCCAATAGGAGACCATGTCCTTCGCCTCCATGCGCCCTGCGATGAAGGCGCCGAGACTGACTGCCGGATTGACGTGGCAACCGGACACCGGGCCGATCCCATAGGCCATGGCAACGATGGCAAATCCAAAGGCGAGGGCAATGCCCAGTTGCCCGACATGTTCGCCGCCCAGCACGGCCGCGCCGCAGCCGAACAGCACCAGCGTAAGCGTGCCGATGAATTCCGCGATCAGCTTGTTCATTGCGGTGCCTCCCAGATGGTTTGATGTCTGGTCAAACTATCAGAAAGTGTCCTTGCCGACAAAGACAGTCGGATGAAATGCGCTTTCGCTGGAGTGTCGCCGCCATGGCACCAGTCGAATGGCCACCGGATGTGAGCGGCGCACGAAATTACTGCGCCGTCACCTTCACGTAGGAGCCCGGCGCGTCTTCGATCACCTTCAGCTTACCAGCACCAGGCTGGCGGGCATCGACGCTGCCATCGCTGAAATTGCTGCTCCATTTCTGCCATTCCGGCCACCAGGAACCAGGGCGATGCTCGGCCGATTCCAGCCAATCTTCGGGCTTTGCCGGGTAGATCTTGTTGTTCTTGCCGACGTTCGCATCTTTGCTGATCCAGTGGCTGTACTTGCCGGCAGCCGGCGGGTTGACGACGCCGGCGATATGCCCGGAAGCCGCCAGGACGAAAGTAACCGGTCCCTTATAGGTCTGCGTCGCGGCATAGGCGGCAACCCAGGGGGCGATATGATCCTCGCGCGTCGCCAGAACGAAGCTCGGCTGCGCGATCCTGGTGAGGTCGATCTTTACCCCATCAAGTTCGATGCCGCCCGGCTGTATGAGCAGATTCTTCTGGTACATGTTGCGGAGATAGAAGCTGTGCATAGCGGCCGGCATGCGCGTGGAATCGGAATTCCAGTAAAGGAGATCGAACGGGAACGGCTCCTTGCCGAGCAGGTAGTTGTTGATGACGAAGGACCAGATAAGATCGTTGGCGCGCAGCATGTTGAAGGTGGCCGCCATCTCATGCCCTTCGAGATAGCCGCGCTCGTTCATCTTGTCTTCCAGGGCGGTGAGCTGCTCCTCGTCGATGAAGATGGAAAGCTCGCCTGCCTCTGCAAAATCGATCATCGTCGTGAGGAAAGTCGCGCTGGCAATGATATCGCTGCGCTTCTTGGTTTCGAGATAGGAGAGCAGACATGAGAGCAATGTCCCACCGAGGCAATAGCCGATGACATTGACGCTCTTCTCGCCAAGCCCCTTCGTGATCGCCTCGATGGCGGCAAGCGGTCCCTGCAGCATGTAATCGACAAATGATTTCTGGGCCAGTTTCTCATCCGGATTGACCCAGGAGATCATGAACACGGTCTGGCCCTGGTCGACCGCCCATTTGACGAAGGAGTTCTGCGGCTTCAGATCCAGGATGTAGTATTTGTTGATCCATGGCGGAATGATCAGCAGCGGCCGCTTGGCGACTTTCTCCGTCGTCGGCGTGTACTGGATAAGCTGCAGCAGCTCGTTCTGGAACACCACCTTGCCCGGCTGCACGGCCACGTTCTTGCCGATCTCGAAGGCTTCCTGGTCGGTCATCGAGATCTTGAGCTTGCCATTGCCGCGCTCCAGATCTTCGAGCAGGTTCTCCAGTCCCTTGACCAGGTTCTCGCCGCGGCTCTCGATCGTGGTGCGGAGCACTTCGGGATTGGTCATGACGAAATTGCTGGGCGCCATCGCATCGACGAACTGGCGGGTATAAAAATCAACCTTCTTCGCCGTCTTGTCGTCGAGCCCCTCGACCGTGCGCACGGTGTTCTGCATCCAGCGCGCAGTCAGCAGGTAGGACTGCTTGATATAGTCGAACACCTGATTGTCGTTCCAGGCGGCATCCTTGAAGCGGCGGTCATCCTTGGCCGGGGCGATGACAGGTTCGGGCTCATGGCCCATCATGCGGGCGGCCGTGGATTGCCAGAGATTCATGTAATCCTGCCACAGCGAGACCTGGGCCTCGAGCAGCTTGCCTGGATCGCCCATCATCCGCGTGGTCATTTCCAGGAAGGCGCGGCCGAGACTGGTGGCATCCGGCCCGATGCTGAAATCATGGGCGTGCCGGCTCAGGAATTCCTGCATCAGCCGCTGCGACTGTTCAGCGATGCGACTCATCGACTCAGCCATGACCTGAGGGTCCGGCGTTTGCTGGTCCGGCATACTTGACCTGCCCTCTTGGCTGCTTTTTTCGCTCTGCGGGCGGGTTCCAGGGTCGCTCTTGGCCATCGTTGATCCTTGGAAAGGACAAAAATAACAAAGATTTAGGACCTAACGCTTTTTCACGTCCATGATCTCACTTGTTTGTTATAGTAGCGCAGTCTAAAAAATCGGAACTTTTATTTTGCGCCAGTAGTTTGCGCATTAGGATGGCATACTTGGACGAGAGCGCGGCCGGGACCGGACAGGTCCCGCAAGACGCGGTCGGTCCTGGGGCCCTGGGGAGGATGTAAATGGTTGATTTTTCGGATCTGGCCGCGTCGCGCGGTGTTGCCGTCGCCGAGGCAGTCGGCCGTCTGGCGCTGAATTCCGGCTCGGCCCTCCGGCCCTTCCTGCCGCATTCAAGACATTCGATGCGCCGGTGGGCTGCCGTCGCGGCGTTCGTCGCCATCAGCGGTTGCTCGTCCTGGTTCGGCAGCGATGTCCAGCAGCCGGCCAAGGAAGCCGCCGCAAAGCAGGCGGCCGCCGATGCTGCCAAGGA
>NZ_CAMDRA010000015.1 GCF_945906275.1 Dongia mobilis
TTTACGCGCAAAGCCACAGCTTTAATACGCTCGATATTGGCAACGGACGTGCCGCCGAATTTCATCACGATCCGGGTCTTCGAAGACCCAATCTGCCGGACTGCTGCGTTCATCGGGAAAAGCCCCTAACCCCTCGAATAACCGGTAAAATGCGACCTCGCCCGCAAAACTGGGCCAGCGAAATAAAAGCGGGTGAAATCTTGTTTTGCCGAGCGCGCGTATCCATACTGAACGGAAGCGGCGGAAGCAAGCGTTGCGGCCGCCTTCCCGGCCTGTTTCTCAATCGTTTGAAGGGTTTTTCTCATGGTCCCCGGACTGGCCAGCAGTGTTCCGCCGACAGCCGGACCGGATGATGAAAATTCAGGCAAATTCATCAAGACAACCATCGACCGGTCGGAAATCGAGAAATTCGCCGCCATGGCCGAGGCCTGGTGGGACCCTATCGGCAAGTTCCGGCCGCTCCACCGGCTGAACCCGGTGCGCATCAATTTCATCCGCGACCGGGTTAGCGCCCATTTTGGCCGGGACGCTGCGGACCCCTCTCCGCTTACCGGTCTCACTTTGATCGATATCGGCTGCGGCGGCGGGCTGCTCACGGAACCCATGGCGCGGCTGGGCGCCCAGGTGACCGGCGTCGACGCCACCCCGCGCAATGTGGAAGTGGCGCGCCTCCATGCCGAGCAAGGCGGCGTCAAGGCCGTCTACCTCAATTGCGCCGCCGAGGATCTGGTGGCCCAGGGACAACGCTTCGACATCGTGCTGGCAATGGAGATCATCGAGCATGTGGCGGACGTCGACGCCTTCCTGGAGGCCTGCGGCCGCCTGCTCAAACCCGGCGGGATCATGTTCATCGCCACCATGTCGCGCACCATCAAGAGCTATGCCATGGCCATCATCGGCGCGGAATATGTGATGCGCTGGCTGCCCAAGGGCACCCATGAATGGAACCGCTTCATCCGTCCGTCGGAAATGGCGCGCGGGCTGCGCCATCATGGCCTCGCCATCGCCGAACTGACCGGCGTGTCCTATAATCCGTTCAAGGATACCTTTCACCTCAGCCGCGATCTCGACGTCAATTACATGGCGGTGGTGAAGCCACAGTAGCGCACGTCACTTGCGCCCCCCTCCCTACCCTCCCCCCTGAAGGTGGGAGGGGCCGCAACCGATGACCTCTCCCCATGAAGACTCCCGACGCGCGCCTCTCAACCTTCCGTGAGCCGCATTGCGGCGCGAGTCCGTCGGGTTTATCTGTGTTGCTGATCCGCTCCCGAGTCGCAAAGCCCCGTTAACACTTGTGGCGCGCATCGCGGAACCAAGATGAGTCGGCCGCGTTTCTACGTAGCCTGCATCGATGAGGAGATATTGGATGAACATTCTGCGGAAACTGACGGCCCCGTTTCTGGGCTTGACCCTCGCTTTGGGGCTCATCCTCCCTTTGGGGCTCAGCGTCGGGCATATGGCGCCTGCCCATGCCCTCACCCCCCAGCAGGAGCTGATCGACAAGGCGCGCATCAGCTTCGAAAAGCTGATCGGCTCCTATGAGTTCGGCGAGCTGCCGGGCTATCTCAAGCGCGCCAAGGCCGTGATGATCTTCCCCGACCTGTTCAAGGCCGGGTTCGTGATCGGCGGTGAAGGCGGCAACGGCGTACTCATGGTGCGCGACCCCAACCAGGGCTGGAGCCAGCCGGCCTTCTATACGCTGGCCGCAGGGTCCGTCGGCCTGCAGGTCGGCGGCCAGACCTCGGAGACCATCTTCACGATCATGAGCGACAAGGCGCTGCAGGCCGTGCTCAATGACCAAATGAAATTCGGCGGCGACATGTCGGTGGCAGCCGGCCCGATCGGCAAGGGTGTGGGGGCCAACACCACCACTAACCTCGAAGACGACGTCTACACTTTCGCCAAGACCGCGGGCCTGTTCGGCGGCGTGAGTTTTAATGGGGCCGGCATCCTCAGGAAGAACGACTGGAATGCCGCCTATTACGGCCCGGGCGTCCTGCCGCAGCAGATCGTGATCGACCGCAAGGTTTCCAATCCGAACACGGCAGATCTGGTGACCGCGCTGTCGCCTTATTGATTCTGGTTGATCGAGATAGACAAACGGCCGGGGCAAAACCCCGGCCGTTTTCGTTCAGGCGCAGACGCCGAGGTTGCCGATTAATGCGCTTCGGCCCAGTTGAGGGCTGTGCCGGCGTCGGCGATAAGCGGTACGGAAATCTGGCGCGCCGGCAGGTGGGCGTTTTCCATGATCTCGCGGGCGACGCGGGAGGATTCCGCGGCTTCCGCCACCGGCACTTCGAACAGCAGTTCGTCATGGACCTGCAGCAGCATACGGCCCTTCAAACCGGCCGCGGCGAAGGCCGCCGGCATGCGAATCATGGCGCGTTTGATGATGTCGGCGGCTGTGCCCTGGAGCGGCGCGTTGATGGCGGCGCGCTCCATGAAGCTCTTCCTGGCCGGGTTCTTGTCGTTGATGCCCGGCACATGGCAGCGCCGGCCGAACAGGGTTTCGACATAGCCCTTCTCATGGGCGAATTTCTTCATCCGGTCCATATAGTCGCGGATGCCGGGATAGCGTTTGAAATAGGCCTCGATATAGGCCTTGGCCTCGCCTTGCGGGATGCCAAGTTGTTGCGCCAAGCCGAACGCCGAGATACCGTAGATAATGCCGAAATTGATGGCCTTTGCCTGGCGGCGGACCATCGGGTCCATGCCTTCGATGGGGACGCCGAACACCTGTGAGGCCGTCATGGCGTGGATGTCGGCGCCTTCGCGGAAGGCCTGCTTCAAGGGTTCGATATCGGCCATTTCGGCCGCCAGACGCAATTCGATCTGGCTGTAATCGACCGAGAGCAGGATGTGCCCGGCTTCCGCCACGAAGGCGCGGCGGATCTTGCGGCCTTCCTCGGTGCGGATGGGGATGTTCTGCAGATTGGGATCAGTCGAGGCGAGGCGTCCGGTCGAGGTCGCAGCGAGCGCGAACGAGGTATGGACGCGGCCGGTCTCCGGGTTGATGGCAAGCGGCAGTGCATCGGCATAGGTGCTCTTCAGTTTCGCCAACTGGCGCCAGTCGAGCACTTTCTGCGGCAGCGGATGGCCGGAGGTGACGGTCAGTTCCTCAAGCACATCGGCGCCGGTCGAATAGGCGCCGGTCTTGCCCTTCTTGCCGCCCGGCAGCTTCAACTGGTCGAACAGGATCTCGCCCAGCTGCTTGGGTGAGCCGACATTGAACTCGGTCCCGGCGATGTTGTGGATCTCGCGCTCGATCTCGCCCATGCGCTGGGCGAAGTCCTGGCTGAGGCGGCTGAGTTCGGCGGCGTCGATCTTGACGCCGGCGCGTTCCATTTCGGCAACGATAGGAATCAAAGGGCGTTCGATCGTCTCATAGACCGTGCTGAGCCGCTCCGCCACCAGGCGTGGCTTCAGCATCTGGTGCAGCCGCCAAGTGACGTCGGCATCTTCCGCCGCATAGGCCAGGGCCTTGTCGAGCGGCACATGGTCGAAGGTCACTTGCGCCTTGCCGCTGCCCGCCACATCGTTGAACTTGATCGTCTCATGGCCGAGATGGAGTGTCGACAGCTCGTCCATGCCATGGCCATGGGCGCCACCTTCCAGCACATAGGAGATGAGCATGGAATCGTCGATCGGTGCCACGGCGACGCCGTAGCGCGCCATCACTGCCATGTCGTATTTGATGTTGTGCCCGATCTTGAGCACGGACGGGTCTTCCAGCATCGGCTTCAGCAATTCAACCGCGCGGCCGAGCGGAATCTGGCGCGGCGCCTCGGCCCCGCCGCCCAACAGATCGCCGGTCGTCCCCACATGCCCGACCGGCACATAGCAGGCAAGGCCCGCCTCGGTCGCCAGCGAAACGCCCACCAGCTTTGCCTCGTTCACATTCAGCGAGGTGGTCTCGATGTCGAAGGCGAGTTGACCGGCAGCCGTCGCGCGCGCGATCCAGGTTGCCAACGCCGCCTCGTCCTGCACCAGCTCATAGCCTCCGCCGATTTTCGCGGTCGGTGCGGTAGGCTGGTGCTTCGACGAGGTCGCAACCACCGGCGTGTCAAACGCCCCGGCCGCCTTCGCCGCCTTGATCGCCGCCTCGCCAAGGCGCGACTGCACCTTGGAGGCCAGCGAGCGGAACTCGTTCTTGACCAGGAACTCCAAGGCGGCGCCGTCGATGGCGCGCTTGTCGAACTCGGCGAGCGGCACCTCGATGGGCACGTCGCGCTTCAAGGTGACGAGGTCGCGGCTGATCCGCGCAAGGTCGGCATTGGCGAGCAGATTCTCGCGGCGCTTGGGCTGCTTGATCTCCCCGGCCTTGGCCAGCAGCGTGTCGAGATCGCCATAGGTGTTGATGAGCTCGGCCGCGGTCTTCAGGCCGATGCCGGGCACACCGGGAACGTTGTCCGAGGAATCGCCGGCCAGGGCCTGGATGTCGATCACCTTCTCCGGTGCCACGCCGAATTTCTCCAGCACTTCCGGCCGGCCGATCTTGCGGTTCTTCATCGGATCGAAGAGCGTGATGCGGTCGTCGACCAGCTGCATCAGATCCTTGTCCGAGGACACGATGGTGACGTCATGGCCAAGTGCCGCGGCCTGGGTCGCGTAGGTCGCCAGCAGATCGTCGGCCTCATAGCCCTTCATCTCGATTGCCTGCACGTTGAAGGCGCGTGTCGCTTCGCGGATGAGGGCGAATTGGGGAATGAGCTCGGGCGGCGCTTCCGGCCGGTGCGCCTTGTAGTCGGCATAGATGTCGTTGCGGAAGGTGCGACGCCCGGCATCAAAGATGACGGCGATGTACTCGGCGTCCGAATCCTCAATGAGTTTCAGCAGCATGTTGGTGAAGCCGAGCACGGCGTTGACCGGCGTCCCATCGCTGCGCGTCAGCGGCGGCAGGGCGTGGAAGGCCCGGAAGATGTAACCGGAACCGTCGATCAGGTAGACGTGATCTGGTTTTCCCGCAGGCACCGACATCGCTGGCACCGACATCAGTGGGCGCCGGCGGAAGCGCCTTCCTTCAGGACAAAATGCTTGCCGCAATAGGGGCAATCGACATGACCGTCCTTGCCCAGATTGAGATAGACGCGGGGGTGCCCGGACGGGCCGCCGCCACCCTCGCAGGCGATGCGGGTCTTGGTGACGATTTCGGTTTCGATCGGTTCCATCTGGCTGCTCGGCTCGACATTGACGCTTGATATGCCGCAATGATAGGCAGGCTTCCAGGGCGAAGCAACCGCCGACACACCATTTTGGTCGCAAATCCAGCCATGGTCGCCAACAATAGCGTTTCTTTGCCGGAGCTTGCCGTCTCGATCCGGGGATTGGTCAAGGTTTATGCCGGTAACAAAAACCAGCGCAGCCCCAAGCTGGCGCTGGATCATGTCGATCTCGCCATCCCGCGCGGTGGCATTTTCGGCCTGCTCGGGCCGAACGGGGCCGGGAAATCGACGCTCATCAACATCCTGGCGCAATTGGTCCGCAAGACCGAAGGCCACGTAAGGATATGGGACATCGACCTCGACGCCGATCCAAGGCATGCCGCCGCGGCCATCGGCGTGGTGCCGCAGGAGCTCAATATCGACCCGTTCTTCACACCGCGCGATCTCCTCGATCTGCAGGCCGGCATGTACGGCGTGCCGAAGGCCGAGCGGCGCACGATGGAATTGCTGGAAGCCCTCTCGCTCGGCGACAAGGCCGGTTCCTATGCCCGCACGCTCTCCGGGGGCATGCGGCGGCGCCTGATGGTGGCGAAGGCCCTGGTCCACAATCCGCCGGTGCTGGTGCTGGATGAGCCCACCGCCGGTGTCGATGTGGAACTCCGCCAGCAGCTCTGGGCCTATGTCCGCGAGCTCAACAAATCCGGCGTCACCATCCTGCTGACGACACATTATCTCGAGGAAGCCGAAGAGCTTTGCGACCAGATCGCCATCATCAACCATGGCAAGGTGATCGCCTGCGAGCCGACCTCGACCCTGGTGAGCCGCCTCGACCGCAAGGAAGTGGTCATCATCGTCGGTGCCGATCTCGCCGCACCACCCGAGGCGCTGGCCGGGTTCGATCCGCAATTGCTGGGGTCACGGCGCCTGAAGCTCCATTACCGGCCGAGCCAGACGCAGGTCGGCGCCGTGCTGGATGCGATCCGCGCCACGAATCTGGAGATCGTCGATCTCTCGACCGTGGAATCGGATCTTGAAGACATCTTCCTTGAGCTGACGCGCCGTCAGCCGCAGTCCGCCTGACCCGCGCCATGCAACTGGGCCGCCTCGTCGCCCTGCTGGCAATCTCGCTGCTGGTATCCGCCTGCACGCCGCAATGGCAGGTGATCGGCCCGCCGGTCGACACGCCGGCCTTCACCGACAAGGCGTTCCACACCGCCGATGGTGTTGATCTGCCGATGCGCACCTGGCTGCCCTGGGACCGGCCGACCGAGGCATCGATCGTGGCGCTGCATGGCTTCAACGACTATAACCGCGCCTTCGACGCACCCGGCAAGGGTCTGGCTAGGCGCGGCTTTGCGGTTTATGCCTTCGATCAGCGCGGCTTCGGCGACACACCGCAACGGGGCCTCTGGGCCGGCTCCGACCAGATGATCAAGGATCTCGCCACGGCAGCGCATCTTGCCAAGGCGGCGCATCCCGAGAAGCCGGTCTACCTGCTGGGCGAAAGCATGGGTGCCGCAGTCATCCTCGCAGCCGTGGCACAACATACCGAGATGCCGGTCGACGGCATCATCCTCGCCGCCCCCGCGATCTGGGGCTGGCAGACGCAAAGTTCGCTCAACCGGACCATTTTCGATTTCGCCATGGCGACCATCCCGCGCGCGGCGGTACGGCCCAACGGCGTCTATCGCGAACCGTCGAACAATTACCAGATGCTGCGCCAGATGGGCCGCGACCCCAAAGTGATCAAGGCGACCCGCGTCGACACCGCCTTTGGCCTGGTCGAGCTCATGACGCTGGCCTTCGATGCAGGCGCCAAACTCGGTCCGGCACCGCGCTGGCTGATCATGTTCGGCGACCGCGAGGACATTCTGACGACGGAATCCGTCGGCCGGTTCCTCGCCACGCTGCCGAAGCTGCCGCCCGAGGAAGGGCGCCTTGCCCTCTATCCCCAGGGTTATCACATGATGCTGCGCGACCTTGGCGCACACGCCCTCTATGACGATATCGCCGCCTGGATCCGCGATCCCGCGGCAGCGCTGCCGAGCGGCGCCGACAGCAGACCCGACTGAGCGCCGCTCAATCCGGCAGGCGGCGGCGCTGTGCCGCGATGACGGCGGGATCGACGCCGATCTCGGCCGCGAACTCGAGGAGCAGCGGCTCAAACCCCAGCAGATAATCCAGCACCGCGCCCAGCCCATGGGGGTCGTGGGCGAGTTCCCGCACGGCATTGCCGTCCAGCCCGGTGAGGCCGAGAAAACGCGCCAGCCGGTCATCATCGGCCATGAGGAAGACCAGCGCCTGCAGCGCCAGAGCCTCGGGATCAGGCGGGGTCGCTTTGGGGGTTTTCAGCAGCATGACAGTGGACTTCCAAAGGGCATGACGAAGATGATGGGATCAGCGCAATCGCGTCAATCGTTTGCGAAGTGGTTTTCGTAGGAGACCTTGAGCGATGGATCCTGATCGACCTTGTGCATGACGCAACGGCCGACGGCCAGATAGTCCAACCCGGTACCCATGAAGCAGCGGAATGCATCCTCCGGCGCGCAGACAAGCGGCTCGCCACGCACGTTGAAGCTCGTATTGACGAGGACCGGGCAACCGGTTCTCGCCTTGAAGGCCGAAATCAGTGCGTGATAGAGGGGATTGGTCTCGGCGCTCACGGTCTGGATACGGGCCGAGTAATCGACATGCGTCACAGCCGGAATATCCGAGCGCGGAATGTTCAGCCGGTCGATGCCGAAGAGTTTCTGCTGTTCCGGCGTCATGGCAAGGCGGCGCCGCCCCACCACATCCGCCACGAGCAGCATATAGGGACTGTCGCAATCCATCTCGAACCAGTCCGCGACGTCTTCGCGCAGGACCGAGGGCGCGAATGGCCGGAAACTTTCGCGGAACTTCACCTTCAAATTCAGGACCGACTGCATTTTGGGCGACCGCGGATCACCCAGGATCGAGCGCGCGCCCAATGCCCGTGGCCCGAATTCCATGCGACCCTGGCACCAGCCAACCGCCTTCTCTTCCGCGAGCGCGTCCGCAGTCTTCCCGATCATCTCGTGCTCATCGAACACCTGGTACCTGGCGCCGGCCGCCGTCAGTCGCTTTTCTATCTCTCCCTGTGCGTAGCTCGGGCCGAGATAGGAACCCGACATTGAATCCTTACCCATCAATAAAGTCCGCGCAACATTGCCCATACCATGACTGGCAGCCAATGCCGCGCCGATGTCACCACCAGCGTCACCGGAAGCAGGCTGCACCCAGACATTGTTGAATGCGCCGTCACGCAGGATCTTACCATTGGCAACGCAGTTGAGGGCTACACCACCGGCGAGGCAGAGATTGGGAATGCCGAATTCCTGCGCCAGGGACCGCGTCATCCGCAGGACGACACTCTCCAGCACACTCTGGACCGAAGCAGCGAGATCCATTTCGCGTTGCGTCAGCAGATCCTCCGGCTTGCGGGCCGGTCCTTCAAACAGCGAGTCGAACTTCGCGCTCGTCATTTTGAGGCCCGTGCAATAGTCGAAATAGGCCATGTTCAGGCGGAATGATCCGTCCTGCTTGATATCGATCAGATTATCCAGGATCAGTTTCTCGAAGCGCGGCACACCATAGGGCGCGAGGCCCATCAGCTTGTATTCGCCGGAATTGACCTTGAAGCCCGTGAAGTAGGTAAAGGCCGAGTAGAGCAGGCCCAGCGAATGCGGGAAGTGGATTTCGCGCACAATGGAAAGATCGCGGCCGCGACCGATCCCGACCGAAGTCGTCGCCCATTCGCCGACACCATCAATGGTGAGGACGACGGCCTCTTCAAACGGCGACGGATAGAAGGCACTCGCCGCGTGCGACAGGTGATGTTCGGTGAATGCCAGTTTCACGGCACCGGCGAAGGTCGCGTCAATTCTCTTCAGTTCGCCAAGGATCAGGCTCTTTTGAAACAGCTTCTCCTTGAGCCATACCGGCATGGCCTTCTGGAAGGATTGGAAACCACGCGGGGCATAGGCGACATAGGTTTCCAGCAGGCGTTCAAACTTGAGGAAGGGCTTGTCGTAAAACACCACAAGATCGACCTTGCCAAGGCTTGTTTCGCCCGCCTCAAGACAATAGGCGATCGCATGGTGCGGAAAGCCGGCATCATGCTTCAATCGCGTGAAGCGCTCCTCCTGCGCCGCAGCTACGATCCGTCCATCGTCGATCAAGGCGGCGGCGCTGTCATGGTAGAACGCCGAGATGCCAAGGACTTTCAAGTTTGCACGCTAGAAGATCGTGTAGATGAAGGGCGCCAAAGCACTTCCCTTGGCCAGGACGAGCAGGCCACCAAACAGCACGATGATGATCAGCATGGGATAGAGCCAGAACTTTCTCCGGGCCCGCATGAAGGCGAAAAGTTCGATGAGAAAGGACACGTTGACCTCAAAACTGATTGCGGATGGAGTCGGGAGCCGGACCGGGTGGATCTCGCGGAATCCAATACGATTTTGCGGCGGGGTCGTAGCGGCGATTGAGGAGATTCTTGCCGGCCAGTCGCATCACGATGCCGATGGGCGTCACCGCCACCAGAAACACGGCGCCAAGGACCAGCGGGTTTACGATCCTGTGAAGCAGCAGCCCAAACCGAAACCAGATCTGGTTTGGAATTGTCAGCAACCCTGGCGTCGCCAGCGCCAGCAGCACGAACACGGCGCCGACAACAACCAACCAAAAGGCGCTTCGACCGCCAAACAGGAGCGGCACAAGGCCCAGGAAAAGAAGGACAATCCCGATGGTCAGTCCGAATTTTCGATTGGATGGTGGGGTTACGTCATGATCCGTCGGCATGGTCAGGACTACTCATGTTTGACGTTAGCGGGAAACCCGATCTTGCCTGCATTAAAGACATTCCTTTTTCCTTGTCAAATCTGACCATCCTCATGACACCAGTCGCTTGAATGACACCAGTCGCTTGACGAGGGCGCCGCGCGGCACGGTGCTGCGCATCGATGGCCATGAACGAGTCGTGGTCTGCTGCGCTTGCCATATCACAAGGCCGCTGCCTAGAATGCCGCGCCGAATGAGCCGCTGTGGCGGTCTCAACGGTGCCGAATGCCCTGCTTCCGACCCCAGACGACGGTCGCGCCACCGATGACACCTCGCAAGCAAAGCATCTTCGCGATTCTGACCATTCTGCTGGCAAGCAGTATGGCATGGCTGCTTGCCGAGGGGGGCTATGAGCTTTGGCGTCAAGGCGACCCCGGCACGAGCCTCACCTGGCAAGTCATCGCCGGCCTCGGCATATCGGATGGGTCGCGCGCGAGTGATGATCAGCCGGCTTTGCCGGACCTGCGCCTCGTTGCCGATCCGGCCGAGTTCGAGGTCCTTCTCGATCAGTTCAAGGCAGCCGGCGTCGGCATCGGCAATTCTCCGTACAGCGAGTTGCGGACCGAACAGGCGAAGGTGAACATCGAAATTGATGGGTGCCTGACGCAGAAGCAGAACCTCGACAAGACCATGACTTTCCTGCGCAGCAACCTGTTCAACAGCTTCGACCCGCCGAACGCCTTCTATGACACGGCAGCGGAACTGCCCAAAGACGTCGCTGATTTCATTGCGTGCTATTCCTTTCGCAAGATACGCCTGCGCAGCAATGGGGATGGCGAACGCCTGACCTTTCCCGCCGTGTCATCGTCCGACAAGGTCATTATCGCCGGTGACAGTGTTGCCAACGGATCGATGGTGTCGGATGAAGAAACGCTGGCGTCGCAATTGCAGGCGGTCGACACGACCCGGCAATATGTGAATATCGGCGTTGCCAGCGCCAAGGCAGGCGATGTCGTCTGCAACCTGGCACGGGCGGCGGCACGCTACAGCGGCCAGATTCGCGAATTGATCTACATCTTCTGCGAAAATGACTTTGCGCCGAAAAAGCCCTATGGCAGGCCGGAGGATCTCATCGCCTGGCTGCAGGATTTTGCGACCGAACAGAAGATCGATCGGCTCACCCTGGTCTATGTGCCGTACATCTACAATTCGTCACCGGACGTGACGCGGATCGACGGTCATATGGGTGCCGCGTTTTCCTTCTTCAGCGACGAGAAAACACGATTGCTTGCCGGCGCCCGATCGGCCGGGTTCCGTGTCATCGACTATCTCGAAACAACACAGCGCGTGCGTCAGGAATCCGGCTCGCAATTTGCAGCCATGGCCCTGCATGTGGACCATACACATCTATCGCGCCAGGGTATTTCGCTTCTCGTAGACCAATTGCGCGACGGAAATTGAGGTTGCTACCCGGCCGATCTCGGCCGCCGGTGTCGGCACCTGCCATTTTCCGACCGGGATGACCGAGGTTGACCCGCGCAGTTCCCCACCGCACCACCACCGGTCAGAAAGGGTGGCAACAATTCGGACCATCCATCGCCCAAGCCGGTTGCCGAACGATCCTTGCCCATCTCGCCCACCCCTTGCGAAGCGCGGGCGTCCCGGTTATGTTCCGGCCCACAGCCCCCAGGGGCCGCACAAGGCATGCACCCGTAGCTCAGCTGGATAGAGCGTTGCCCTCCGAAGGCAAAGGTCGTACGTTCGAATCGTATCGGGTGCGCCAATCTTTTCAATAGCTTAGGCGTCCGGCCCAAACCCAGGGGCTGAATTGTGGTGCGAATCGGCTTTCTCAACCATTACTCTATCCAGCGAACCAGCGGGCCGATGCGTGATCGGTCGGCAATGGCGGGGGTGATGGGGCAATGACAGTCGACTCACAAGATCCGAATCCGACCGACAATTTCACGACACCCGTCGATGCGCGATACACGGTCAAGGATGTGGCCGGCCTAGCACGCTGGATTCGCTGGCTGCTGATCGCTGATATCGTCATCGGCGCCGCAGCGATCGTCTCCGGGCTGATGGAGTACAAATTTCTCTCTGACATTCAGGCCGGCGTCCATAGTGACAATCCGGATATCATGGCGCTCGCCGAGGCGAACGACCTGCGACAGATGGCGATCGGATTCACCCAGATTGGTTTGTTCATCGTCGCCGGCATTCTGACGCTCATCTGGCTTTACCGCATCAACGCCAATCTGCGGGCGACAGGCGTCAATGATCTGCGCTACACGCCCGGCTGGTCGATCGGCTGCTACTTCATTCCGCTTCTGAATCTATGGGCGCCCTTCCAGGCGATGAAGGAGAACTGGAAGGCAAGCGGCGACCCGCTCAACTGGAGGACACAGGAAACTCCCGCCATCCTAGGCTGGTGGTGGTTCCTGTGGTTG
Organism: Dongia mobilis; assembly: GCF_945906275.1. Taxonomy (GTDB): domain Bacteria; phylum Pseudomonadota; class Alphaproteobacteria; order Dongiales; family Dongiaceae; genus Dongia; species Dongia mobilis_A. The sequence goes on from NZ_CAMDRA010000015.1 coordinate 12,410, forward strand.
TTGAACAGCGTCCTCAGCAACGCCGCCTACCGGTTCGCCGACCGGGCGGGGGAGATCGATACGCTCCTTCAGTCCAACATATTGACCAACGTCTCGACAGCAGCGGGCATTGCGCTGAGCCTGGTCTTTCTCAAGATCGTCGCCTACCTCACGCGCCGGCATATCGATGGGCGCGCCTATTCCGCCTTCTGACCTGCGCGCCGGATTGGCGGGTCAGAAACGCCAGATATGGAGGCGTGTCTGGCGGGCGTCATCCACGTCGATGATCTCATGGGCTGGATGTCCAGGCACCATAAAGCTGTTGCTGATGAGAATCGTGCCCGGGCGCATTTCCCGGCGGGCCTTGGCATAGAGGTCGGGCATCGGCACCGGCGACAGGAAGCAGTAGACGACATCATAGGCCGCGAGGTTCCGGCGGTGGTAATCGCCATAGGTGAAGCGGACGCGGCTTACCAGCAGCGCACGCAACCAGGATAGGACAAAGGGCAAGGGCGCCGTCTCAATGCCTTCGAAGCGCGCGTCGGGCCTGGTGCGGGCAAGCGCCATCAGGGTGCCGCCGAGGCCGCTGCCGAGATCGGCAACGACCAGGCCCGGCCGGTCGGGCAGCAGGCGCGCCAGTGCCGCAATCGTCTGTCGGTTGGTGAGATAAAGCGGCACGCCGCCCCGCGCTGCGTTCCTTTGCAGGGACAGGAGCAAGGCAAAGGCCAGGAGATAGACCCATGCCGGTAGCTGCAGCCAAAGTGCCGCCGCGACGGCGAGAGGGAACAGCGCCAGCACCGGCAGCCACCACAGGGGCAGCCGCCGCCAGTATCCCAGCATCGCAGCCAACAGGCCGGATGCCAGCAGGAGGGCCGGCAGCGGCACGGTGATGTTCAAGACCTCGCGCAACAGAGTGTTGCTACCGAAGACGACGACACAGGCGACGAGTTGGCAGAGAGCCGCCTGGATCAGACGCCGCCCGCGACCGGGCGCTGCCACATGCATCTCGTCGGATTTCGTCATGATAGAGACATTTTTGGGGCGAGGCTTCCTCAGATCAACCGGGCGTCCGTGGCGACAGTAGCCAAGGCCGACCCATGAGGCAATGTGGCGCAAGGCCGGCACGTTGCCCGGCAAGGACAAAGACTTTAGGGTCAAGGCCGTGCCCGTGCTCAATCCTTGTCAGTTGGATCCATGTATTCAGACGCAGACATCACGCATATCGGCGAGGGATTGCTGGCCCGAACCCTGCCGAAGACGGCATGGACGCACGCCGCCCATTGCATCGCCTGCATCTATCTGCTGCGGCAGCGGCCGGATATCGATGTGGAAAAGGAATTGCCGGGCATCATCTGGCGCTACAACGCGGCCAGCGGCACCGCCAACAGTGACAGCGACGGCTATCACGAGACCATCACCCGCTTCTATATCGCGCTCATCAGCGCCTATCTCGCGCGTGTTGCCGGCAGTTCCGCGCTCAGCGATATCGTCCGGGATTTCCTGGCCAGCCCAGGGGCACGGCGGGATCTGCCGCTCGACTACTGGAGCAAGGACCGGCTGATGTCGGTCGAGGCACGGCGAGTCTGGGTCGCGCCCGACCGCGCCGCGCTCGATTTCAAGTCATTGATGGATTAGGGGTCGCTCAGGGACGGCTAGGTCCCTTGCGATGCTTCTTCTTGGCCTTGCCGGCCGGATCGAATTTCGGTCCATCGAATTTTGGCTTGTCGAACTTCGGCTTGTCGAACTTGGGGCGATCCGATTTGAAACCCTCCGACCGCGGGCCTTCGAACTTCGGCTTATCGAATTTCGGGTTGCCAGGCTTTGACGTAAACTGGCGCTTGCCTTCGAAGGCGCGCCCTTCCTTCTTGAACGGCGCCTTGTCGTCGCGCGGCCGGGCATAACCTTCCGTGCGCTTGGCGGCGAAGGGGCGCCGCTCCCCATCGCGCGGCCGCTCGGCATGCGGGCGATCCGGGCGCGGGCGATCCGATCTTGCGCCGTCGGCGGGCGCCTCGAATTTGCGCGGCAGGCGGTCCGAGGGCGGGTTGTCCCTGGTCAGGCGGTCGGCATTGGAGCGGCCGGCATCCTTGTTGAACGGTGTCGTCGGCTTGATGCTGATTTCCTGGTCGCCCGATTTCTCGACGGCGCTCATGAAGCGTTCGGCGGCATCGGCCGCGATCTCGAACTTGGTTTCCTTGTCGAAGATCTTGATGAAGCCGATTTCGCGCTTGGTGATGTGACCGCGGCGGCAGATGAGCGGGATGAGCCATTTCGGGTCGGCATTGTTGTCGCGGCCGACATCGAGGCGGAACCAGGAAACGGGACCGCCCTCACTTCTGTCAGCACCCCCTCTGTCACTTCCTCTGGCGCCGTCGTCGCGGCGCTTGCGCTCGCCACGCTCTTCATAGCGTTCCTGGCGCATATCGGCCGGTCCGCTGTCGAACATGTCCTCGGGCGCCGGCAGGCGCGAGCGATAGAAACGGATGAGTGCCGCGGCGATCTCCTCGGCCGGCCTTCCGGCGAGCAGTGCCTGGGCCAGGACCAGATCCTCGGGCGTTGCCGGTTCCTTGATGGCGGGGTCTTCCAGCATGCGTTCCTGGTCCCGGGCGCGGATCTCCTCGGCCTTGGGCGGGTCCTGCCAGATCGCCTTGATGCTGGCCTCGGTCAGCAATCTTTCGAGATGACGGCGGCGCGGGAACGGCACGATGAGGGCGCAGATGCCCTTGCGGCCGGCACGGCCGGTGCGGCCCGACCGGTGCAGCAGCGTGGCCTTTTCGCGCGGCAGATCGGCGTGGATGACGAGGCTGAGATCGGGAAGATCGAGGCCGCGCGCAGCGACATCGGTCGCCACACAGACGCGGGCGCGGCCATCGCGCAATGCCTGCAGGGCGTGGGTGCGTTCCGACTGGCTGAGTTCGCCGGAGAGAGCCACGGTCGAGAAGCCGCGTTCGGACAGGCTGGCGTGGAGATGGCGGACCGCTTCGCGCGTGTGGCAGAAAATGAGCGCCGCGCGCGCCTCATAGAACCGCAGCAGATTGACGATCGCATGATTGACATCCGTCGGCGCCACGCGGACCGCGCGGTATTCGATGTCGCCGTGGGCCTGGTTACGCACCTGGGTATCGATGCGCAGGGCATCCTGCTGGTAGTCACGCGCGAGGTTGGCAATTTCCCGGGCGATGGTGGCCGAGAACAGCAAGGTGCGGCGCGATTTGGGGGTCGCATCGAGGATGAACTCGAGATCCTCGCGGAAACCGAGATCCAGCATCTCGTCGGCTTCGTCGAGGACGACGACCTTCAGCGCGGAGATGTCGAGACGGCCGCGTTCGAGATGGTCGCGCAGGCGCCCCGGCGTACCGACGACGATATGGCAGCCATTGGCGAGCAGGCGCTGCTCGGCGCGGGCATCCATGCCGCCGACGCAGGAGACGACGCGGGCGCCGGCGTCGGCATAGAGCCAGGAGAGTTCGGTGTGCACCTGCATGGCCAGTTCGCGCGTCGGTGCGATGATGAGGGCCAGGGGTTCGCCAGCGCGTTCGAAGCGCTCGGAATCGCCCAGCAGGGTCGCCGCCATGGCAAGGCCGAAGGCCACGGTCTTGCCCGAGCCGGTCTGGGCGGAGACGAGGAGATCGCGCCCCGCTGCTTCATCAGCGAGGACCGCCGATTGCACGGAGGTCGGTTCAAGATAGGCGCGCGCCTGCAAAGCACGTTCGAGCGCAGGATTGGTCGTTGGAAAAGGCATGACTGTCCGATCTGGAAAAAGGTGAAGGGGCACCTGTTTCCGGCCAATCCGACGATCCTGGCCCCTGAGTTCGGCCTTTGGATCGATTTACTGGATTTATGGCCCGTCGGCGGCGCGCCTGTGGGTCTTAAGCGCGCTAGATACCCCAAACGGCCGAAAAGCGCCAATGATCTTCGCAAGTGCGAATGCGGCTTAATCCCGCATGGCCAGCCCATGAAATGCGGGATTGGGTCCTATTCTTGTCGGAAGGGGTGGATTCTGGGCAAAGTGCGGCAGCCAGATCGTCAGAATCAGCCGGAAACAGGAAGCCCATGCCGCGCGAGCCCCGCTTCGACCCGCTCTTCACACCCCTTCGGATCGGGCCGGTAACGGCCCCCAACCGCTTCTACCAGGTCCCCCATTGCACCGGCATGGGCTTCGCCATGCCCGAAACCCTCGCCGCCATGCGCGCGATGAAGGCCGAAGGCGGCTGGGGCGTGGTATGCACGGAATATTGTTCGATCGATCCCAGCGCCGACGATCTGCCCTCGCCCTATGCAACACTTTGGGACCAGGGCGATGTGCGTAACATGGCGAAGATGGCAGCCGGCGTTCATGCCCATGGTGCCCTGGCAGGTATCGAACTGTGGCATGGCGGCTTCCGCTCCGCCAACCTGCTCTCGCGCGCAACGCCCATGGGACCGGTCAGCCAGATGGCCAGCAAGGCGCCAGTGCAGAGCCGGCGCATGGACAAGGCCGATATCCGCGACTATCGCCGTGCCCACAAGGCGGCGGCCCTGCGTGCCAAAGAAGCCGGTTTCGACATCGTCTATGTCTATGCCTCGCACGGCTATCTCATCGCGCAATTTCTCCACAGGGAGATGAACCAGCGCGATGACGAATATGGCGGGTCGCTGGAGAACCGCGCGCGCATCCTGCGCGAGCTTCTTGAGGAGACGAAGGAGGCGATCGGCGACGCTTGCGCAATTGCCGTCCGCATCGAGATCGATGACGAGGCCCATCCCGGCGCCGACCCCACCGGCGAGAAGCGGGCCATGTTCGAGATGATCCGCGACCTGCCGGACCTGTTCGACGTTACCATCAGCGATTACGGCCAGGAGATGGGGGTCTCGCGCTTTCATCCCCAGGGCTCGCTGGAGCCGTTCCTGAAAGATGTGCGGCAGCTGGTAGGGAAACCAGTGGTGAGTGTCGGTCGCTATACCTCGCCGGAATCGATGCTGGCCCTGGTCAAGTCCGGCACGCTTGATCTCATCGGCGCGGCGCGGCCCTCGATCGCCGATCCGTTCCTGCCGAAGAAGATCGCCGAGGGTCGTGCGGAAGACATCCGCGAATGCATCGGCTGCAATATCTGCTACGCGAGCGACATCCAGGGCGTGCCTTTGCGCTGCACCCAGAACCCCACCATGGGCGAGGAATGGCGGCGCGGCTGGCACCCGGAGATTGTCACCAGGGCCGCGCAGGCAAAGAAGGTGCTGGTGGTCGGCGCCGGTCCCGCTGGCCTTGAAGCGGCGCTGACGCTAGGCCGCCAGGGCCATGAGGTGATGTTGACAGAAGCCAGCCGCGAACTGGGTGGCCGCGTGCTGATGGAATCGAAGCTGCCGGGCCTCCGGGAATGGATCCGGGTCCGCGACTATCGCGCCCATCAGCTCGGCAAGCTCGACAATGTCAGCATCTTTCTCGAAAGCCGCATGTCGGCCGAGGATGCGCGCGCCACCGACGCCACGCATGTGCTCGTCGCGACCGGCAGCCATTGGCGCAAGACCGGGCTCGGCCGCTATCACGCCGCCGCGGTGCCGAGCTTTGACGATCCGCGCACACTCAGTCCCACTGAGATCATGGCCGGCAAGCGCCCCAACGGACCCGTCGTCATCTTCGACGATGAGGGCTATATGATGGCGAGTGCGTTATCGGAATTGCTGGCACGCGAAGGCATTGACGTGACCTATGTCACGACCACCGGATTGGTATCAGCCTGGTCGTTCTATACCAACGAGCAGCATCTGGTGCAGGCACGGTTGATCGAGGCCGGCGTCAAGATCATCGTCAGCCAGGCGGTGACGGCCTTGCGGGGCGAGAGCGCCGAGCTCACCTGCGTCTTCTCGGGTCGGGCCCGGGAAGTCGCCTGCGGCGGGTTCATCCCCGTCACCTCGCGCGAGCCCAACGACCAGCTGTGGCGCAATCTTTCAGGCGATGCCGGCCCGATATCGATCCAGCGCATCGGTGATTGCAAGGCGCCGGGCTTCATCGCCACGGCTGTTCACGATGGGCACCGGGCGGCCCATGATCTGCTGGCGCCCCAGCCGTTCAAGCGCGACCGAACTCTGGTCGCTTCATGACCGAGATTTATGTCGATGCCGACGCCTGCCCGGTCAAGGCGGAGATCGAGCGCGTGGCATTACGCCATGAAATCGTCATGCACCTGGTCAGCAACAGCGGTTTCCGCTCGAGCCACAACCCGCTCATCCGCAATGTGGTGGTCAGTGACAAGTTCGACGCCGCCGATGACTGGATCGTCGAGCGCGCCAAGGTGGGCGACATCGTCATCACGACCGACATTCAATTGGCCGATCGCTGCCTCAAGGCCGGCGCCCAAGTGCTGGGGCCGACAGGAAAGCCCTTCACCGAAAACAGCATCGGGACCGCGCTCGCCATGCGTGAACTCAGCAGCCAGCTCCGCGATATGGGCGAAATAAAGGACGGCGGGCCGGCTTTCTCAGCGGCGGATCGCTCACGCTTCCTGAATGCCCTGGAGCTGGCGGTCCAGAAGGCCAAGAAGCTCTAGCAGTCGCCGCCGCCACCAACACCGCAGGAGCCGCCAATATCACCCGCGCCAAGGATGACCGGTGCCCCATGGGGCGTGTTTTCGTAGGCGCGGACCCATTGCGCCTTGCGTTCTGACAATTGGCCGGCACTGGCCAATTCTGCTTCCATGGTCAGGGTCTCGAGTGCCACCAGAACGCAGTTGTAATAGGTGGCGACATCGTCCGGGGCGCCGGATGCCAGAGCGCGCTTGATCTCCGCCCCCAGCGCATCGGACCAGCGCACGGCCGAAATCCTTCCCTGCGCCACCATGGCCGTCGCGAGTGCCACGGTCTGCGCCTGCCAGGGTTCCGAGAAGAGCGGCTCGCCATCGCGGGCGCGTAGCGGCCCCGGCTGAGCAATGTTGGCCATGAGGTCAGGGTTGCTCAAGGTAGCTCTCCCACAGATCGATGAAGACACGGTCGCGCCTGCCCCTTGCTTCCGGCCACAGATCGGCGGCGGCGAAGGCAATGTTGTACAGAGGTTCGGCATGCTCGCGGCCCATGGCGCCCGCATCCGGCAGCAGATGATTGCCGTGATAGGCCTCGACGATGCCGGGCTTGCCCATGGCATAGGAGGGCAGGCGCGTATGGCCAGACCCGCCGATCGTCTTCGACAGTACGCGATCGCCAATGGCGAAAGCCGGCGCCTGGGTCGCCGGTCGGCTGTAATCCCGGGCGATACGCGAGATCCTGGCAACATCGGCCGCCCCCATGGGTTTGCCGAAATCAGGATTCGGCCCCACCGCCTTGCCGCGCGCGATCTCGGCCACGCTGGCCAAGCCGGAATCTACCATCATGGCGGCGTAGACCTGCATCCACTGATCGAAATAGGGACGCGTCAGATAATCTTCGGCCGGAATCAGTTCGCGCACATAGCGCCACCAATCGAGCGTCCAGCCGGGATGGCCCTCCAGCGCTTCGTTGATGCCCCAGGCGCGACCTTCCCAATCCACCTTGAACGGCGTTTCGTCTTCCACCACGTCGATGGGCTTGGTCGTCTGCTTGCCGCCGACATCATGGGTGCGCGGCATGCCTACCTCCCTGCCCCGGGCGCCCGCAGGATATCGGTGCCGATCATGGAGTTGCGGGTCACCAACTGAGCGAGTGCGGCCTCGTCGAGAGTGTCGGTCCCGGCGGGCCGTTCGGGTACCACGAGATAGCGCAGTTCCGCCGTGCTGTCCCAGACACGGATTTCGACATCGTCGCCGATCGTGACACCGAATTCCTTGATCACACCGCGCGGATCGCGCACCGCGCGGGAGCGATATTCCTGCAGCCGGTACCAGCCGGGCGAGATGCCGAGCAAAGAGAAGGGGTAGCAGGAGCACAAGGTACAGACGACCAGGTTATGGACCTGCGGCGTGTTCTCGACCGCCTTGAGATGCCCGGTGGCATGACCCTGATAGCCGAGCTCGCTGATGGCCGCGGTACCGTCGGCCAGCAGCCTTGCCCTGAAGGCCGGATCGGTCCAGGCCTTGGCCACGACGCGCGCGCCGCGTTTGGGACCGATCTCCTCGGCATAGAGGTCGATCCAGGCATCAATGGCGGCGCTGTCGACCATGCCCTTCTCCACCAGCAGGCTTTCCAGCGCCTTCACGCGCAAGGCCGGGTCGCTGGGCAGGTCGCTGTGCAGATGTTCGTGGATCTCGACGATCTTCTTGGAATCGTAGTTGGTCATGATGTGGATAAGCCTGGCTGGGATCGGAAAGGATCAGCCAGTGTGGCCGCGCAGCTGCAAGAGATCAATCAGGAAACGATCGCGCTCGGCCTCGAGATCGGCAACCGACCTGCCGGCCGCTTCCGCCTCGATGCCGTCGATTAGCGCCTGCTTTATTTCCGGCGTCAGGCGCATTCGGCCGAGCGTTTCCCAGCGCTTCTCCTGGCTGGGGCCGAGATGGTCGAGATAGTGCCGGATGCCCCCTGCCCCACCACCCAGATGATAGGTGAGATGCGTCCCCTGGACCGCCCAGCGCATCGCCGGCCCATGGATGAGTGCTGCGTCGATGTCGGCGACCTCCGCCACCCCTTCGGCCACCAGATGCACGGCCTCCTGCCAAAGAGCCGCGCCCAGGCGATTGGCGATATGGCCGTGAACCTCGCGCTTGAGGCGAATGGTATGCTTGCCGAGCGATCGGAAGAAGTGTTCCGCACGGTCGAGAACGCCCTGATCCGTGCCGAACAGTTCGACCAAGGGCATGAGGTGCGGCCGATTGAAGGGATGCGCCACGATGAACCGGGCCCGGTTGCGGCAGGTGGCTGTCATCTCGCTCAGCAACAAGGAGGAGGTACTGGTTGCGACTATGGTATCGGTGTCGCTATGGCGGTCGATCTCGGCGAGGAGTGCCACCTTCAGATCAAGCCGCTCCGGGGCCGATTCCAGGACGAGGTCGGCGTCCTGCACGGCGCCTGGCAAATTGTCCACGACCTGCAGCCTGCCATCCGAATCAGCGCGCAACGCCAGCAACTGCCCGCGCAACCGCGCCACGACCGAAGGGAGTTCGGCGCGCCTTTGCGCCGACGGATCATAGGCGGTCACGGTCAATCCCCGGCTGCAGGCAAGGGCCGCCCAACTGGCGCCGATCAAGCCGCTGCCGATGACCGTGACCCGGGCGATGTCATGCGTCGCGGTCATTGCTTCTGGTTCATTCTCGAGGTTTGCGGGCGAACAGGGACGATCAATTGATCGACTGCTGTCCGTAGCGCCGCTGGATGATGTCGAAGGCGCCATCCTTGCGCATCGCGGCAATGGCGTCGTTGATGCGGTTGATCATATCTCTGGTACCAGCCACCTTCTTGCTGAGGCAGACGAAATAAGGAGAACTGCGAAGCTCGGTATACTCGATATCGATATCCTCCTTGGTTCGGAGAATGAAGTCGATCGGTGCGCGGAACGAGAATAGATGAGTGATGCGGTGATTGACCAGCATATCGAACGCCTGCTGATCGCCGCTCACCGCCAGGTGCTCGACCTTGGCCTCGGACAGCTCGGCATCAAGGTTGTAGCCCTTGACGACACCGACCACGCCGAAGCGCGGATCGGCGAGATCCGCGACGTTCGCAATCGACTTTGGACTTTCGCCGGGCGGATGGAATACACCGATCGAGGTTTCGCCGATCGCGTCCGAGAAATGAAACAGCTCCGCACGGTCGGCGCGATAGGAACAGCTGCAAAGCCCGTCGATCTTGCCCTCACTGGCTTCGGCATATCCGCGCTTCCAGGGCATGAAACGCGTCTCAAGCTTGAGGCCGCTGCGCCGGGCGATTTCGTCAATCGCTTCAACATCCGTGCCGCGCAGGCCATCAGCGCCGGGATGTTCAATCTTGAGTGGGGGAAAATCGTTGCAGGCAAGGACAAGGGTATGATCGTCCGCCCCAGCGGGGCGGCTGAACCCCAAGGTGATCGCCAGTATCATGATCGCGTAGAGCAGAGGTCGCCCTGACTTTCGCATGTTTCTACCCCGCCTTGCGGGCCGAACCCTAGCAGGGTTCGACCCTCACTCTACTGTCATGGCGAGCAGTTAACAAAGTTATAAGCCGCTCATGCTGCAGGCAGGCACATGCGGCCATGAACAAACCAGGAAAAATCAACCCAGCGTTTCATGCAGGAACGCGACCGAGCGTGACCAGGCGAGTGCTGCAGCATCCTTGTCGTATCTGGCCGCATTGGTATCGTTGTTGAAAGCGTGGTTGACGCCGGGATAGGTGAAGAGCTGGTAAGTCTTCGCCGCGGCCTTCAGCGCCGCCTCATAGGCTGCGATCCCGGCATTGATCCGCTCATCCTTCTCGGCGTAGTGCAGCATCAAGGGCGCTGCGATCTTACCAACATCGGCCACGTCCGGTTGCATCCCATAATAGGCAACACCGGCATCGAGGGTCATGTCGGTGACCGCCAGCCTGTTGACCATGCCACCGCCCCAGCAGAAACCAACGGCCCCGACCTTGCCGTTGCTGTCGGGCCGGCTGCGCAAGGCGGCGACGACATCGCGCGCCGCCGCTTCGGTGGCAGCCTTGTCGAGGGCGCCAATCAGCTCACGCGCCTTGTCCTCATCGCTCGGGGTACCGCCGGCGGGGCTCAGGAAATCAACACCGGCGGCGAGGAAGCCTTCGGCGGCGACCCGGCGCGTGACGTCCTTGATATGCGGATTAAGCCCGCGGTTTTCGTGGATCACCAGGACGGCCGGAAACTTGTCGCCCGCACTCGGCTTGCTCAAATAGACGCTGTATTCCTGCCCGCCTGACGCCACCTTGATGGTTTCGGTGGTGATCCGCGGGTCCCCCTCCGGCAGCTGGTCCGCCTTAGCGTAATTGTTCTCCAGCAGTGGCAGAAGCGCTAGCGCCGCCGTTGTGCTGCCGGCCAGAACGGCAAGCTTTTCCAAGAACTTACGACGATCCAAATCGCCATGCGTGTAGCGGTCGAAAAGGTCGATGACGTGCTGGTTCATATCCCCGTCTCCCTGCCTGTGTCAGCGATTGTTCTGTGGGTGGTGAGAATCGATATAGGGGCCGGCGCCGCAATATCCAGCCTGCCTTGGCGACATTCACGCCGGCAAATCAGGGTACGCGCAATGGCCCGGCCAGGATCAGTCAGCTGCCGGGGGATCAGCGGCCCGAAATCATCGTGACCATGGCCGGGTGGCCGTTGCCGACGACGATCGCGGCTGCCACATCGAAGGCGGCGCCGATCAGGTCGGGGGTGAGCACATCTTGGATGGGGCCTTGCGCCAGGGTTCGCCCGTCCCGCAGCAGCAACCCCTCATCGGCGAAGCGCAGGGCTTCGCTGAGATCGTGCAGGACGATCACGATCGCGACCCCGTGCCGCGCCAGCGATTTCACACAGGCCATGACGGCCAGGCGCTGCGCCGGATCAAGATTGTTGGTCGGTTCGTCGAGCAGCAGCAGCCGGGGCGCGGCGTCGCCGGGCGGCTGCCAGATCTGGGCGAGGACACGGGCCAGTTGCACGCGCTGCCGCTCGCCGCCGGAAAGACGGTGGTAAAGCGCATCGGCCAGCGGCGCGAGACCGACCGCTGCCAGGGAATCCGACACCGCCATACGGTCGGCTCCCTTGGCACGTCCGCGATGGGGCAGCCGGCCGATTCCGACCAGATCGCGCACCCGTACCGGGAATGCGACCTGCGAGGATTGCGGCAGCACGGCGCGCTGCATGGCCAGCGCTGTCCGGTCCCAGGTCTTGAGTGGCCGCGAAAGCAAATAGATGTCGCCGGCGGTCGGCGCGAGGTCGCCGGCCAGAGCATGGAGCAAGGTCGATTTGCCCGATCCGTTGGGTCCCATCAGCGCCAGGACTTTGCCGGGTTCGGCCAGCAGCGAGATATCGCGCAGATGACCGCGCACGGTGGCGATACCCCGGGCGCTGATCATGTCGCACCGTTCATGCAGCACCATGCCGGATCTGCCGAACCAACAGGAAGAGGAAGACCGGCCCGCCCAGGGCGCCCGTCACCAGGCCGATCGGCAACTCCGCCGGCGCCACGGCGATGCGCGTCACCAGATCGCCGAACGCCATGATGACGCAGCCGATGAGGGCACTTGCCGGCACCAGCCAGCGATGATCCTGGCCCACCAGCAGGCGCGCAAGGTGCGGCGCCACCAGACCGAGAAAGCCGATCATGCCGGAAAAGGCGACGACGGCGCCGATCGCAGCGGCAACAGCGATCACGATGCCGCGCTGCAGCTGCGTCACAGGAATGCCGAGATGCCCGGCAACGTCGTCACCCAGGGCCAAGGCGTTGAGGGCCGGGGCGATGCGCCAGGCAAAGACCGCGATGATGGCGGTCTGCGTCCAGCCGTTTCCAGCGAGGCTGCCCATGCGCCAGAATGTGAGATCGCGCAGCTCCTGTTCATTACTGATGAAGATCAGGAAACCGATGCCGACCTCCGCCAGCACACCGATGCCGATTCCAGCCAGCAGCAGCACGATGGTGGCCTCACCGCCGGCAAGATCAGCCAGGCGCAGGATGGCAAGAGTCGCAACCAGGCTGCCGACGGCGGCCGCTGCCGGCAAGGCGAAGGGTCCGAGATGGAGAAACCAGACCGGCAGATGTTCAGCCAGCACGATGGTGACGGCGGCGGCAAGTGCCGCCCCGCTGCTGACGCCGACAAGGCCAGGATCGGCCAGCGGATTGCGGAACAGGCTCTGCATCAGGCAACCACTGACGGCGAGGCCGACGCCAGCCAGCAGCGCCATCACGACGCGCGGCAGGCGGATATCGAAGATGACGCTCTGCTGCAACCCGGTGAGCGGCTCTCCCAAGGGCAGATGCAGCACCCAGCCGACGATATCGAGCGCCACCATGTCCAGCGGTCCGACCCCGACCGCCAGCAACGTGGCAAGACAGGCTAAGAAACCGAGCACCATGACAACGCGCCAGCGGCGGCGTATGCGCACCGCTTCAAGGACGGGCGTCCCGCCCATGTCGATAGCTGACATCCTGAGCCTTGCTGCGCTCAACCGACCCAGGATCTCGCCGGCAAGGACGGCCAGTCGAGGGTCGGGTGGAGTTTTGCCGCGAGATCGTGGCAGGCATGGGCCGAGCGCGGTCCCAAGGCGAGGAGATAGGCGCCGTCGACCGGCACGATCTGCGGGCGCTGGTCCTCGGGCAGAATATCCAGCCCCAGTTCCTTGGTCGCCTTCTCAACCGGGTCTTCGCCGGCAAGAGGTGCCTGGTCGCCCTGGAACATGGTGACGACAAAGTCCGGCTGCGGACCGATGATCCCTTCGGCCGACACGGCGCGGTAGCTGTCGAAATCGCCAGCGACATTCAGGCCGCCGGCCAGGTTGATGACGAGATCAGCGATGGTGCCGCGGCCAGCCATGCGGCCCTTGACCGTGCCCAGGATGAACAGCACGCGGGGGCGTGCCGCGACCCGGGCCACGGCCTGCGCCAGCGTTGCAAGATCAGTATTGATGGCGGCAGCCACCTCCTCGGCCCGTTTCTCGCGGTCCAGCAGCTGCCCCACGAAGCGCACCTTGTCCGGCACCGCGGCGGCAGAAAGCGGCCCCTGGAATTGATGCAGAAGGCTGCCGGTCGCCTGCAACTGTGACAGCACGTTGGGTGGCCCGGCATCACGATCGGCAAGCACGATGTCGGGCGACAGCGAGAGCACGCCTTCGACCGCCAGTTGCCGCAGATAGCCGATCTTGGGCAGGCTGAGGGCCGCGCGCGGATAGAGGCTGGTCGTGTCGACGGCCACGATCTGGTCACCGGCTCCCAGGGCAAAGACGCATTCGGTCATGGCGCCGCCGGCGCAGACGATGCGTTGCTGGCGCGCTGATACAGGGTGTGGCGCGAAGGCGGCGCCGAGTGTTGCCAACAGCATTGTGCGGCGGTCGAGCATCAGGCAGCGCGCTCCAGCGCGGCGACGATGCTGCGCCAACTCTCCAGTTCCGGTTGCCCGGGCTTGCGCTTGCCGAAGAAGGTGGCGATCCGCTCACCCGCAGCATCGAACAATTCGACCGAATGCAGTTCGCCGTCGCTCGTCGGCTTTCTGACGGCGAAGCAATGGGCGATATGATCTTCGCGCAGATGCAGATTGAAATCCGGGTCCAGCACATTGAGCCAGTGATCCAAGCGGACGATGCGCTCGACCGGCCCGGTATGGATCTGGATCAGCCCCCGGTTGCCGACGAAGACCATGATCGGCACCTGCTCGGCGCTGGCCCTGTTGAGGAGATCGAAGGTCGCAGATACGGGCAACCGTTCCGTGAAGGCGCCCAGCATGGCTTCCATGGCCGGGAGTGGCTCCGTCTCATGCCGCTTCAGCATCGCGGGGAAATCATGGACGTCCTTGAGCAGCGCCCAATCCACCTGCAGCGCAGCCCGATCCACCACGGCCTTTGTCGGTGCGGATGCCGGCGGCATCGGATCGACGGACAGTGCCGGGTGGCCGATCGCCATCATGGATTTGGTCAGGCGCGCCCACTCGTCCAGTTGGGTGCTCTCAAGGGCGTAGATCTTGTGCAGCGCACCGCCGAACCGGTCGAAAATCTGGAAGCTGTGCCGCGCCGGTGATGCGCCCTGATCCGTCACCGCATAGAGATGGGCCCAATGCTGCGGGAAAAGCCGGAGATCGATATCCGGCCCGAGCACGAGGCCGGCATGCGCCATGAAGGTTGCCGGCTCGTAGACACCCTTGCGCTCATGCACGCAACTCTCGTTCCTGGTGAGCGCCATGACGCGGCCAAGCGCCGGCAGGCCGGCAAAGAAGGCCTGCCAGTCAGGCATCAGGCGTGTGGCCTCGCCAGCACATTGCGCCGCCACGAATTCAGCCTCGCTCACGCCGAGTTCCAGCGCTGCATCGCGGGCACGCAGGCGCGGCCGCTCGGCGCGCAGCACCTGCCAGCGAGCATCGAGCTTGCCCCGAACCAGTTCGTCGGATTGAACGCGCGACATGAACCAACTCCCCCGTTTTGTGAACGCGCCGACACAGCGCACAAACGCTGTGCGCTGGCCGGCAAAATCTGTGATGCCCTACCGCCGCGACAGAGCGGGCTATTTGGTCAGGATGAGGCGATGGTTGCGGGTGATGCGCAGCCGGTAGGCCGCCCCGTCAAAATCGATGATCGCCTCACGGGCGCCCTTCAGGATGGACTGAATGGTGACCGTCTGGATGCTGCTGCGGTGTGTGGCAGCATTGTCGCGCGCCGGGGTCCCAGCCATCGGCTGGGTCGCATACCGGTCCCGGCCATTGCGCAGCTCCAGCGGTCGCGCCGCCATCAGCCTCGGCTCAGCCGCCCGCGATTCCGGCCCGCCGATCTGATCGCCGGTAGTGGCTGCGACTGCAGCGGAACGGCGAAAATCATGAGTTTCTCTGTCCATGTCCACTCCTGCGACCTGTTACGTGTGGGTGGAACAACCGCGGTTCTGCTATCAATAATTGGTGCAGTTGCGAGTCATTCTTAACAATAACAGAAATATCAAACTGAGGCATCGGGATCAAGTGATAATTATTCTCATTTGCAGGTTTGGGTGGCAAAGACAGGGAATCGCCGCCTATGACATTGACAATCATTCGCAGAGATACAAATATCATCCCTGGAGATGTCACACCCTTGGCGAGTTCATCGACCGATGTATGTCTGTATCTGCAATGGCTATCGCGAGAGCGAAATCGAGCAGACGGCCCGCGCCAGCGGGTTGAACTGCCCGGTGGCCGTCTATCAGGTGCTTGGCAGCGGCCCCTGCTGCGGGACCTGCCTGCCCATGGCGCAGGACATCATCAATAACGCCAGCAACGTGTCAAAGACTTTGCGCGACCTGGAACCGCTTCCGCTTGCGGCGGAGTGACCGCTCAGGAGCCCTCGCCCGGCTCGTATTGCGACTGGATGTAATTCTGCAGGCCCATCTTCTCGAGGATCTCGATATTGGTCTCCAGGAAGTCGATATGCTCTTCCTCTGATTCCAGAATGTCCTTGAGCAGTTCGCGGGTGACAAAGTCGCCGGCCTGCTCGCACAGCACAATGCCGGCCTTGAGGTCGGGATGGGCCATCATCTCCAGCTTGAGGTCGCAGGAGAGGATCTCCTTCACATTCTCGCCGATCATGAGCTTGCCGAGATCCTGCAGATTGGGCAGGCCCTCAAGAAACAGGATACGCTCGATCAGCTTGTCGGCATGTTTCATCTCGTCGATGGATTCGTGATAGGTGACCTCGCCGAGCTTCTTAATGCCCCAGTTCTTGAGCATGCGCGCATGGAGGAAATATTGGTTGATGGCGGTCAGTTCGTTCTTCAGCACCTTGTTCAGGATCTGAATGACCTTCTTGTCGCCCTTCATCACAGATCTCCCTGCTCGCGGATTCGGTCGTTGTCGTCGGCGCAAGATACAATCATCTAAATCATTAAAAAAGCACGATTGCTCTGAAATTGCGACGCATAGTCAGCAAATCCAGGAAGCGACATCGCCGATCAGAAATCAGGCCCAGCGAAAAATGATGAAGGCGTAAACCAGGGCAATGATCAGCGGCGCCCACAGCGGCATCCCGAAAATGCCAAGCCACGCCAGAAAGATGAAGGCGCTGCCCAGCAGCGAGATGAACAGCCGGTCGCCGCGCGTCGTCTCCAGGCCCAGGATGCCGTGCCGGTGCGCACCGCCCGGCGAACGGACTTCCCACACGGTCATGGCGACAAGACAGGTGATGATGAAGGCAAAGAATGCCGCCGTCTGCCAGGTCCACGCCATCCAGGAGATGAGTGAGGTACCTTCCATCGTGAACGATCCCTTCCTCAGACGCGGCCGAGGGCAAAGCCCTTGGCGATGTAGTTGCGCACGAAATAGATGACGAAAGCGCCGGGAATGATGGTCAGAGTCCCGGCCGCAGCAAGCATCCCAAGTTCATAGCCCGAGGTGCTGGCCGTGCGGGTCATGGTGGCAACGATCGGCTTGGCGTCGACGGAGGTCAGGGTCTTGGCCAGCAGCATCTCGACCCAGGAGAACATGAAGCAGAAGAAGCAGGCGACGCCGATGCCGGCCGCGATCGTCGGGATGAAGATCTTGATGAAGAAGCGCGGGAAGGAATAGCCGTCGACATAGGCCGTCTCGTCGAGTTCCTTCGGCACGCCGGACATGAAGCCTTCCAGAATCCACACGGCGAGCGGCACGTTGAAGAGCGTATGCGCCAGCGCTACGGCAATATGCGTGTCGAACAGGCCAACAGCGGAATAAAGCTGCAGGAACGGCAGCGCGAACACTGCCGCCGGCGCCATGCGGTTTGTCAGCAGCCAGAAGAAGAGATGCTTGTCGCCAAGAAAGCGGTAGCGCGAGAAGGCATAGGCCGCGGGCAGGGCCACAGAGACGGACAGCAACGTGTTCACGACAACGTAGATGATCGAATTGATGTAGCCATTGTACCAGGTCGAATCCGTGAAGATCTTCGCATAGTTCTCGAGCGTGAAGGCCTGCGGGAACAGCGAGAAGCCACCGAGGATCTCGTTCGTGGTCTTGAACGACATCGTGACCAGCCAGTAGATCGGCAGCATCAGGAAGAAGATGTAGACGATCGGCAGAAGGGAGCGCTTGCGCATCATTGTGCCTCGTTCCGCATCATGAGGGTATAGAACAGCCAGCTGAACAGCAGGATGATCAGGAAGTAGATGAGCGACATGGCGCCCGCCGGGCCAAGGTCGAACTGGCCGAGCGCGATCTTGTCGAGGTCGATGGAGAGGAAGGTGGTCGCATTGCCGGGACCACCGCCGGTCAGCACCTTGACCTCGGTATAGATCATGAAGCTGTCCATGAAGCGCAGCAGGATGGCGATGGTCAGCACCCGTTTGAGCTTGGGCAGCTGGATGAAGCGGAACACCGCCCAGGCACTGGCGCCGTCGATCTTGGCGGCACGATAGTAATCGTCCGGAATGGAGACAAGACCGGCATAGCACAGCAGCACGACCAGCGAGGTCCAGTGCCACACATCCATCAGCACAGTCGTGAACCAGGCAGTGAGCGGCTGACGGGTATAATTGTAGTCGAAGCCGAGGGAATTCAGCCCCTTGCCCAGCAGGCCGATTTCGGGGAGCGCAAAGATGTTCCACATCGCGCCCACCACGTTCCAGGGAATGAGCAGCGGCAAGGCCATCAGCACCAGGCAGACTGAGACCCAGACACCCTTGCGCGGCATGGCCAACGCGATAATGAGGCCGAGCGGAATCTCGATCGCCAGGATGATGCCGGTGAACAGCATCTGGCGAAGCAGCGCATCATGGAAGCGCGGCTAGTTCAAAACCTGCTCGAACCAGATAACACCGGCCCAGGAGAAGACATTGTCGCCGAAGGTCTCCTGGACCGAATAGTTGACCACGGTCATCAAGGGAATGACGGCGTTGAAGGCCACCAGGATGACAACCGGCAGGACGAGGAACCAGGCTTTCTGATTGACTTGCTTATTCATGGTTCCTCACTTCACCAGCCAGCCGTTGCTGTAAAGATGCGTGTGCGTAGGGTCGAAGCGAACATGGGCCGTACCGCTCGGTATTGAATCGCCTTCGGTCACCAGCACCTTGAGCAACTGCCCCTTGTGCCGCGCCTCGACGATACGGAACCGGCCGGCATCGGAAACCTTGCCGATCTCGACCGGAATGCCGGCGCCATCGAAGCTCACGAATTCCGGCCGGATGCCGATCTCGATGCGCCCATCCCCAACGGAATCGGCGCGGATGCCTCCGATCGCGTCAACCTTGGTGCCAAAGAAGGTGATGCCGCCGTCTTCCTTTGTCACCGGCAGCACGTTCATGCCGGGCGAACCGATGAAATGGCCGACGAAGGTATGCTCCGGCCGCTCGAACAGTTCGATCGGGGTGCCGACCTGGACAACTTCGCCATTGTTCATGACCACGACCCGGTCGGCGAAGGTGAGCGCCTCGGTCTGGTCGTGGGTCACATAGATCATGGTGCGCTTGACGCGGTGATGGAGTTCCTTGAGCTTCGAGCGCAGCACCCATTTGAGATGCGGGTCGATCACGGTCAACGGCTCGTCGAACATGATGACGTTGACATCGGAGCGCACCAGACCACGGCCGAGGGAGATCTTCTGCTTGCCGTCCGCCGTCAATCCGGAAGCCCGGTTCATCAGCGAGGGACCGAGATCCAGCATCTCGGCGATTTCGCGCACGCGCTGGTCGATCTCGGCCGCCGGCAGGCGCCGGTTGCGCAAGGGAAAGGCCAGATTGTCATAGACCGTCATCGTGTCGTAGATGACCGGAAACTGGAACACCTGGGCGATGTTGCGGTCTTCGGGTGTTGCGTGGCTGACGTCGCGATCGTCGAACAGGATGCGGCCGCGGGTCGGCGTCAGCAGCCCGGAGATGAGGTTGAGGAGTGTCGTCTTCCCGCAGCCGGAGGGACCGAGGAGCGCATAGGCGCCGCCATCATCCCAATCGAGATTGACTTCCTTGAGCGCCCAATCGGCCGGGTCCTTGGGGTCGGCGGCGTAACTGTGCTTGACGCCATCGAGTTTGATACGCGCCATTATTCGGACCCTCCGACCAGATTGCCATCCTGCCCGAACAGGAAACTGCGCCCGACATCGATATAGAGGCGCGCCGTGGCGCCGACGTCGAACGGGTGCACGCCGTGCGATTGCGAGATCCAGGTGGCGCCGTTGAGGTCGAAATGAAGAACGCTGTCTGACCCGGTCAGTTCTGCGAGCAGCACCTTGCCATCAATCGTGGCGAGATCGGCCGCCTGCTGGAAGGGTGTGATGTGATGGGCGCTGATGGCCCAGGTATATTTGCCGTCGGCCAAGCGCGCAAAATTCGGACCGACCGTCCAGCCGATCCCGTTGCTGAGCTCGATCCGGTTGCCTGTCTTCTGCACCGGCGCCATGTTCAGCGGCGGATCGGAGAAGCCTTCGGCGCTCACCAGATCCTTGGGCTTTCGATAGACGTCGCCGGTCGGGCCGAATTGCGTGATGCGGCCTTCGAACAGGCTCGCGGTGTTGCCACCGAACAGCAGCGCTTCCGTGGGCTCGGTCGTCGCATAGACGACGATGCAGCGACGGCCGGCAAACAGGCGCGGCAGCTCGTCGCGCAATTCCTCGCGCAGCTTGTAATCAAGATTGGCCAGCGGCTCATCAAGCAGCACAAGATCGCTGTCCTTGACCAGAGCGCGGGCGATGGCGGTGCGCTGCTGCTGGCCGCCGGAGAGTTCCGAGGGGCGGCGCTGCAGCATGGGCGTGAGGCGCAGGAGATCGCTCACCGCGCCCACCCGGCGTTCGATCTCGGCCTGCCCCATCTTCGCCACCTTGAGCGGCGAGGCGATGTTCTCATAGACCGAGAGATGCGGGTAATTGATGAATTGCTGATAGCCCATCGAGACATTGCGCTTCTGGACGGCGATGCCGGTGACATTGGCGCCGCGGAACCAGATTTCGCCCGAGCTTGGCCGGTCGAGCCCGGCCATCAGCTGCAGCAGCGTGGTCTTGCCGGCCAGCGTCGTGCCGAGGAGCACGTTGAAGCTGCCCTCCTCCAGCACCAGGCTGGTTTCGTGGACATGTGTCTCGGCGCCCACACTTTTCGTTACATGTCTCAGTTCAAGGGTCATTCAGGTCACTTTGCAGGTGTACTGGAAGACCGACGACCATCGGGGGCAGAACCCGCCCCCGATGGCGCCGTCGTTCGTGTCGTGGAACGGATTACTGGTTTTCCGTCCAACGCTTGATCAACTCATCATAGGCGATGGTCTCGCCCGTGGGCTTCTCATTTTCAAGCTTGGCATGGGGACCCTTGTCCTTGCCAAGCCATTCCGCCGGGTCCTTCGGCTCGTTGAGACGCGGACCGCAGCCGCCATAGGTCTTGTTGGCTTCATCGGCCTGCTGCATGCGGGCCATGACGTCATCCATCTCGCCGGCGAGACGGTCCATAGCTTCCTGAGGCGTGAACGCACCCGAGTTCACGTCACCGATGTTCTGCCACCAGAGCTGAGCCAGCTTCGGATAGTCAGGCACGTTGACGCCGGTCGGCGACCAGTTGACACGGTCGGGCGAGCGATAGAACTCGACCAGGCCGCCCAGCTTGCCAGCACGCTCGGTGAAGGACTCATGACGCACGGTGCTGTCGCGGATGAAGGTGAGACCAACATGGCTCTTCTTCACATCGACCGTCTTCGAGGTGACGAACTGGGCATAGAGCCAGGCCGCCTTCTGGTTCTCGAGCGGGGTCGATTTGAACAGCGTCCAGGAACCGGTGTCCTGGTAGCCGAGCTTCTGGCCTTCCTTCCAGTACGGGCCATGCGGCGACGGTGCCATACGCTAGAGCGGCGTGCCGGAATCGTCGACCGTGTTGTTGCCATCAGCCTTCGGGGCCACCATCGACGCCGTGAATGCGGTGTACCAGAAGATCTGCTGGGCAACGTTGCCTTGGCTCAAGGCCGGCAGCGACTGATAGAAGTCGTAGTCGGCTGCGCCCGGAGGCGCGTAGTTGCGGAGCCATTCGTCCCATTTCGCGATCGCATAGACCGAGGCCGGGCCGTTGGTTTCACCACCGCGCGAGACGGAAGCGCCGGCCGGGTTGCAGGAGCCTTCCTCCATGCGAATGCCCCATTCGTCGATCGGACAGCCGTTCGGCAGGCCTTTCGACCCTGCGCCGGCCATCGAGAGCCAGGCGTCGGTCATACGCCACCCGAGATCGGGCGCGCGCTTGCCGTAATCCATGTGGCCGTAGATCTGGACACCGTCGATTTCCTTCACGTCCTTGGAGAAGAATTCGGCGATATCCTCATAGGCCGACCAATTCACCGGCACGCCCAGATAGTAGCCATACTTGGCCTTGAACTTTTCCTGGAGATCCTTGCGGTCGAACCAGTCCTTGCGGAACCAATAGAGGTTCGCAAATTGCTGGTCGGGCAGCTGCCACAGCTTGCCGTCCGGACCCGTGGTGAACGACTTGCCCATGAAGTCGTCGATGTCGAGGGTCGGGCTGGTGACGTCCTTGCCGTCGCCGGCCATGAAGTCGGTGAGGTTGACCGCGCTCTGCAGACGCGAATGCGTCCCGATGAGATCGGAATCGTTCACATACCCGTCATAGAGGCTGCGGTTGGTCTGCATCTGTGTCTGCACCGCCTGCACGACCTCGCCTTCGCCGAGGAGCTGGTGGTTGACCTTGATGCCGGTGATTTCCTCGAACGCCTTGGTCAGGACCTTCGATTCATATTCGTGCGTCGGAATGGTTTCCGACAGAACGTTGACTTCCATCCCCTTGAAGGGTTCGGCAGCTTTAACGAACCACTCCATTTCCTTTATCTGCTCGTCCTTGGACAGAGCCGAAGGCTGGAACTCCGAATCAATCCATTTCTTGGCCGCATCCATATCTGCGAACGCCGGGACACTTCCCATTGCCAGCATCATTGCGGCCAACGACACGGTACGACGGATCGCCATGATCGTTTTCCTCCTCATGTGCGCTTAAAGATTTAACACCCGGCCAGTGCGCACTTTTCCAACCGGACGATTCCTGAAATCAGCGGCTGCATCATCGGCGCGCGGTCACACATGGCCGGCAAGAGCCGGCTGCTGGTGACGCACGAGCAATGATGCAACGAATTCTTCGAGGGCCGATTGCTCGGCCGTGGTCATATGGAGGCCAAGTTTGGAGCGCCGCCAGATAATATCCTCGGCGCTGGTGGCCCATTCCTGGTCCATGAGATAGCGGACTTCCGCTTCGGTCAAGCTCGGACCAAAGCGTCGGCCGAGATCATCCGACGCCCGCGCATTGCCCATGATGTGGTGGGCGCGCGTGCCATAGGCGCGCACCAGGCGGCGTGCCTCGCGCAGTTCAAGAAACGGATATTTCTTGGCGAGCGTGCCGACCTGTGTCGCGAATTCGTTAACGGGGAAATCGCCACCCGGCAACGTGCCGGTTGCAGTCCATGGCGCCTTCATGCCGGGGAAGGTCGGCTGCAGTTTTTCCAGCGCCGCCTCTGCCAGACGACGATAGGTCGTGATCTTGCCGCCGAAGACCGACAGCAGGGGCGCTTCACCAGACTTCTGGTCGAGTTTCAGGACATAGTCGCGGGTCGCATCCTGCGCCTTGCTGGCGCCATCGTCATAGAGGGGGCGGATGCCGGCATAGGTCCAGCGGATGTTGGCGCGCGTGACCGGCGCCTGGAAATACTCGCTGGCCGCCGACAACAGGTAATCGGTCTCGGTGTCGGAGATCGCCACCTTGCCGGGTTCGCCCTGATAGTCGGCATCGGTGGTGCCGATCAGGGTGAAGTCCTGCTCATACGGGATCGCAAAACAGATGCGCCCGTCTGCGTTCTGGAAAATATAGGCGCGGTCATGGTCGAACAGCTTCTCGACCACGATGTGGCTGCCCTTGACGGTGCGGATCTTGTCTGGCGCGTTCATGCCGACGGCGCCGCCGAGAAAGCTCGATACCCAGGGGCCGGCCGCGTTGACCAGGGCACGGGCTTTGGCTTCCGTCACGACGCCATCCGGGCCTTCCAGCGTGAGATGCCAAAGATCCCCTTCGCGCCGCGCCGAGGTGCAGCGGGTGCGCACATGAATCTCGGCACCGCGCTCGGCGGCATCGCGCGCATTGAGCACGACGAGGCGCGCATCCTCGACCCAGCAATCCGAATATTCGAAGGCATGGGTGAAGCCGGGCTTCAGCGGCGCGCCGGCAGCGTCGTGACGCAGATCGATGCTGCGCGTGCCGGGCAAAATCTTGCGGCCGCCGAGATTGTCATAGAGGAAGAGGCCGAGGCGCACGAACCAGCGCGGCCGCAGACCCTTGTGATGGGGCAGGATGAAGCGCAGCGGCCAGATGATATGAGGTGCCGCGCGCAGCAGCACCTCGCGCTCGATGAGCGCCTCGCGCACCAAGCGGAATTCGTAGTGCTCAAGATAGCGAAGGCCGCCATGGATCAACTTGGTGGAAGCCGAAGACGTGCCGCTGGCAAGGTCGTTCTGCTCGGCGAGCAGGACCTTCAGGCCACGACCGACGGCATCACGGGCAATACCGCACCCGTTGACGCCACCGCCGATCACGGCGATGTCGAAAATTTCCGCCCCGTTGGGCATGGGCTGACGCTTCCTCCGCAGCCGATCCCGGTCGACCCCTCCCTTGTCCAGCGGACCAAGTTACGGGCTTTGGCTGATGCAGCGGGCTAGTTTCCGCCAGATCGCGTCGTGACCAGGAATCGGGTTTCGTTACTTTCGGAAGGGATCGTGAAACGAAATAAAACGAAAGACAAGAGAAAATTCTTTGGCGGATAAGGTTCTCTTCTGATCCAAATCGCCAATAAAACGCACAATATGAACAAGGACATTTGCGAATTTCGCAAATGCGAAAGAGATCTAACTCCTTACCCTGCCTCAGATTCTTCAACCGGCGGACCACCTGGCGCGACGGCGATCATGGTGCCGCTGTGGCGGCAGATCTCGCCGATCGTCTCCGGCGGCGCCCGGTCGGTGACGAAGATGTTGATCTCGGAGAGATGGCCGATACGGACCGGCGCGGTGCGGGTGAACTTCATCGAATCAGCAACCAGGATGACGTTCCGGGCGTTGGCGATGATCGCCTGCGCCACGCGCACCTCGCGATAATCGAAATCGAGCAGCGAGCCGTCATCATCGATGGCCGAGACACCGATCACGGCATAGTCGACCTTGAACTGGGACATGAAATCGACCGCCTGTTCGCCGACGATGCCGCCATCGGCGCGGCGCAGCATGCCGCCCGCCACGATGACGTCGATACGCTGCGAGGGCAGCAGGATGCCGGCCACATGGATGTTGTTGGTGATTACCAGCAGCCCTTCATGGGCGCGCAGCGCCCTGGCCACTTCTTCCGTGGTCGTGCCGATATTTATGAACAGCGACGACCCGTTGGAAATCAACGTCGCCGCATGCTCGCCGATCCGCCGCTTTTCGTCATCGGCCAGATGGCGCCGCGCCTCATAGGCGACGTTCTCGACGCCGGAAGCAAGGATGGCGCCGCCATGGGTGCGCGTCAGCAGGCGCTGGCCGCAAAGATCATTGAGATCCTTGCGGATGGTCTGCGGCGTCACATCGAATTTGGCGGCCAGTTCCTCGACATTGACCCGCCCGTTGAGGCGAGCCATGCCGAGAATGTCGTTCTGTCGTGGCGTGGGCGTGAACATGGATCGGTCCGGACAGGGTTGATGCGTGCCTAGAGATTAGTCACGCCGCGTGCGCTCTGCCAATCCGCTTTCGTGCGAAGCCGATGGATGATCTGTTAGCGCCTGCGGCGTAAATCGCGGAGCTCGGCAAAGCTGCTGACGCGGAGCAACAGGACCAGGGCGCCAAAGACGATCCCGCCGGCCGCAATGATGATGCAGAGCGCGATTGCCTGCTCCAACGTGCTGGCGAATGACCCGGGCCAGACCCAGTTGCTTACGCCCCAGGTAGAGAGGCCAAGACCGGCACAACTCAGCAACAAACGCGGCATGATCCGGCGCAAGCGGTCGTCGAAGGTCAGGAAACCACGTCGCAGCAGAATGGCGGCGAGCAGGATCGCGTTGATCCAGGCCGATGCCATGGCGCCGATCGCAACGCCGATGAAGCCATAGGTCGGCGTCAACAGGGCGCTGATGGCGATGTTGATGACAACGCTGATCGCTGCCTGCTTGAACGGGGTCGTCGTATCTTCGCGTGCCAGGAACGCCGCCGTCAGCGCCTTGTTGGCGACATAGGCCGGCAGGCCCGCCGACATGATGATCAAGGCAAGCGCCACCGAACTGGCATCGTCATGCCCGAACGCGCCGCGCTGATAGACGGTCGTGACGATTGGCAAGGCGGCGACCATCAGGCCGACGGTTGCCGGCAGCGACAGGAGCAGGCCCAGTTCCAGGGCGCGATTCTGCATGCGCAGTGCCGCCGCCGGTTCGTCGCTGCGCAGCGACCGCGTCAGGGCCGGCAGCAGTACCACGCCAATCGCGGAGCCAATCAGCGCCAGCGGCAATTGGTAGAGCCGGTCCGCATAGTAGATGTAGGAGACCGAACCCGGATGCAACGAGGCCAGGATCGTTGAGACGGCAAGGTTGATCTGATTGACGC
>NZ_CAMDRA010000016.1 GCF_945906275.1 Dongia mobilis
CGCGACTTTCACGGAATGAAGCTTGCCGTGAAGATTGTGGCTCCAGAAATCGAGGAATTTGTGCAGGATCGGGAGTTTGGGGGCGAGATCGTAATCCTGCCAGACATAGCTTTGCAGCAGGCCGGGATGATCCGGCAGATGATAGAGGATCTCGGCGGTAACCAGCCGGTAGTCACGAAGTTGCAGGCCGAACGCACTCATCTCCATGGATAACCTCCTCGGGCTGTTGAGACGGGACGCTGTGAACCTTTGCTGACCTTTTTCTGACGGGAATACTAACTTCATGATGCCGAGTCGGTTGCTAACAAAGTATAAAAATCTTTGTGATTACAGACGGTTAGCACTCGATCGATAAGATTGCTGCCAGCCCGATCCTTGGCCGCCGCCTTTCCCAACGGCCTCACAGCTTGAAAATAATGCCGCCAACCGCTGCGGCTATGCGCCGGACGCTCTTGACCTTTGCGTGCGAACGCCCTACGTGTCTGGCACTCGTCGGGCCAGAGTGCTAGCAGTTGCCTCAAGCAGCGCTGGGGATATGGTTCGGCGCGATAAGGAAATCAATTTTTATCAGACACTTACGGAGGATCACCATGAAGTTCCGTCCGCTCCACGACCGCGTGCTCGTGCGTCGTATCGAGGGCATTGAGAAGACAGCCGGCGGGATCATCATCCCCGACACCGCCAAGGAGAAGCCGCAGGAAGGCGAAGTCATCGCCGCCGGCGCTGGCGTGAAGAACGAAGACGGCAAGTTGACGCCGCTCGACGTCAAGGCGGGCGACCGCATCCTGTTCGGCAAATGGTCCGGCACGGAAGTGAAGGTCGACGGTGAGGACCTCCTCATCATGAAGGAATCGGACATCCTCGGCATCATCGAGGGCACCCCGGCTTCCAAGAAGAAGGTTGCCTGAGCGAGCTTGCTCGCTTGATGGCGCCGCTTCGACCCCAATCAATCCAGGAGTTTAAATACAATGGCTGCTAAGGACGTACGTTTTTCGGCCGATGCCCGCGAGCGCATGCTGCGCGGTGTCGACATCCTCGCCAACGCCGTGAAGGTGACCTTGGGCCCGAAGGGCCGCAATGTCGTCATCGACAAGGCTTTCGGCGCTCCGCGCATCACCAAGGACGGTGTGACGGTCGCCAAGGAAATCGAGTTGTCGGACAAGTTCGAGAACATGGGCGCCCAGATGGTGCGCGAAGTGGCCTCGAAGACCAACGACCTCGCCGGTGACGGCACCACCACCGCCACCGTGCTGGCCCAGGCCATCGTGCGCGAAGGCTGCAAGGCTGTCGCCGCCGGCATCAACCCGATGGATCTGAAGCGCGGCATCGACACCGCCGTCAGCGCCGTCGTGGAAGACATCAAGAAGCGCGCCAAGAAGGTCTCGACCTCGGAAGAGATCGCCCAGGTCGGCACCATCGCCGCCAACGGCGAAAAGGAAATCGGCGCCATGATCGCCAAGGCGATGCAGAAGGTCGGTAACGAGGGCGTCATCACCGTCGAAGAAGCCAAGGGCCTCGACACCGAGCTCGAAGTCGTCGAAGGCATGCAGTTCGACCGTGGCTATCTCTCGCCGTACTTCATCACCAATGCCGAGAAGATGATCACCGACCTCGACAATCCGTACATCCTCCTGCACGAGAAGAAGCTCTCGAACCTGCAGTCGATGCTGCCGGTCCTCGAAGCGGTGGTGCAGTCGGGTCGTCCGCTGCTCATCATCTCGGAAGATGTCGAAGGCGAAGCGCTGGCCACCCTCGTGGTCAACAAGCTGCGCGGCGGCCTCAAGGTCGCGGCCGTGAAGGCCCCGGGCTTCGGCGATCGCCGCAAGGCGATGCTCGAAGACATCGCCATCCTCACCGGTGGTCAGGTGATCTCGGAAGATCTCGGCATTAAGCTCGAGACCGTCACCCTCGACATGCTCGGCAAGGCCAAGAAGGTCGTGATCGAGAAGGAAAACACCACCATCGTCGACGGCGCTGGCAAGAAGAAAGAGATCGAAGGCCGTTGCGCCCAGATCCGCGCCCAGATCGATGAAACCAGCAGCGAATACGACAAGGAAAAGCTGGCCGAGCGTCTGGCGAAGCTGGCTGGCGGCGTCGCCGTCATCCGCGTCGGCGGTGCGACCGAAGTCGAAGTGAAGGAACGCAAGGATCGCGTTGACGACGCCATGCACGCGACCCGCGCGGCCGTCGAAGAAGGCATCGTCGCCGGTGGCGGCGTCGCTCTCCTCTATTCGATCAAGGCACTCGACAAGGTGAAGGTCGACAACGACGACCAGAAGGTCGGCGTCGAGATCATTCGTCGCGCATTGCAGGCACCGGTCCGTCAGATCGCCGAAAATGCCGGCGTCGACGGCGCCGTCATCGCCGGCAAGCTGCTTGAAGGCAAGGGTGCCAATTGGGGCTACAACGCCCAGACCGGCGAATTCACGGACATGGTGAAGGACGGCGTCATCGACCCCGCGAAGGTCGTGCGCTGCGCCCTCGAGGACGCGGCCTCGGTTGCCGGCCTCCTCATCACCACCGAAGCGATGATCGCCGATCGCCCGGAGAAGAAGCCCGCCCCGATGGGTGGCGCTCCTGACATGGGCGGCATGGACTTCTAAGTCCAGCCAAGCCCCACGCTGATTGTTACGGAACACCCCGCGCCAGAAATGGCGCGGGGTTTTTCTTTGGACTGGTTGGTGGGGAGCAACGGCCCACCCTTGCCGCGACATGCCCAATCTTGAAGGGTTGTATTGGATATGTTCTATTCATCTAATAAGTTTAGAACAGCCGGATATTCGCGATGCCCATTCTTGCTCTGGCCATCATCGGCCTGCAGATCTTCATGGCGGTCCATGCCATCCGACATGGCAAGACCTGCTGGTGGATCAGTCTCATCCTTCTCTTCCCGCTGGTCGGCAGTCTCGCCTACTTCTTTGTCGAGGTTTACCCAACGCTGCAAGCCTCGCCCAAGGTGCTGCGCATGGACCAGGCACGCTGGCAACGGGCACAGGCGGAGCGGGAGCGGGAGGTCAAATCGCGGCGCGTCGACGACGTTATCGATGCCGGCTCGATCAATGACAAGATTGCCTGCGCTGAGGAGTGCATGGCCAGGGAACGCTACGACGATGCCGTGCGTCTCTATGAAAGTGCCCGTGAGGGCTACTTTATCAACGCCGCGGATATCCTTATCGGCCTCGCGCGAGCTTTGTTCGAGCATGGCAACTATGCCAAGGCGCGGCAGGTGCTTCGAGAACTGGCCGAGGCGCATCCCAATTCCTACTCACAGGAGCGCACCATCCTCGGCGCGCGGGCCGTTGCCGCGGCGGGCGACCTTGCGACCGCCATTGCGGAACTGGAAGCCCTGCTGCAACGAAAGGACAGTCTGGAGGCGCGGCGCCTGGAAGCGCGTTACTGCTTTGCCGAGATGCTGTGGAAGCAGGGTGCCCAGGACCGCGCCCGCGCCGAACTGGCGCAGGTCGTGCAGCATGGCAAGCTCTTCAACATGACGGAAGAGGAAGAACATTGGGTCCGCCGTGCGGGCGAGGTGCGGGCAGCGATCTCCTAACGCTTCGGTGGATCTTCGACCCTGTGTACGTCATGGGTCACCACGGCGGTGCTGCCTGACGGCCGCGCCAGCCATTCTGGATGCTTGAGCGTTTCGCGGATATCGTCGAGGCCAGCTTGCCAATGCTCGCGCATGTTGAGCAGGCTGAATTCGTAATCCTTGCTGTGGGTCTCGAACTGTTTGTCGCGATAGATGAGTTGCACGGTGTTATAGACCTTGGAGCAGGCAAGTTCGCGCAAGGGAGCCAGCTCCGCATCGTTCTGCAAATCGGCCGGTATCTTGTCGATGGCCTTGCGGAGCGCATGGCGCAGGCGCTGCATCTGGCCGGCGACATCGGTCACCAGGCGCGTGCGGCTGGAATAGGTGATGTACTTGCGGCGCTCATCGACGTCGAGCAGGTTCTGCGGCAGTTGGCCTTTGGCCGACCACAGATCGACCTGGAAGGTCAGTGTATCCCGTCGCGGTGGGCAGGAGATGACTTCCATCAACGGCGTGTTGGAAACGAGGCCACCATCCCAGTAATGCTTGCCCTCGATCTCGACCGCGGGGAAGCCCGGCGGTAGTGCGCCCGACGCCATGAAATGCTCCGCCTGCAGATTGCGGTTTGCATTGTCGAAATATTCGAAATTGCCGGTCTCGACATTGACAGCGCCCACCGAGACGCGCGTTTCGCGGCTGTTGATGCGGTCGAAATCGACCAGCCGTTCCAGGGTCGCCTTCAAGGGCGCGGTATCATAGAAGCTGCTCGCCTCCGGTCCACCGAACGTGTTGAGGAAAGGCGGCGGCAGGCGCGGGGTGAAGAAGCCGCGCTGGCCCTCGACCATCGACCGCATGGAGGACCAGGCGCCAGCCAGGGTGCGCATGTCACCATCGCCCAGCAAGGTGGCAACCTCGGCGCCGAGCATGAAGGCGGGAAACAAGGCCGATTGGCAGATTGTCTCCCAGAACTCGTTCAGCTTTTCGAGGCGCTTCTCCGGCGCATTGCCGCCGAGGATCGCGGCATTGAGCGCACCGATGGAGATGCCGGCGAACCAGTTGGGCTGGATGCCGGCCTCGTGCAGCCCTTCATAGACGCCGGCCTGATAGCTGCCGAGCGCACCACCACCCTGGAGAACCAGGGCGACGGTCTCATAGGCCGGCAGCTCGATCTTCGGCATGTCGCTCACTGCATATGCCAGCCATGGCTCACGGTGATCGACTGGCCGGTGAGCGCCGCCGAAGGGAAGGCGGCCAGGAACAAGGCGGTCTGTGCCACGTCCTCGACGGTGGTGAAGATGCCGTCGACGGTATCCTTCAGCATGATGGTCTTGATCACCTGCTCCTCGGTGATGCTGAAGGCCTTGGCCTGTTCGGGAATCTGCTTGTCGACGAGCGGCGTGCGCACGAAGCCCGGGCAGATGACATTGACGCGGACATTGTATTCGGCCCCTTCCTTGGCGGCGACGCGCGCCAGGCCGAGGAGACCATGCTTCGCGGCGACATAGGGTGCCTTCAGCTTCGAGGCCTCGTGGCTATGGACCGAGCCCATATAGATGATCGAACCGCCGCGCTTGTCCTTGTACATGTGCCGCATCGCGGCCCGCGTGGTGAGGAAGGCGCCGTCCATGTGGATGGCCAGCATCTTCTTCCAGTCGGCAAAGGCAAACTCGACGATGGGTTTGACGATCTGAATCCCGGCATTGGAGATCATGATGTCGAGCCCGCCCAACTTCTCCACGGCGAGGTCAGTGCCCAGATCGACCGCTGCCTCGTTTGTGACGTCCATGGCAATGCCGATAGCCTTGCCGCCCTTGGCCACAATCTCGGCCGCAGCCGCATCAGCGCCTTGCTGGTTGAGATCGGCAATGGCGATCGCGGCGCCCGCTGCCGCGTACGTCTCGGCAATGGCCTTGCCGATGCCACTGGCCGCGCCGGTGATAAGCGCCACTTTACCTTTGAGTTCCATGATCGATCCTTCCGGTGGAATGGGTGCCATCATCTAACAGCGATCATGGCATATGGTGCGTTGCGGCATTTTGACCGGATTGCCGGCCCTTGCCCATGGCAAAGGTCATCGGTCGGGCAATTTCCCGGTCTGGTGTATGTCGTGGCCACAGCGATCGGCGGCCTCGGCGCTTTACCTCTGAAAGGCTTGCCTAATTCACCACAATTTCAGCGTCGCGGATCACACAATCCTTGCCGTTGATGGGCAGCAGATCCATCGGGCAGGCGGAGAAGGCGGCCACCAGATCCATTTCGGCGCGGAAGGTGATGCTGTCGCCGGGCAGGCTCATCGGTTCGTTCCAGTAGAGGTCGCCATTCGGTTCCCAGGGGATGTTCATGAAGAGATTGAGCGGCGCCGGCGTTTCCGTGGGTGTGAGGCCGAGTGCTGCCAGTGCATCGCGCAGATTCTCCGTGCAATTGTCATGATGCCCGGCATGACCCAGCGCCTGATAGCGATAGACGTCGCAGGCGGCGATCAAGGTGTCGTGCCGCCCCGGGGACGTGTCGTCGATTACGGTCACAATCGGCCGGCGCTTGTTGGTGAGGTAGGAATCGCCGACCCGGCTGCACAAGCGCCGGAATCCGGCCCGGCTATGTTCCATCGACATGAACTCGGCCATGTCGGCAGCGTTGAAGGCCCAGGTATCGACCACTTGTGTGCCATGGGTATTGACGACCGTGATGGTCCGCCCCGCGTCAACGCGCACGGCCAGCCCCTTGCGTGCCGGGATCGTCCAATTTGTCGCACCCATCTGGTCCCGCCATCACAGCCGATGTCATCCGGCGTTGATTTGAATCAAGGTGGCGGCCCAGGTCAATCCATAACCTGAGTTTCATGATTACCGATCATCTCATCGCGGTCTATGACCGTCCGGTGCCGCGATATACCTCCTACCCCACGGCGCCCCATTTTCATGCCGGTATTGATGGGGGCGTGGCCGCCGGCTGGCTGCAGGCCCTGCCAGCCGAGGCACCGCTCTCGCTTTATCTGCATATCCCCTTCTGCCAGCAGATGTGCTGGTATTGCGGGTGCAACACCCAGATCGTGGCGCGACCGCAGCCGATCGCCAATTTTGCGAACACGCTCATCACCGAGATCGAGATGGTCGGCGGGTTGCTCGCGGCGGCGGGGCATCAGCGCACCGTCAGCAGCATCCATTTTGGCGGCGGCACGCCCAACAGTCTTGCGCCGGGTGATTTCCAGCGGATCATGGCGGCCCTCGCTTTCAATTTTGCGCTTGAGCCGGACCTTGATCTTGCCATCGAGCTTGATCCCCGTTCCCTGACCGATGATTTCATTGCGACGATGCGCAATTGTGGCGTGAGCCGGGCGTCGCTGGGCGTGCAGGATTTTGACCCCGTCGTCCAGATGGCGGTCAACCGCCTGCAGCCGTTCGATCTGGTGCAGGATTGTGTCACCAAATTGCGGTCTGCCGGCATTCAGTCGATCAATCTCGATCTCATCTATGGCCTGCCGTTCCAGAGCGTCTCGGGGCTGCGCCGCACTGTCGGCCAAGCGGCGGACCTGGCGCCAGACCGGATCGCCCTGTTCGGCTATGCCCATGTGCCGTGGATGAAGCCACATCAGCGTCTGATCGATGAAATCGCCCTGCCGGATGCCTATGCCCGCTTTCGCCAGTTTGAAGCGGCGGCGCAGGTGCTGGCGGCGCAGGATTACAGTCGCATCGGCCTTGATCATTTCGCACGGGCGGACGACGCCTTGGTACAGGCGCGCGATGGCCGGACACTGAAGCGTAACTTTCAGGGTTACACCGTCGATCGTGCCGATGCAGTCATCGGGTTCGGACCCTCCGCCATCTCAGCCTTGCCGCAAGGTTATGTTCAGAACGCCCCTGACAATACACCCTGGGCCCGCTCGATCGCCGAGGGTCATCTGGCGGTCGCAAAGGGTGTCAACGTGACGGCCGAGGATGTTCGTTGTCGCGCCATCATCGAGCAATTGATGTGCTATGGCACGGTAGATCTGGGCGCGTTTGACTTCGACCTGGCGACAATCATGCCGCAGCTCCTGCCGCTCATCGAGGACGGGCTCATTCATCTGATTGATCGGCACGTCACCGTGACCGAACGCGGTCTGCCTTTCCAGCGCGTCGTGGCCGCGGCGTTCGACGCCTATCTGACGCCGGATAACAAGCGCCACAGCCGGGCGGTCTAGCTCAGTTCCTGAAGCAGGCGGCGACGAACTGGCGGAAGGCCACGGCGCGATGGCTGATCTCGTGCTTGTGGGCCGGGTCCATTTCACCGAACGTGATATCGTAGCCATCTGGCCTGAAGATCGGGTCATAGCCGAAGCCCCGGGATCCGCGAGGCGCATCGACGATATCGCCCCACACGTCTCCTTCGAACTCGTCGCAATGTCCGTCCGGCCAAGCGAGAGCCAAGGCGGAGACGAAGCGAGCGCGCCGGTCATGCCCGCCCTTGAGCAGCTCGAGAACGCGCGCCATGGCCATGGCAAAATCCTTGGCAGGCCCCGCCCACCTGGCTGAGTAGATACCTGGGTCGCGGTCCAGCGCCATCACCTCGAGACCCGAATCATCGGCCAAGGCGGGCAGGCCGCTGGCGGTTGCCGCGGCCACCGCCTTCAGCCTTGCATTGCCAATGAAGCTGGTCTCGGTTTCCTCCGGTTCCGGCAAACCCAGCGCGCCTGCCGACACCACGTCGATGCCATAGGGCGCCAGCAACTCGACGATTTCGCGCAACTTGCCGGGATTGTGGCTGGCAAGAACCAGCTTCCCGCCGTCAAACCGCCGCGCCATTATTTCTTCTTCGTCGCTGCAGCAGCGGCAAGGGCATCGCGCTGCATGGCAAAGAGTTCGGTCGTGCCGTGGCGCGCCAACGCCAGCAATTCGGCGAACTGGATATCGGTAAAGGCTTCCTTTTCTGCGGTCGCCTGCACTTCCACCATGCCGCCCTTGTTGGTGAGCACGAAATTGGCGTCGGCCTCGGCATTGGAATCCTCCGGATAGTCGAGGTCGAGGACGGCGTTGCCGTTGTAGAGACCGCAGGAAATGGCGGCCACCTGGTCGATGAGCGGGATCGCCTTGATGGCACCCATCTCCTTCATCAAGCGAAAGCACTCGTGGAGCGCGATATAGGAACCGGTGATGGCCGCCGTACGGGTGCCCCCATCGGCCTGGATGACGTCGCAATCGATCTTGATCTGCTTTTCGCCGAAAGCCTTCAAATCGGTGACGGCGCGTAGCGCACGGCCGATCAGACGCTGGATCTCCTGGGTGCGGCCGGACTGCTTGCCCTTGGCCGCTTCGCGGTCGCCGCGCGTGTGCGTGGCGCGCGGCAACATGCCGTATTCCGCGGTGACCCAGCCCTTGCCGGAGTTCTTCAGGAAGGGCGGCACCTTTTCGTCAAGCGAGGCGGTGCAGATGACATGGGTGTCACCGAACTTCACCAGGCAGGAGCCTTCGGCATGGCGGTTGAAACCGACGAGAAATTCGACCTGGCGCAGCTGGTTGGCGGCGCGACCGGATGGGCGCATGGGATCTTTGTCTTTCGTCTGATGAATTTGGGCGGACCCTACACGTCGACCACCCTGGCTTGCAATGCGCCTGTTTCTGCCGCCGCCCCCGGGTCCAGTGACGCCGGTCGGTACTGAGGGCATGGCGGCGCAGCGGGCAGTGGCGCAAGGGGCAAATCAGATCGGCGGAGATGGCATGGCAAGACATCCGGCAGGAAGGGAGGGTAAGAGTCGCACTTTTAACAAGTTTTGGTGATGCCGGTCACAGCGTGGATGCCAAATCCGGCGAACGCCGTCGCTCTCTCCGGCAACAGACCGGCAAGTCCTTTGACACATCCATTTAAGCGGGGGAAAGCCATCATGCCGATCGAGATCAACCCGACCATTCTCAAGAAGCTTGGCTACATCTTCTACAATTATGTGGCCGGCACCAATGCCGACAATGCCTTTGCCGGCACCGACAAGGCTGATTGGATCCAGAGCTTCGGCGGACAGGATACTGTCCACGGGCTTGGCGGCAACGACAAGATTGAAGGTGGCGAGGGCAATGACGCTCTCTATGGCGACGCTGGCCACGACGTGGTCTGGGGCGAGGCCGGCAATGACGCCCTCTATGGCGGCACCGGCAACGATGTCCTGGATGGCGGCATCGGCCATGACGTGTTGACTGGCGGCGACCATTTCGACCAGCTCTATGGCGGCGAAGGCAATGATTGGCTGTTCGGCTAGGGTGGCGATGACAGCCTGGTCGGTGACGAAGGCAACGACAAGCTGTTCGGCGACGAAGGCAATGATGGCCTGCATGGTGGCGACGGCAATGACGTGCTCTATGGCGCTGTCGGCAATGACACCCTCTATGGCGCCGGCGACAATGACGAACTTTACGGCGGCGACGGCAACGACAAGCTCGATGGTGGCAGTGGCCATGACGAATTGTGGGGCGGTGCCGGCAACGACACCCTCTTCGGCGGTAACGGCGATGACGAACTCCATGGTGAAGGTGATCATGATTCGCTCAGCGGTGGCGCCGGTAACGACAAGCTTTTCGGCGATGCCGGCAGCGACATTCTGAGCGGCGAAGATGGCAACGACACGATCTATGGTGGTGCCGGCAACGACATCATCGGTGGCGGCGATGGCGTCAACGCGATCTTTGCCGAGGATGGCGATGATTACCTGATCTTTGACGGCATTCTCGACTATGCCTGGAGTGGCACAGGTCACGACAAGCTTGCTTTCTCCGTCGACGATTATGACGGCAAGGCGTCGATCAACGATTTTGACCTTTGGGATGATACCCTGGTCTTCAATGGCTGGGCGGGCAATGTCGACATCGGCCAGACCGCCGGAGGTGATGTGCAATTCACCTTTGCCAATGGTGGGTCGGTCATCCTCACCAATGTTGACTATCAACAGGGCATGTCTCTCGACAGTTTCAACATTGAGTGGAACTAGCTCCTGGCGTCGGAGACCCGCCTCGCGATCAGGTCCTTGGGGTGTGGACAACAGCTATCGAGTGAAGGGGCGCTGGCATCTGTCGGCGCCCCGCGTCCGTCTGACCTGATCTGCGCCGCAAACCCCTTTTGCATCAATGCCTTGTCTCGGCTAAGGAATCCTTAGCAACTTGAGCCCTAGACTCGCTTCCCC
Organism: Dongia mobilis; assembly: GCF_945906275.1. GTDB lineage: Bacteria > Pseudomonadota > Alphaproteobacteria > Dongiales > Dongiaceae > Dongia > Dongia mobilis_A. Next base: position 10,674 of record NZ_CAMDRA010000016.1, read on the forward strand.
CCATCAGAGTGCGGTAAAGACCGGCAAGACAGGAGCGATGCAGCAGGCCGACAAGAAGCGCCGTAATCCGGTCGTCCCGATGAGCGAAAGCGAAGAATCGGACTCGATTTTTCACGCCCTCTTCGAACAGGCCTCGGTCGGTATCTGCTATTCCGACTTCGAAGGCGTCTTCATCCGTGTCAACCCGCGCTTCTGCGAGATCACGGGCTATGCGGCGATCGAGTTGATCGGGCATAGCTTTGCCGAGATCACCCATCCCGACGACATTGCCATCGATGCGCGCCTGGGCAACGAACTGATTGCCGGGACACGCGGACCCTACACGCTGGAAAAACGCTATATCCGCAAGTCAGGTGAAATCGTCTGGGTCCGGATTACCGTGACGCTGGCGCGCACGCCGGACGGTGTGCCGCATCGCCTGGTTGGCGTGATCGAAGACATCAATCATATGATGCTGACCGAGCAGGCACTGCGCGCCAGCGAAACGCGCCTGCGGGAAGCACAGAATGTGGCGCGCCTTGCTTCCTACGAAATCGATCATCGCGACGAATCGCGCATCTGGTCCGACGAGTTGTTTGCGATTCTCGAGATCGAGAACGCCGTCGCCAACCCCACATTCGAACTCTTCGAGCAGCGCGTACATCCGCAGGACCGCGCGCTCATCCAGAAGACCAGTGCCGAGGCGATTGCCAGCCGCGCGCCCTACGATCTGACGCACCGCCTTCTGATGCCGGATGGCCGGCTCAAATATGTCGAAGTGCGCGGCCAGACCAGCTACGCCGAGGACGGCACGCCGCTGCGCTCCGTCGGCACGGTGCAGGATATCACCAGCCGCAAGCAGGCCGAAATTGCCCTGCGCCAGGCCAAGGAAAGTGCCGAAAGCGCCAACCGCGCCAAGATGGATTTCCTGGCGAATATGAGCCACGAACTGAGGACGCCGCTCAATGCGATTCTAGGGTACGCGCAACTCCTCGAAACCGAGCATGCGGGGCCTTTGCTCGCCAAGCAGCGCGAATATTTGCGCGACATCATGGCCGGCGGCCGGCATCTCCTCGAACTCATCCAGGACATTCTGGAACTGGCCAAGATCGATGCCGGCCGCATCGGCCTGAAGATCGAGCCGATCGATGCGCTGGCGGTCATCGGCGACGCACTGCCGCTCATCGAGAGCATGGCGGCGGCGCGCGCCATCACGTTGCATGTGGCCAGGCCGGCAACGGGCCTGCCTCAGATGCTGGCCGACCGTGTGCGCTTGCGGCAGGTGTTTCTCAATCTGCTGAGCAACGCGATCAAGTACAACAAGCTGGGCGGCCGCGTCGACGTCACCTGCGTCGAGACGCGCCCCGGTTTCCTGCGAATCTCAGTGCGCGATACGGGCCTTGGCATCAAGCCGGAGCGGCAGGCGGAACTGTTCGTGCCCTTCAGCCGCCTGGGAGCCGAAACCATGGCGATCGAGGGGACAGGCATCGGCCTGTCCTTGACCAAGAAGCTGGTCGAACTGATGGGCGGCCGGATCGGCTATCAGAGCGTGGCAGATGAGGGGAGCACATTCTGGGTCGATCTGCCGATCGCCGGCCAGGGTCATGCGACTCCCATCGAACAGCCAGCATCCGCAGGTAACCAGGGCGAGCAGCCGGCCCAGGTCGCCAGCACATCGCGGATCACCCGGGAACAGCGACGCCTGCTCTATGTCGAGGACAATCCAGCCCATGTGCGGCTGATCGAACGCGCCCTCGGCCAGATCCCAGCGGTGTCGCTCACCACCGTGCACACGGCCGAACTGGCCCTGGTTGCCATGCGCTCGATGGCGCCGAGCCTCATTCTCGTCGATCTTGGCGATCCCGACCCGCTGCGCCAGGAATCGCGCCGTCGGCTCCTCGCGGTGGCGGAACAGCGCCGGATTCCGGTGCTCGATCTCGGTGCCAACCAGGCCGGCGAGCGCTCCAGCGGCGGCGGCGAGGCGGTGGATATTCCCCGCCTTCTCGCCGAAATCGAACGGCGCATCGGTATTTCCGGCTAAACCCCGCTTCCGCTGACGGAAATGCGGTGACGGTGGCAATTCCGCCCCTGCCGTCCTATATCTTTAAAAACCTGATCATTCGCCGCATGCGGAGCTTAGACCGATGTCCAATCTCGCCACCACCGACCAGCTGTTTTTCGAACGCGCCGGCCTTGACCGGGGCAAGATAGAGACCCTGGTCGGCGATGCCCTCAACGGAGCCGACGATGGCGAGCTCTATCTCGAATACGAGCAGTCCGAAGGACTGTCATTCGATGACGGGCGGCTCAAGAGCGCCAGCTTTGATACTACCCAGGGGTTCGGGCTACGCGCCATTGCTGGTGAAATCTCCGGCTATGCTCATGCCAGCGACCTCTCCGAAGCGGCGCTTGCCCGCGCTGCGCAGACCGTAAAGGCGGTCCATGCCGGGCATAACGGTGCCCTTGACGTAGGCCCGGTCGGCACCAACCGCCAACTCTACGCTCCGGACAATCCGCTCGGTCTGCTGCCGTTCGAGCGGAAGGTGAAGTTGCTGGAGGAAATCGACGCCTATGCCCGTGCCAAGGACGCACGCGTCCGGCAGGTGATGTGCTCGATCTCCGGCTCCTGGTCGGCAATCCAGATCATCCGTGGCGATGGCCAGCGGATGGCCGATGTTCGCCCACTGGTGCGCCTCAATATCTCGGTCATGGTGGAACAGGACGGTCGCATGGAGACCGGTTCCTTCGGCTCCGGCGGTCGCGTTACCTATGACGGCGTGGTCGATCCAGCCCATTGGCAAGCGGGCGCTGATGAAGCGCTGCGCCAGGCCATCGTCAACCTGGGCTCGATCCCGGCTCCCGCCGGCGAAATGCCGGTGGTGCTTGGGCCAGGCTGGCCGGGCATCCTGCTCCATGAAGCCATCGGCCATGGCCTTGAGGGAGATTTCAACCGGAAGAAGACCTCGGCCTTTGCTGGGCTGATGGGCAGCCGCATCGCAGCGCCCGGTGTCACGGTCGTGGACGATGGCACGCTCACGGACCGGCGCGGCTCGCTCACCATCGATGATGAGGGGACACCCACGCAATGCACGACCTTGATCGAGGACGGCATTCTCAAAGGTTATCTTCAGGACCGGCAGAATGCGCGGTTGATGGGGATGAAGCCGACGGGCAATGGTAGGCGCCAGAGCTTCGCCCACAATCCGATGCCGCGCATGACCAATACCATCATGCTGAACGGCAAGCACGCCCCTGAGGACGTCCTCGCTTCGGTCAAGAAGGGCCTCTATGCGGTCAATTTCGGCGGTGGTCAGGTCGATATCACCTCGGGCAAGTTCGTGTTCTCGGCGTCCGAAGCCTATCTCATTGAAGATGGCAAGATCGGCCCGGCCGTGAAGGGGGCGACTCTCATTGGCAATGGACCGGACGTGTTGACCAAGGTTGGCATGATCGGCAACGACATGAAGCTTGATACCGGTGTCGGAACCTGCGGCAAGGAGGGCCAGGGGGTCCCGGTCGGTGTCGGCCAGCCGACCCTGCGTATCGACGCCCTGACCGTTGGTGGGACAGCAGCATAGTCGGGTCGAGGCGCGAACCCTTGCTCTTCTCAATCTGGAGTGGCATCAACGTCTGAGACGCTACCAAGCCCAGGCCCAAGATGGACTCGCCCACCTACCAGCGCAACGACGCGCTCAACTCCGGCATGTTCGTGCCGGAATCACGCTTTGGCATCTGGTTTCTGAAGACCGAAACCTGGGCTGTCCACGTGCTCAAGCGGGCGTTGAGTGATCTTGAGTGCCTGGTCCTGGATCGCCAGCCCCGCTATGCGACCATCGTCGATGTCGGCTGCGGTCGTGGCCGCTCCTTCAGGCTGCTGCAGGAGTGCTTTCGCCCGACTCGCATGATCGGCATCGATGTCGATGGTGCGATGCTCAAGATCGCGGCTTTGGAAACGGCGCAGGAAGGGCTCGTCATCGAGTTCCAGCAGACCACCTCGTCGCGGTTGATGCTGCCAGACGAATCCGTCGACATGATTTTCTGCCACCAGACATTCCATCATCTAATGGACCAGGAAGAAGCGCTGGCGGAGTTTCATCGCGTGCTGAAGCCTGGCGGCCTGTTCCTGTTCGCGGAATCAACCCGGAAGTACATTCACTCGCCCATGATCCGCCTGCTGTTCCGCCATCCGATGGATGTGCAGCGGACAGCGGAAGAACATCTCGCCATGATTCGGGATGCTGGATTCGACGTGCCGGCGCGTTCGATCTCCTATCCCTATCTGTGGTGGAGTCGCAACGATCTGGGCCTGCTTGAACGCTGGTTCGGAATTCAACCAGCGAAGGAGCGCGAGGAAACACTGCTCAACTGCGTCGCTGTGAGGCGCTAAGGTAGATGTTGCGCTTTAGGGCAGACTGATTTTTTCCGGATCGGTGTTGAAATCGAGATCCATTAGGCGCCAGCCATCGTCGAACTTCATCAGAGAACAGCGATAGAACAATGAAGTTTCGCCAACCACGACGACGCGCCATACATTTGAAAGCGCCTCATTGTAACGCTTTTCAATCAAGAATTTGTCAAACTTCCAGTCCCCGGAATCAGTGAAGGCGGTCAACTGCGCCATTGCAACTGAAGCCACCTGCGTCTGCAACCGGCCCTTTGAAGCGGCAATCACAAAGGCAAGCGCTTCGTTCTCGCTTCTCTTGCTTAGCTGCTCGCCGAAGGACTCGCACCAAGCATTTGGGTCGGAGATTTCCTCGGCTCGCGCTGTCGAGATATCTGCCCCTCCGGCGATTCCCAATGTGAACAGCAATGCAAGACAGGATATGGTCCAGATTGACCTTGAGGATGGCATGGGGCTGTTCTCATTTTTCACTTGCGATGATCAAACATATACAGCCAAAAGTCTCGGGGCAAGCTGCGTCGAGGCTTGGACTTGCTACCGCACTCGCCGCAATTGTGGCGCCACCAGCACCAGGAACAGGGCGAAGACGACGAGGGCAAGGGACATGATTTCATCCCAGCCAATCGGATCGCCGGTAATCATGGCCGATGAGATGATGCCGACCACAGGGATCGCCAGAGTGCCGATCGCAGCCACGACGGCAGGATAGAGGGCAACGACCCGAAACCAGGCCCAGTGGCAGAACACCATCGGGATGAGGGCCGCGTAGGCGACCGCCCACCAGCCAAGAGAACTGACAGCGGCCGGATCAAAATCATGATCGAAAATGAGGGCGCCGAGGAAAATCGGCGCGCCACCCAGCAGCATCTGCCAGGCGACCAGGGACGTGGTCGGCATCGAATAGCGGTGTGTCTTCAAGGCAACGGTGCCGAAGGCCCAGCAGATGGCGGCCAGGATCATGAAGACGGGGCCGAGCGGCGTTGCACTGAGATTGGCCCAGTCCGGCACGATGAGGACGAGGAGGCCGATCATGCCGACGCCAAGACCCGCGAGACGCAACCCATCGATCTTTTCATTGAGCCAGATCGCCGCAATGGGGGCGGCCCAAAGCGGCATGGTGAAAGCGAGGATCGAGGCGCGTCCGGGCAGCATGTGCATGACGCCGAGTGCCGAAAAGAGATGCCAGCCGGTGATGTTGCCAAGCGCTGCAATGAGCAGCGGTTGCAGATCCTTGCGCGGGATGCGCAGCGGCAGCCTTGCCGCAGCGGCGATGGCGAAGAGCCCGCCCGCACCCGCCAGCAGACAGATGGTGCGGAACGCCCAGACCGGCACTTCATTGACCGACAGTTTGATCGCCGGCCAGTTGACGCCCCAGAACAGGGTGATGAGCGCCAGCAGGACGAGGCCCGTGGCGTCGTTGTCAGCGCGCGCACCTGCTGGCTTGGTTTGATTAGTCATCAGGAGGCCGCTTTCGCGCGGCGCTCTTTGATCCGTGCCAGGATTGCGTTGCGGTCATCGGGGCTGGAGATGATCCAGTCGCGGATCTCGTCGATGGTGCGGGTGCAGCCCACGCAATAGCCGGTCATCGGATCCATCTGGCAAACGCTGATGCAGGGCGAGGGCGGGCCGGACGCCAGCATGCGCATGCGTTCTTCCCGGCGCTGCTGGCGGGCGAGCTTGTCCTGCATCAGGCGGCGGCCTTCAGCCTGGCCCTTCTGCGCGAGATCGTCGCTCATGCCGCCATCACTTCTTCCGGTGTTTGGCCGACCAGCCTGGCATAGAGCACCGGGTCGGTGGCGCCTTCACTGCCGATGACAAGAACCTTGGAGTTCCTGTTGAGCAGCAGCGTGGCGCGTGCGGCGGGATCGACGGCGGCGGCGATCAGCCCGGCCAGGCCACCAACGCCCGCCTCGCCACCCACGACCTTGGCATCGGCACCATTGCCGGCGGCCAGCGCCTTCATCGCAAACACCGCCGCGTCATCCGGCACGGTCATGAAGGCAAAGCTCGCTTTGTCGAGCAGGGTCCATGCCAGCGGCGAAACTTCACCGCAGGCAAGGCCCGCCATCAGCGTATCCAGCTTGCCGGTGACGGCGGTGGGCTTGCCGGCTTGGGCACTTACGAAGTGGCAAGCAGCCTTTTCCGGCTCGACGACCACGATCTTGGGTCGCAAGGCATCCAACTCCAGCCACAGGTAACCGGCAACAGCTGCCGGCAGTCCGCCGACACCAGCCTGGATAAAGACATGCGTGACATCCTCATGCGCCGGCAACTGTGCCATCACCTCATCCATCATCACGCCATAGCCATGCATGACGTGGCGCGGGATCTCCTGATAGCCGTCCCAGGTAGTATCGGAAATCACCTGCCAGCCATTCTTTGCGGCATCCGCGGCACATGCGCGGACCGAGGCGTCATAATTGTCCGGGATGCGTCGCATCTCTGCGCCGAACGCGGCAATGGCACTCTCGCGCCCGACGCTGACACCGGCATGGATGTAGATGACGGCGCGACAGCCGAACAGCTTGGCGCCCCAGGCGACGGATTTCCCGTGATTGCCGTCGGTCGCAGTGCTCACCGTGATGTCCTTGGTGCGGTCGCGGTACTTGCCGGCAAGCAGGTCGGCAAGGGTGACGTCGCCACCCAGCCTGTCCTGCAGGTGGCGGAGCACAGCATAGGCGCCACCCACTGCCTTGAAGGCGCCCAGGCCGAAGCGCGTGCTCTCGTCCTTATAGAAGATGCGACCCACCCCGAGTTTTTCAGCCAATCCATCGAGGCAGCGCAGGCTTGTCGGCTGATAGCCGGGCCAGGCCTTGATCTCGGCGCAGGCACGGGCAAAACCAGCCGCGTCGACCACGCCGGGGGCGGCCCGTTCCAGGCTGTCTTCGGCCGGGCTGAGGCGCGGATTGACGAAAATCTGCGCGGGCAAGTGAGGCGGTTTCCATTCGGTCATGGCTGCGACTATTATCAAACCGCCGGTTCTTAATCAAACCCGCCCGGCACTTGCTACCTATGTGGGAGCTGCATGACCTTGCCGGCGATCGGGCGAATCACTGCGAACTGGAACAGATATCTCGGGCGCACCCGACTCCTGACCGGGTTGGTGTTGTTTTCCTACGTGCTGACCCACAATCTCAATCACGCCCTGGGAATCGTCTCGCTGCAGTGGCTGGAAGCCGGACGTTCCGTATTTCTTGCCTTCTGGCGCTTTCCGCCGATCGAATTGCTGCTGTTCATGACTGCCTTCCTCCACATCCTGGTGGCGCTGCTGGCCCTTTATCGTCGCCATTCCCTGAAGATGCCGTTCTGGGAAGCGGCGCAGCTGGTCCTGGGCCTCGCCACGCCGCCCTTGCTGCTGCTCCACATACTCGGCACCGCCTATGCGAGCGAACACTATCATTTCAAGGATTCCTACGCTTATGTGCTGTTGACGCTGTGGGTGTTCCAGCCCTGGAACGGCGCCCTGCAGGCGATCGCCATTCTGGTCACCTGGGTCCATGGCTGTATCGGCATGGCCTATTGGCTGCGTCTCAAGCCCTGGTATCCGAGGGCACAGGCCTATCTCTATGCCCTGGCCGTGACCATTCCGGTCCTGGCATTGATCGGTTTTGCCGATTCCGGCCGCGCCATTGCCGAGAAACTGGAAGACGAGACCTGGTTGCCGGCCCTCATAGAACGGGACAACCTCCCCAATCAGGAAGCAGCGGCTGAAGTATATGCGCTGCGCGACCTGGGATTGCAGATCTGTGGTGGCCTGCTCATCTTTGTTCTCGGCGCCCGTCTGGTCCGCGCCCAGCTCAACCGCCGCCGCGCGATCGCGGTGTCTTACGAAGGTGGCGGGATCGTGCATATCCAGTCCGGCACCACTGTGCTGGAAGCCAGTCGCAGCGCCAGTATTCCGCACGCTTCGGTGTGCGGCGGCCGCGGCCGCTGCTCGACCTGCCGCATCAAGATCCTGAAAGGCGCTGCCCAGCTGCCCTTGCCCAGCGACGATGAAAAGCGCGTTCTGACGAGTGTCGGTGCCGCACCAGATACCAGGCTTGCCTGCCAGTTGCGCCCGGTGGCGCCGGTCACCGTGACGCCGCTACTGCCGGCCCAGGCTGGCCCGCAGCTGGCACATGCGCGCGGCAACTATCATTCCGGCCGCGAGATGGAAATTGCCGTGCTGTTTGCCGATCTCCGCGGCTTCACGCAGCTTTCCGAACGGCGCCTGCCCTATGATGTCGTGTTCCTGCTCAACCGGTATTTCAAGGCCATGGGCGAGGCGGTGAGCGGTGCCGGCGGACATCTCGACAAGTTCATTGGCGATGGCGTCATGGCGCTTTTTGGCATCAAGAGCGGCATGGAAGGCGGCGACGGCAAAGCCGCGTGCACCCAAGCCCTGGAGGCAGCGCGTCGCATGTCCGTCAATCTCGAGGAGCTGAACCGGCATTTGAAGGCCGATCTGCCGATGCCGCTCCGGATTGGTATCGGCATTCATTTCGGCCCGGCCATCGTCGGTGACATGGGCTATGGCCCCAACCAGCATCTCACGGCCATCGGCGATACGGTCAATACCGCGAGCCGGCTCGAGACCGCGACCAAGGAGCTTGATTGCCAGTTGGTGATCTCGGAAAATGTGGCGCGCGCGGCCGGGCTGCCAATACAGCCGGATGCGCTGCATCAACTGGTCGTGCGCGGTCGGGAACAGACCCTGGGCGTGCTGGCGATCATGGATGCACGGCAATTCGGCGATACCCCACCGCCCACTGCCATTGCTGCGGGTGAATGAATGAGCGAGATCTCGGCAACACCCATAGACAAGGCACCAGGCGACACGGTCGCGATTCGTCCGCTGCTGGAGCGCAGCGACCGGCCGGGCCTTGTCCACCTTGCCGGTCACCTCGCCCTGCTCGTCATAACCGGATTGCTGATTGCCAAAAGTGGCAACAGTCTGTGGATGTGGCCGGCCATGTTCCTTCATGGTGCCGTGCTGGTCTTTCTCTTTGCACCCTTGCACGAGACCATCCACCGGACAGCCTTTGCTACCCGTGCGCTGAATGATGGCGTGGCCTTCGTGATCGGGCTGCTCCTGGTGCTGCCGCGGGAATATTTCCGCGCCTTTCACTTCGCCCATCACCGCCATACCCAGGATCCTCTGAAGGATCCGGAACTCGCCATGCCGCGCCCGGTGACGCGGCGTGAGTGGCTGCTTTACACGAGCGGCTTGACCTATTGGCGCTTTCGATTGAGCGGGCTGATGACGCGCGCCCTCGGCCGCGTCGAAGAGGATTTCTACGGCAACGACCAGCAGCGGCAGAAGGTCGTCCGCGAATCCCGCCTGATCCTGGGTCTTATCGCAGCGATTCTTGTTCTGTCGCTGACTTTCCGCAGCGATATCGCCTTCCGTTACTGGATCATTCCGGCACTGCTTGGTCAGCCTTTGCTGCGGCTCTATCTGCTGGCAGAACATTGGGGTTGCGCGCTCATGCCTGCAGATATGCTGGCGCGAACGCGCACCACCTACACCAACGCCTTCATGTACTTCCTGGTCTGGAACATGCCGTACCATGCCGAACACCATGCCTATCCGGCGGTACCCTTCCACGCCTTGCCGAAGGCCAATGCGCTACTTCGCGACCGGCTGGTTGTGACCAGCCCCGGTTACCTCGCGGCCACGCGCTGGATTTATGAAAGACTGGGCCGATGAACGACCTGCGCCACCCGAACCTTGTTCCCCTCTCGCCGCTCTCCCGCGACAATCGATATGTTCGCACCCATCCTGCGCCGAATTTCTGGGCCTTGATGCCGCATCAGATTCATCAGCACACCGATTCATCCTGCTCGCTGGCCAGTGCCGTGATGGTGCTGAATGCCGCGCGCGGCCTTATGGGCCAGAACCGCATCAGCGGTTTGGTGAGCGAAAAGCGCCTGCTGGAGTTGTTCAAGGAAACCAGTTGGCCGGCCGGCATCGCGCCGGAAGGCGGCGGGCGCAAGCTGCTGGAACTCGCCGATCATCTCGACACGGCGCTGAAGCACTATGCACTCAAGGATTGGCGCGTCGAGCGGCGTTCGGTAATGGCGTTCGATGTCGCGACCGCCGCGCAGTTTCGTGCCGATCTAGAGAGCCTGGATCGGGTCGATGGCTGTTACCTCATCGCCAATTTCCATCTGGATGATTTCTATGGGGATGGCAGCGATATCGGTCATTTCTCGCCGCTTGCCGCTTATGATGCGGCGACCGACCGCGTGCTGGTGCTGGATGTTTACAAGGCCGACTATGAACCGGCCTGGGCACCGGTCGATCATCTCCTGAACGCCATGGTGCGTCCCTGCGATGACGGCAAGTTGCGCGGATATCTGGTGGTGCGGCGGGGATAAAGTCCCTCTCCCCGTAAGGGGAGAGGGACCGTCCAATCTCAATTGATGTTGTTGTCGTCCTTGTAGTCGTCGATCGAGTCTTCGAGCTCGTCAAATTCATCGCAATCGCCGCAGGCGGCCTTCAGGATCGCGAGCTGTTTCTCGGCGTTGGGCAAATCCTTCTGCTCGAGGTAGAGCTCGCCCAGATACTCATTGGCGCCGAGATGGTTGGGCTCAAGCGAGAGTGCCTTCAGGTAATATTCCATGCCGGCCTTCCAATTGCCCATCTTGCGATTGGCAAAGCCCAGCTGATTGAGAGCGTCGGCATACTCGCCCTTTTCCTTGATGGATTTCTGCAGCAGGGGAATGGCGGCGCTGTATTTTTCGTCCTCGATCAGGTCGACCGCCTTCTTGTAGTCATCTGCCTTCTTGGCCGGCGTGGTGGAATCCGACCCCATGGAAAAGGCGGAACTGGCAAAGCCAAGGCTGAGCGCCGTGAGGGCGGCGATGAGTGTCAGGCGGTGGTTCAACATGATCGGTCTCCTGTTCGATGGTTGTTTTCTGTTGGTTACGGACCTGGTGGCTGTTCGGACCCATCCGACCTGCCGCCTTCGCCCAAAGACTTAGCCGATACCGAGAGGCCTTGCTGTGAAGCGCATCACAATCGGGCTGCCGCGGGACCCTGCCATCCAAGCCTCAGCCATAGCGCTGTTCCAGCCAAGGATCGCCCGAATTGTGATAACCGCGCTGTTCCCAGAAGCCGGGCCGGTCGATCTCGGTAAACTCGATCCGGCGCAGCCATTTAGCACTTTTCCAGAAATAGAGTTGCGGGACGACCAGTCGTACCGGGGCGCCATGCTCGACACTCAGCACCTGTCCCTGCCAATGCGTCGCCAGAACCACGTCGTCGCGCCCAAAGGAGTCGAGAGGCAGGTTGGTGGTGTAGCCGTCATAGGCCTCAAGCTGGACGAATCGTGCCTTGGCCAATGGTTTGACATCCGCGAGGAGGTCCGGTGCGGCGACGCCGATCCAATCATTGTCGAAGCGCGACCAGGAGGTCACGCAATGGATATCGCTGCGCAGGGCGGTCTGCGGCAGGGCGCCGAACTCCGTAAGGTCAAAACTGGCCGGGCGCTGCACCAGACCGCCTATATCCAGCCGCCAACTCTCCGGTCGAATGGTGGGGGTGATGCCGATATCCAGCACCGGCCAGCTTGTCACCAGGTGCTGCCCCGGCGGCAGGCGGTTGTCGTCCTCGCGTAGCCGGGTTTCACCGGTCAGCAGGCGACTCTGCCTGGCCCATTGCTCCTTGGCCGCGATCAGCTTCTCTCTGTCGCCGTTCCGCACCACGCTGTCCATGCTGCACTCGATCTCCGTTGAATGGGCAAGTATTTGGAATTGCGCACGAAAAGTCCAAGCACGAATTCGCGAAGAGTGTGAGAAATGTTACCTTGCGCGACTTCCTCAACCAGGATTGTGGCAGCGGCCGCCCGGGAAAGGCCTTGCTTGTTTTTGTTTGTGTACGAATAATATCCCCCGAAGCCACCGAATGCCGCGCGTTTCGTGTGATATTGAGGAAGCTACCGCATGGAAGATCTCGTCCTGGCGCACGGCCTGCGTTTTGAAGATCTCTACGATCCGGCGGGTTTGGCCCGGCTTGATGGTCATTTTCTGACTGACCTCGGCGCTGGTGATCCGGCGCTTCTGGGTCGCCTGCTGGCTGGCCGTGCCGGGCACGTGTCATTGGATGAAAAGGCGCAATCGCAGCTCATCCTCGATCTTGCTGGGCATCTGGAGGATTTCCTCGGCACCCTCTTTGGCATTGGCGCCGAGCTGGGCGCCCTGCAGGCCCGGCACAATGATCTGGCGCCGCTCTATGCGTGCAAACGCCTGTTCGTGCAGCGCAGGGCGCTGAAGGCCTATGGTCCAGACAAGATCGCCGCCATCGACGCGGATGCCTTGCGCAATGAACTCACGGCCTTGTTCGGCGGCAGCTTCGACGAAATCCAGTTTGCCGGTCATGTCGATCAGTGGGGCAAGGACGAAGCGGCGCATGGGCGCAGTATCGATCTTGCCCTGCAATATGCGGCGTGGGCGGCACAGTCCGACGATGGCAAGGTCTTGCACCGCCATGGCGTCCTGTTCAAGGCGCCGCGCAAGATCGACCCCCTGCATCTGGTCCATATGGAGACCGAGACGCGCAACGGCGTCACCTCGTTCAAGCTGGCCGCCGACAAACTACGTCCCCGCGAGGGCTTTGCCCTCACCGATCATGGCATGGATCTGGTCGGCGCGCTCGACCAGGCGAATTATTGCATCTGGTGTCACAACCAGGGCAAGGACAGTTGCGCCAAGGGTCTGAAGGAAAAGGACGGCACTTTCAAGAAAAGCGTGTTCGGCGTGACGCTTGCTGGCTGTCCGCTGGAAGAAAAGATTTCCGAAATGCATACCGCCAAGGCGGGCGGGCAACCACTTGGCGCACTTGCCATTATCGCCATCGACAATCCGATGGTCGCGGCCACCGGCCATCGCATCTGCAACGATTGCATGAAAGCCTGCATCTATCAGAAGCAGGAACCGGTCGACATCCCGCAGGCGGAAACGCGCACGTTGAAGGACATTCTGGCGCTGCCCTACGGTTTTGAAATCTACAGCCTGCTCACGCGCTGGAATCCTCTCAATCTCCACCAACCGATTGCAAAACCCGTCTCGGGCAAGAAGGTCTTGGTGGTTGGGTTGGGTCCAGCCGGCTACACGCTCTCCCACTATCTCCTCAATGATGGCCATACCGTGGTGGCGATCGATGGCCTGAAGATCGAGCCCTTGGCACCCGAATTGGCCGGCGTGGCGCGGGATGGTGCCCGTGTGCCATTCAAGCCGATCCGCGATGCCTCCGATCTTGCCGAGGATCTGGGAACCCGCAGCATGGCTGGTTTCGGCGGTGTCGCGGAATACGGCATCACCGTGCGCTGGGACAAGAATTTCCTGAAAATCATCCGGCTGCTCATCGAACGTCGCCACACCTTCGCGATGTTCGGTGGTGTCCGCTTCGGCGGTACCATCACGCTGTCCCAGGCCTGGGAGATGGGCTTCGATCATGTGGCGCTCGCCATGGGTGCCGGCAAACCAACCTTGCTCGACATGCCAGGCGGTCTCGCCAAGGGCGTGCGCATGGCCTCCGATTTCCTGATGGCGCTGCAATTGACGGGCGCCGCAAAGGCCGATTCCATCGCCAATCTGCAATTGCGCCTGCCCGCTGTGGTGATCGGCGGTGGCTTGACCGCGATCGATACCGCGACCGAAGCCATGGCCTACTATCCGGTTCAGGTCGAAAAATTCCTCAGCCGCTTTGAAGCGCTGACCGCCGAAACGGGTGAAGCTGCCCTGCGAGCTCAATGGTCGCCCACGGAGCTTGAGATTGTCGACGAGTTCCTGAGCCACGCTCGTCTCATCCGAGCCGAGCGCACGCGCGCCCTGGCTGCCGGTACGGCGCCGCGCATTTCCGAATTGCTGCAGGAATGGGGCGGTGTGACACTCGCCTATCGCCGCCGCCTCGTCGATGCGCCCTCCTACACCCTCAATCACGAGGAAGTGGAAAAGGCGCTGGAGGAGAATATCCGTTTCGCAGAAAATCTGACGCCGACCAGCATCGACGTCGATGGGCAGGGATTTGCCGAACGCATTCATCTGAAGCATGCCTATGGCAGTTCGCATGCGCTGCCGGCACGGGCCATTCTGGTTGCGGCCGGTACGCGGCCAAACACGGTGCTGGCTCGCGAAGACAGCGCCAATTTCAGCCTCGATGGCCAGTATTTTCGCGCGCTTGGCGATGACGGCGCCGTGGTGACACCGGAAAAGCTCGCCAAGCCCAATGAGGTGCGCGTCATCACGCAATCCCATGAGGACGGGCGCTCGGTCAGCTTCTTCGGCGATCTCCATCCGAGCTTTGCCGGCAATGTGGTGAAGGCGATGGGCAGCGCCAAGCAGGGTTGGCCGGTCGTCTCGGCAGCGCTCCAGAACCGGGCAGCGCCCGTGGATACGCGTTCAGATAGCTTCCTGGCCCGGATGAACCAGCGACTGCGCGCTCGCGTGCGCGCGGTAAATCGCCTGACGCCGACGATTGTCGAAGTGGTCGTGGAGGCGCCGCAGGCTGCCGGCAATTTCCAGCCCGGCGAATTCTATCGACTGCAGAATTTCGAGACATTGGCACCGCGCACCAAGGACACTGTCCTGGCCATGGAAGGGCTCGCCTTGACCGGCGCCTGGACCGATGCCGAGAACGGGCTGGTGGGTCTCATTGTGCTGGAGATGGGCGGCTCATCGGAACTCTGCGCGCAACTTGAGGTGGGTGAGCCGGTGATCCTGATGGGTCCGACCGGTGCGCCCACGGAAACGCCGGCCGGCGAAACGGTGTTGCTGGCCGGTGGCGGTCTCGGCAATGCCGTGTTGTTTTCAATCGGCCGAGCATTGCGCGCCGCGGGCTCCAAGGTGCTCTATTTCGCCGGCTACAAGAAACTGCAGGATCGCTACAAGGTGGCCGACATCGAGGCGGCGGCAGATATCGTCATCTGGTCCAGCGACGAGGCGCCAGGATTTCAGCCCACGCGACCGCAGGACAAGACCCATGTCGGCAACATCATCGAGAGCATCCAGCATTATGCGGAAGGCAAGCTGGGCGAGGTACCCATTCGCCTGCAGGATGTCGACCGCATCATCGCCATTGGCTCGGATGGGATGATGGCCGCCGTGCAGCGCGCGCGGCACCAGGTACTGAAGCCCTATCTCAAGGAATCCCATTGCGCCGTGGGTTCGATCAACTCGCCCATGCAATGCATGATGAAGGAAATCTGCGCCCAATGCCTGCAGCCGCATAAGGACCCGGTCACTGGCAAGGAAACCGTGGTGTTTTCCTGCTTCAACCAGGACCAGGAACTGGACCATGTCGACTTCGCCGGGCTACGGCAGCGCCTGGGCCAGAATTCGGTCCAGGAAAAACTGACCCGCGCGTGGATCGCCCATAGCCTCAAGCAACTCGACCGCAACAAGGCCGCGCAGTAAGGAACTTTTCTGGGAAGTAGGTTGGCCCGGCGCCACCCTGCCGTCGGCCTCGGTCAGTACATTCGTGATCTGAGGCAAAGGGCAGGGGACGGGTCTTTGGGCCGATTGAAATCGGTGGTCCGTCCCTGCACCTGGCCAGTCAGTACATCCGTGATCTGGCGAGGTGTTAGGGAGAGGCCGATCCCGTCGCCATCTGCCGCTGCATCAGTCAGTACATCCGTGATCTGAGGCGAAGGGCAGGTGGCGGACCTTTGGTCGTTCGGCCGATCAGATCAGGCGAACAGAGGCAAAGGCCTTGGGGTCTATACCGAGCTGGCGGAGATCTTCATCTGCCGGGCGTCGGTTAAATTCGATCGCTGCGGCGCATGACAGGCCGCAGACCAAGCCACGAACAATGCCGCGACTGTACGTGATATGAAAGCAATCGGTCTGCTTTCAAGAGATCGAATCGAAATATCAGACATGACAGCGCGCCTTTCAGCCTCTAACAAGCTGAATATAAATCATATGCTGCAATGCAGCAAGAAAAACATTGCGCCGCAGCAACCAGGCTCCCTTAAAGGCGAAAGTGTTCGGATGATATGTTTTATGCGTTTAATTTTGCTAATTGCATTTCCTGGACATAGTCGCCTCACTGTCAGGTGAGAAAAGTTCAGTTTGCGACATGATGGCTCGTCGTTAATCGACTATCAGCGGTCGCCCCAATTGCAGCCATAATGAAGTTACGGCCCTACCAATGGGGCGAAAGTGAGAATTGGCATGGAGACGGTGGCCAAAGGTGAATGCCTGATCATTGCCTGCGGCGCGCTGGCGAAGGAATTCGTGGCGGTGCGGGCCGCAAATGGTTGGTCGGACGCGCAATTGGCGGTGACCTGCCTGCCGGCGATCTGGCATAACCGGCCGGAAAAGATCCCGCCCGGTGTCCGGGCGAAGATCCGCTGGGGCCGGAAGCGTTTCAAGCGCATCTTCGTGCTCTATGGCGACTGTGGCAGCGGTGGGTTGCTGGACGAGGTGCTGAAGGAGGAAGGGGTCGAACGGATCGACGGGCCGCATTGTTATGACTTTTTTGCAGGGTCCGCGGTGTTCGATCAGTTGATGGAAGAGGAATTGGGGAGCTTCTTCCTCACCGATTACATTGCGCGGCACTTCGAGCGGCTGATCTGGCAGGGCATGGGCCTGGATCGCCATCCGGAATTGCGCGATGCCTATTTCGGCCATTACCGCCGTGTCGTTTATCTGGCACAGATCGACGATCCGGCGCTGACGGCAAAGGCAGAGGCGGCGGCCAAGAGACTGGGTTTGGATTTCGAGCGGCGGTTTACCGGTTACGGCGAGATGGCGACCTTCATGCAGAAGGCCGTCGCGAGTCAGGCAGAACAATAGGCCAGGCAGAACAATAGGATCACAACAGATGGCTCAGCTCATCGTCGTCTACTGGCGCGACATCCCCGCCCAGGTCATCGTGAAGAAAGGCCGCGACAGCGCCAAGAAGCAGCTCGATGAGCGCTTCGAAAAGGCGATCGACCGCGCCGCCATGCGTGCCAAGCTCCGCGACACGGATTCGTATCTTGGCGAATGGCGCCGGGCGACGCCGGTTGAGGTGAGCGATGATCTGGAAGCCGAGGCGCAGAAGGCGCAGGCCGAGATCGAGGCGGCCTTCCCGGAAGAGAAGTTGAAAGAGTTCGTTGAACGCGGTGGTCTCGCCATCGCCGCAGTCGAGGGCTAAATCCCATGTACGCAGTGCGCCTCTGGTCGGTGCGCCACGCAAAGGGCCTCAATCGCTTTTACCAGGCTTTCGAAAAGGTCGTGGTGGCGCTGCATCCGCTGTGGAACAAGATCGGCTACGAAAAGCTCGAGGCACCGTTTCAGGTATTGGAAAGGGCCACCAAGGGGTTCCTGTTCGATTGCCAGATGTGCGGGCAATGCGCCCTCTCCTCGACCGGCATGTCCTGCCCGATGAATTGCCCGAAGACATTGCGCAACGGTCCCTGCGGTGGCGTCCGCCCCAACGGCAATTGCGAAGTGAAGCCGGAGATGAAATGTGTCTGGGTGCAGGGCTGGGCCGGCGCCGAGCGCATGGACGGCAACCTTGAAAAGATCAAGGACGTGCAGATCCAGGTGAACAACGCGATCAAGGGCAAGTCCGCCTGGCTGCGCGTCGTGCGCATGACCAAGAAAGTTGGTGAGTTCGCACCCAAGCCACCAAAAGCGCCCCCTGCCAAGAAGCCGGTCGCAGCTGCGCCAGCGCCCGCCGGTGAAGGGAAGGCGGCATGAGCGAGCTGCATTTCGATCCCGCGGCACCGCTCCCCAGCCTGCCTGGACATTCGTCCGGCGGCAGGTTGGAGCGCATTCTGCGCTCTGGCCGCTTTGCGGTGACCGCGGAGCTCAATCCGCCGGATTCCGCCGACCCGCGCGACGTCTATGACCGTGCGCTGGTGCTCTCGGAAGTGTGTGACGCCATCAACGCCACCGATGCCTCCGGCGCCAACTGCCACATGTCCTCGGTCGGCATCTGCTCACTGCTGACCCGCGCCGGCTATTCGGTGATCATGCAGATCTCGTGTCGCGACCGGAACCGCATCGCCATCCAGGGCGATGTGCTGGGGGCGGCCGCGATGGGCGTGCAGAATATCCTGTGCCTGACTGGTGACGGTGTGCAGGCCGGCGACCAGCCGGAAGCCAAGCCGGTGTTCGATTTCGACTCCACCTCGCTTCTCAACTGCATCCGCGGCATGCGCGATGACGGAAAATTTCTCTCTGGCCGCAAGATCACGGTGCCACCGCGCGTTTTCTTAGGCGGCGCCGCCAATCCGTTCGTGCCGCCTTATGAGCATCGCGCCACCCATATCGGCAAGAAGATTGCGGCCGGCGCGCAGTTCATCCAGACGCAGTATTGCTATGACGTGCCGATGCTCCGCACATTCATGGACAAGGTGCGCGCGCAGGGCCTGCATGAGAAGGCATTCTTCCTCATCGGTGTCGGCCCCTTGCCCTCCTCGAAGACCGCGCGCTGGATGCGCAGCAATGTGCCGGGCGTGCATATTCCCGATGCGGTCATCGAGCGGATGGAAAAATCCAAGAATGAGAAGGCGGAAGGCAAGCAGCTCGCCATCGACCTAATTCAGGAGATCAAAGAGATCGAAGGCGTGCATGGCCTCCATGTCATGGCCTATCGCCAGGAAGAATTCGTCAACGACATCATCCACGCATCCGGCGTGATGAAGAATCGCCAGCCCAAGCGCGCACCGCGACCCGCGGAACCTGTCAGCGTCTTGGCGTAAGCTAAGTAATTGCGTTTCAGAAAGGACTATCAGTTATGACCGATACCGTTATCAGCTCGGCCACCAAGGAAATCGTGATCGGCTTCGATCGCCCCTTCTGCGTCATCGGCGAGCGCATCAATCCGACCGGCCGCAAGCTGCTGGCCGCCGAAATGGCGCAGGGCGATTACAGCCGCGTGAAGTCGGATGCCCTGGCCCAGGTCGAGGCGGGCGCTCATATGCTCGACGTCAATGCCGGCATTCCGATGGCCGATGAGCCGCGCATCCTCGCCGAAGCCATCCAGCTGGTGCAGTCGCTGACCGACACCCCGCTCTCGATCGACAGCTCGATCGTGGCCGCTCTCGAAGCGGGTCTTGCCGTCTACAAGGGCAAGGCGCTGGTCAATTCGGTGACCGGCGAAGAAGAACGCCTCGAAGTCGTGCTGCCACTGGTGAAAAAGTACGGCGCCGCCGTCGTGGCGATTTCCAATGACGAGACCGGCATTTCCGAGGATCCGGATGTGCGCTTTGCTGTCGCCAAGAAGATCGTCGAGCGCGCTGCCGATTACGGCATCCATTACAGCGACATCGTCGTGGACCCGCTGGTGATGCCGATCGGTGCGTTGGGCCAGGCCGGCCGCGCGGCCTTCAGTCTCATCCGTCGCCTGCGCGAAGAACTGAAGGTCAACACGACCTGCGGCGCATCCAACATCAGCTTTGGTCTGCCGAACCGCCACAGCCTCAACCAGGCGTTCTTGTCCATGGCGATCGGCGCCGGCATGACCTCGGCCATCATGAACCCGCTGCACATGGAAGAAATGACCGGCATCTGGGGCGCTGACGTGCTGATGGGCACCGACGCGCATTGCGCCCATTGGATCAAGCGTTTTCGCGAACCGGCGGCGGAAGGCGATCGTGGCCGCCGCGAGCGCAGCGGCCGTCGTGGCGGTGGTGCCGCCGGCGGCGGCGCGCCGGAGACGGCGGGAGCGTAACTTAGAAAAGTTCCCCCGCACCCCAGCCCTCTCTCCACTAAGTGGGGAGTGGGTTGGGGTGCGGATTGAAAGCGACTGAAGACCCTTCCCCATCCTTGAAGCCAAGGATGGGGTTTGGCATTTTTAGGCCCCTAAAGACCACACGATCATTGCAGGAACACATGTCATGGCAGATGTCGGCACAGCTAACCTCGATCACGGCAACGGCGCTGAAAACGGCGACAATGCCTGGCTGGTGTTCATGCCGTCCGGCAAGCGCGGCCGCTTCCAGAAAGGTACGCCGATCCTGACGGCGGCGCGGCAGCTGGGTGTCGACATCGATTCCGTCTGCGGTGGTCGCGGCATCTGCGGGCGCTGCCAGGTCGTGGTGTCGGAAGGGGAGTTCGCCAAGCTCGGCGTCACGTCCGACGCACACCATCTTTCGGACTTCTCGTCGACCGAGCAGCGCTATGCTGACAAGCGTGGCATGAAGCCGGGCCGACGCCTGTCCTGCTCGGCGCAATTGCTGGGCGATCTTGTCATTGATGTGCCGGCCGACAGCCAGGTGCACAAGCAGGTGGTGCGCAAGCGCGCCGAGATGCGCGACATCACCTTGGATCCGGTCATCCGCCTGCATTATGTCGAGGTCCAGGAACCGGACATGCATGACCCGACCGGCGACCTGCAGCGCCTGGAAAAGGCACTCAAAAGCCAATGGAATCTCGAAGGCCTAGATTGCGACGTGCGCGCGATCCAGGGCCTGCAGCAGGCGCTGCGCAAGGGCGAGTGGAAGGTGACGGTCGCGGTCCACATGGGCAAGCAGATCACGGCCGTCTGGCCCGGCTTTCATGACAAGATCTTTGGCCTCGCGGTGGATGTGGGCTCAACCACGATCGCGGCGCATCTCTGTGACCTCGGCACCGGCGAGGTGGTGGCATCTTCCGGCCTCATGAACCCGCAGATCCGCTTTGGCGAGGATCTGATGAGCCGCGTCTCCTATGTGATGATGAATCCGGGCGGCGACGTCGACATGACAAAGGCGGTGCGCGAAGCCTTGAACGATCTCGTCCAGGCGGTGGTCAAGGAAGCCGGCTGCACCCAGGAAGACGTGCTGGAATGCACCTTCGTCGGCAATCCGATCATGCATCATCTGCTGCTCGGCATTAATCCGATCGAGCTCGGCTGGGCGCCATTTGCGCTCGCCACCGATGGGCCGGTGCAGATCTGGGCCACGGAAATCGATCTCAGGGTTCATCCCAATGCGCGCATCTACGTGCTGCCTTGCATCGCCGGGCATGTCGGTGCCGATACGGCCGGCGTGATCCTTTCCGAGACACCCTATGATGTCGACGAGATGACGCTGATCGTTGATGTCGGCACCAATGCGGAGATCGTGCTGGGCAATCGGCATCGCTTGCTCGCCGCTTCCTCACCGACCGGCCCTGCCTTTGAAGGCGCGCAGATCTCCTGCGGCCAACGCGCGGCGCCTGGCGCCGTCGAGCGCGTGCGCATCAACCGCGAGACGCTGGAGCCCCGCTTCAAGGTGATCGGTTCAGACCTATGGTCCGACCATCCGGATTTCGCCAAGGAGACCGAGGCGTTCGGCGTCACCGGCGTGTGCGGGTCCGGCGTCATCGAGGCGCTGGCGGAAATGTTCCTCGCCGGCATCCTCACCCAGGACGGTGTCATCGATGGCGGCATGGCGGCAAAGAGCCCGCGCATCCAGGCCGATGGCCGCACCTTCTTCTATCTGCTGCATGATGGTCATCCGCAGCTGAAGATCACGCAGAACGATATCCGCGCCATCCAGCTGGCGAAGGCCGCCCTCTATGCCGGCGCGCGGCTGCTGATGGACAAGCTCGGCGTCGACAAGGTGGATCGGATCACGCTGGCCGGCGCCTTCGGCAGCCATATCGACGTCAAATACGCGATGGTGCTGGGCATGATTCCGGATTGCGATCTGGCCAAGGTAACCTCGGCCGGCAATGCCGCAGGTACTGGTGCGCGCATCGCGCTTCTGAACCTTGGCGCGCGTGATGAAATCGCGCGCGTGGTGAAGCAGGTCGAAAAGATCGAAACCGCGGTCGAGGCAAAATTCCAGGAGCATTTCATCGATGCGATGGCGCTGCCCCACAAGACGGCTCCCTATCCGCATCTGGCGAAGTCGGTGAACTTGCCGCTCCCCAAGGTCGCGACGCAGCCGGATGGTGATGACGGCGGTCGGCGCCGCAACCGCCGGCGCGGATGACCTCGCTCAACGATCCTCGCGGTTTCGGGATCTATATCCATTGGCCTTTCTGCAGAGCCAAGTGCCCGTATTGCGATTTCAACTCCCATGTACGGGAGCGGGTTGAGGAGAGTGATTGGCGGGACTCCTATCTCAAGGAACTCGCGCATTACGCCGCGTTGACGCGGGATCGGACTGTCACCAGCATCTTCTTTGGCGGCGGGACACCTTCCCTGATGGATCCTGCCACGGCTGAAACGGTGATCGACGCTGTGGCGCGGCATTGGCGTGTCGCCAATGATATCGAGATCACGCTGGAGGCCAACCCGACATCGGTTGAGGCCCATAAGCTCAAGGGTTTCCGCGCGGCTGGCGTGAACCGCGTGTCGCTCGGCATCCAGGCGCTCAACGATGCCGATCTCAAATTCCTTGGTCGCCAGCACGATCAGAGCGAAGCCCTGGCTGCACTCGATCTGGCAGCAAACGTCTTTGATCGCCTCACTTTCGATCTCATCTATGCCCGCCCCAACCAGACGCCAGACGTCTGGGATGCGGAGTTGGCGCGGGCCCTTGGTTTTGCTGCCGACCACATCTCGCTTTATCAACTCACCATCGAAACCGGCACGGTGTTCGAACAGGCCTATGCACGCGGCGACTTCGTGCTGCCGGATGAAGATACCCAGGCGGAGTTGTTCGAGCTGACTCAAGCGCGCCTCGCTGAAGCCGGCCTTTCGGCCTATGAGATCTCAAATCATGCGCGACCAGGGTCGGAATCCCGCCACAACCTCACCTATTGGCGCTATGGCGACTATGTCGGCATCGGACCGGGCGCTCATGGCCGCCTGACCTTGGACGGGCGCAAATTCGCCACGCGCCAGCACAGGGCGCCCGAACGCTGGCTGGAAATGGTGGCTGCCCAAGGCCATGCCACGCGGCAGATGGACGAGGTGGAAAGGGAAGCGCGCATCAGTGAACTCACCATGATGGGCCTGCGCCTGGCCGAGGGCATCCCGCTCGCGCGCTTCGAGGCAGAGACGGGCAGGGTCTTCGCCGATTGCCTTGATCCCGCGCGCGTAAGGCGGCTAAGCGAGGGTGGCTTCATCGATATCCGCGACGGGCGGCTATATGCGACCGATTCCGGCCGCCAGCGCCTCAATGCCGTGCTGTTCGAATTGCTGGGCTAAGACGTCAGTTGATCACTGCTGCGAAAGTGGTTGGTGCTGGATCCTTGACGGTAAAGGTGCCGGGAGCCACCTCCATCACCGCGAGGCCGCGCTCGGCCTTCCCGTCGGCGCCGAGGCGGAACACGCCCGTGACTCCGGCAAATCCCGACGGGTTGGTCATGCGCGTCGTGCTGAAATCGCCACCTTCCCTGGTCTGTGCCAATGCCACCGCCAAAGTGACGGCGTCATAGACGATGCCGGCGCGGGGGTCAGGCGGCGTGCCATAGAGGGCGGCGTAGCGCTGCGCAAAGGCCTGCCAGCGTTCCGGTGCGGGAGTGGCAAACCAGCAGCCCACGAGGGCGCCTTCGGCGGCCGTCGCCGGGTCCTGCCATTGTGATGTTCCCAGCAGGCGGACAAGGCCCGTCGGAATCTCGAAGGCCGGCAGCATGGCGGCGAAGGCGCGCAGTTTCTGGCCGCCTTCGGGGATCATCAGCGCGTCGAAGCCGCTGCGCTTGTAGGCATCGGCCATCTCGCGCACCGGCAGGGTGAGGTCAGGGGATTTCGGGTCATAGAAGACCACCTGCGAGATGGTGCCGCCGACCTTGACCACAGCTTCCTGATAGGCGCTGAGAACGATCCGCCCGAAAGGCGAATTCGGCGTCATGATGGCAAAGCGCTTTACCTGTTGCGAGGCGGCATAGGCGACGACGCGGCTGATCTGGCTTTCAGGCGTCACGCCGAGGATGTAGACACCCGGTTGCGCCTGGGAATTGTCGTTGCTGAAACTCACCATCGGCACGCGGGCGGCCATGGCCGGAATTGCCGCCTGCTTCAACTCGGCACCGAAGAGCGGCCCGAGGATGACGTCGACCTTGTCGGCCAGCGCATCGCGGGCGGCCGCGGCGGGGCCACCGGATGTGGCGCTGTCGCGCGGAACCAGTTTGAAATTCTCGCTGCCGACATCAAACAGGCCCATTTCGGCGGCCTGAAGCATGGAGCGTCCGAGGCTCGCCTGCGGACCGGAGAGAGGCAGCAGGAGCCCAACCTTGATATCCGTGTCGATCGGCTCCACCGGTGTGCTCGGCGCCTGAACCACAGGTGCCGGGGCGGGCGCCGGGGCCGGTTGGCTTACCGGCGGCGGAGGGGTTACGGTGGGGGCGCAGGCGGCCAGCAGCATGAGGCTCGACAAAGCGACGCCGGCCAAGGCAGGTAGAAGGCGCCGTGGCCGCGAATGGCACTTATCCCCGCGCGTCGAAACAATCATGATAACTCCGGCAATAATCAGAACGAG
>NZ_CAMDRA010000017.1 GCF_945906275.1 Dongia mobilis
AAGGCGGATATCATCACCCCCGGTACATGGAGCCATGCGGAAACGCTGCTGCGCCTGCACTAAAGCCGTGGCTGGCGCATGGCCGGCATTGTGCGGTCGCGAACGACCTGATACGAGGGTCACCTTCTTCAGCTAGATCGGTGCCTTACGTGCTGCGTCGCCTTTATGACTGGATCATGCGTCTGGCGGAAAGTCCGCGCGCGCTATGGGCATTGGCGCTGGTCTCCTTTGCCGAAAGCTCCTTTTTCCCCATTCCGCCCGATCCGATGCTCATCCCGATGGTGCTGGCCAACCGGCGCCGCGCCTGGGCCTTTGCCAGTGTGGCGACCATTGCGTCGGTGGTGGGCGGCATTGCCGGCTATTTTATCGGCTATTCGCTGGAGAGCCTCGGGCAATCGATCCTGGCCTTCTATGGCTACCGCGATGCCATGGGCGATTTCCAGGCCATGTTCGCCGAATGGGGCCTGTGGATTATTCTCATCAAGGGCCTGACTCCGATCCCCTACAAATTCGTCACCATCGCCTCGGGCATGGCGGGGTTCGACCTCAAGATCTTCATCCTGGCTTCGATCGCCACCCGCGGCGGGCGCTTCTTCATCATCGCCACCCTGCTGTTCTTCTTTGGCGAGCCGGTGCGCGCCTTTATCGAGAAGAGGCTGACCTTGGTCACGACCCTGTTCGTCGTGTTGCTGGTCGGTGGCTTCGTCGTGCTCAAGTATATTTTCTGAAGAATCGTCCTGGCGCGAAAGGATTGATCGTGTCACGTCAAGGTCATCAAAGCTTTGTTGATCCCCGCCATGTTCCCTGGCTGACGGCTGGATCCAGCCTCGCTGCCCTATGTGTCGCCTGGCTGTCGCAATACGGATTCGGTCTGGCGCCCTGCCATCTTTGCCTGTTGCAACGTGACGCCTACTGGGCGGCGATCGCCCTCTCCATCGTTGCCATAATGCTGGGCAGCCGTTCACCATGGCGGCGCTGGGTCGTAGCCCTTGTCGGCGTCGCCTTTCTGACCGGCGCCGGTATCGCGCTTCATCATGTCGGTGTCGAGCAGGGCTGGTGGGAAGGTGCCGCGAGCTGTGTCGGCGGTATTTCGGGTCTCTCCGGTGCCGATCTCGATGCTGCCATCATGAACGCGCCCGTCACGCGCTGCGACGAGGTAGCCTTTGAATTGTTCGGCATTTCCATGGCAGGCTACAATGGTTTGCTGTCGTTGGCATTGGCGGCTTTCGCCTTCTGGGGCTTTGCCCGCGCCACGCGCTGAGGAGAACAGGCCGGCATGTCGATAAAGGGTGAACAGGGGGATGATGGGGTGAAGTCGCCGGCGCCGATCGCCACGCCGCCCTCCAGCCGCAGCCTGCCCGGCGATCTCAGCCCCGAGGCATTGCTTGACCGGATCATCCGTGTCGACCATGCCGGCGAATATGGCGCCAAGCGCATCTATGAGGGGCAGCTGGCCGTCTTGGGGAAAAAACCCGAAGGCCATGTCATCCGACACATGCTGGAGCAGGAGCTGGTCCATCTGCAGGCCTTCGAGAAGCTGATGGTCGAGCGCCGCGCACGACCTTCGGTCTTGTTCCCGATCTGGCATGTCGCCGGCTTTGCCCTCGGCGCCGCCACCGCCCTGATGGGGCCGAAGGCCGCCATGGCCTGCACGGTCGCCGTGGAGGAGGTTATCGACGAGCATTACCGCCAGCAGACCGTCGAACTCGGCGCGATGGAGCCTGCCATCCGTGAAAAGATCGAGACTTTCCGCGCCGAGGAAGTGCAGCACCGCGACACGGGCCTCGCCCATGGCGCCGAGCAGGCGCCGGCCTATCCTGTGCTGAGCAGCGCCATCAAGGCAGGCTCGCGCCTTGCCATCTGGCTGGCCGAGCGGATCTAGCCCAGGGAACGATCTGCGGGGCTATCTGATGAGGTCGGCGCCGGCTTCCGATCCTAGCGCCTGAGCGACCAGGGTTTCCAGCCGCTGGGCAAGCTTGTCGCCAAGCGCACCGCCATCGCCGCGGATTTCCTGGCTCAGCACCAGGCGCATGGCGTCGAGATGTGCTGCCACAAGGTCAAGATCGGCGTCCGGAAAGGGCCGCTTGGCGCGGGTCAATCGGCAGAGCGAATCGCCCAGCCTAGTCATCAAGGGGAAACCGAAGGAAGAACCCTGACCCTTGATATTGTGGGCGATGGCGTAGAGCGCCTGTGTTGCAATCACGCGATCGTCGACGGCTCCGTTCGGCAGATCCGCGACACCCTTCGCATTGCGGGCCGACGCCAGTAAGTCGACGCACTTGTCGACATCGGCCAGGGCCCAGCTGACATAGCTTTTGGCAAGATCAGCGACCGCCGCTTCAGCGCGGGCCAGGCGCCGCGCCATCTCGCTCTCTTTGCTTTCCTCGTCCATCCGGTCTTACATTCCGCAGCCGACTACCCGGCCCTTCAGTGGAGAATCAACGGGTTATACTAGCCTCTTCGCCTTGATTAGCCTAGGGGATGGTTTTGCCGTGGGGATTTTCCCGCGACTTTCTTGAAGCGATGCAGCTAGCTCTCGCATCTACATGCGACGCGGCAAATATTTGGCGAACGCACCCACCACCAGCATCAGGATGCCATAGGCGATATAGACCGCCCGCTGATCGAAGAACAGCAGAAGGGCCGTGAAGACCGCAAAGGGCAGTAGATTGCCAATATCGATATAGGTGCGAAAGACCGACATCATCAGCGGCCGCTCAAGCGGCCGAACCGCCGGCAGGAACGGGATGTTGCCGAGCGAATCCAGCATCACCACGAAGAAAGCCGCGACCAGGAGCAGGATGGCGACCAGCAGTGGCGAGTCAAAGAAGAAGGGGATGGCAAGTGTCGTGATGCCGGCCCCGAAAAACGCCACCATGATCGGCAGGCGTATGCCGTAGCGCCGCCCCAACCAGCCGAACAGCGGCGACAGCGCCAGCAGGATGTTGGCGGCACCGGTAACCGCACCCGACCAGTCGCGATCGACGCCACGCGCGTCGAAATAGAGCGCTGGATAGACGAAGAACAGGGACCACCAGCCGGACCGCCCAAGCGCGATGGTCCAGGCAAGCCGCAGACGGGGCTGGCCTACGAAGCGCCCGATGCTCTCGATCGGATTGGGTGGTGGCCTGGTAGCCGCGGCCACCGCCGGGTTTTCCGTGAGGCGCAGATAGCCGAACAGCGCCATGGCGATGAGCGCCGTTCCCATCCCGGCTGCGGCAACCGACCAGGGACCATAGGATTCGTAAAGCCGGATCCCAATCCACGGCCCAAGCCCCCAGGGCAAGGTGCCGAGCAACAGCTTCAGCGGTTCGTAGCGCACCAGATCATTGCGCGGGATGAAGTCGAGAACGTAGAGCGTCAGCGCGATGATGCAGGCCGTGCTCGAAAGCGTGCGCAGGACCTGGCCGGTGAATTGGCCCAGCGGATCGTCGAACGCCAGCGCGACAACGGCAAGCCCTCCCACCAGCAACCCCATCGAATAGACCCAGCGGCGACGATAGCGGTGAATGAGTATCGGCACGCCGAAACCGGCGATGAGACCGAAGAAGGTGACGCCGAAATAGAGCGCGCTGACCTTCGCGTCGGAGCCAAAGATCTCCAGCGCCTGCAGCGGCATCACGGTCAGGACCAGCGCCCTGGTGGTCGATTCCAACATGTAAAGAATGGCAAACACCATCGCGCCGGGCTTGTGCCCGGTGAGCGGCAGCGAAGGTGACTCAATGGCCATCGGGGAATTTTCAGGATGCGGCGATGAAGGAAAATACGCCAATCCTCAATAGCATGGGCAGGGATGAGCGTCGTGAGCGGAACCGGCATGGCTCTGTCACAAATCGGCATACCCCACCCGGTTTACCAGAGCAGGTTCAACCGGGCCAACCTGCCCTGGCCTCCTTGCCCCGGCCCACTTGCCCTGGACGGCAACGACGACGTGGGCAGGGCCGGATTGTGCAGATGCGTACAACGCGGCGCCCGTCCAAAGCTCCTTGCGTTCTGTCGGCAAAAAGGCGACAAGAAATAAACTTACCGGCACTTCGACGGACCAAATGGCGAAACGCAGCCTGGACGATATCGATCGCAAACTCCTCACGCTGTTGCGCACCAACGCGCGCACGCCGACCGCGGCCCTGGGGCGCCAACTCTCCTTGTCTCGCAGCGCCGTCCAGGAACGCCTGAAGCGGTTGGAACGCGACGGCATCATCGCTGGCTACACCCTGGTCGTCGGCAAGGATGGCGAGGCACCAGGCGTCGGCGCCCATGTGCTGCTCTCGGTTGATCCCAAGGCGCACGACCAGGCAATCGGGGCGCTCAAGAAGCTGCCCGAAGTGCAATCGGCCTACACCGTGTCCGGTTCCTTCGACGCCATCGCCATCGTCAGTGCCAGCAATGCCGCCCATCTCGACGAGATCCTGACGCGGATCGGGCATCTCCCGGGCGTGCAGCGTACGACCTCCTCGATCCTGCTATCCACCGTGGTGGAGCGCCGCTAGGATCGTCGCCCGCACCTCACCAACCGGTAGTGACGACCATGTCCCAGAATTCGATATCGCCGGCCCGCCCGGTTACCGCGGCCGATGTGCCCAAGCGCATCAGTTCGAGCTATCCAGAGCCGCTGGTGCAGCGGGTCGCTGGTCGCGAAAAGCAGGGATTGGGCGATCTTTTCGGGCTTACGCAGTTCGGGGTCAATCTCGTCACCCTGCAGCCGGGGTCGGAATCCGCCCTGCGCCACTGGCACACCCAGGAGGACGAGTTCGTTTATATGCTGTCGGGCGAACTCACGCTGATCACCGATGCCGGCACCAATACGCTTCGGGCCGGGCAATGCATCGGTTTCAAGGGTGGCGTGCGTGACGCCCACCATCTGGTCAATCGCGGCGAAGCACCCGGCAGCTTCCTGGTGATCGGCAGCCTCATCGCCGGTGACAACGGCTTCTATCCCGACGATGATCTGCTCTGGGTCGAATGTCCGGACGAGGTCCTGCCCGCGCACAAGGATGGTAGCTTCTATCCACGCTGATTTTTAGGACACGGATCATGATTACTGCCGACGATGTTGAGGCCGCGGCGCGGCGCCTCCACGGCCATGTCCGCCGCACGCCGATCCTGCCGCTTGAACTGGGAGCGCTCGGAACGCACGCACAGCTGACGTTGAAGCTGGAACTGCTGCAGCATAGCGGCTCGTTCAAGGCGCGCGGCGCTTTCAATTCTCTCCTGTCGATGCCGGTACCCGCTGCCGGCGTCATCGCAGCCTCGGGCGGCAATCACGGCGCCGCCGTGGCATTTGCTGCGCAGAGTCTTGGCCACAAGGCTGAGATTTTCGTGCCGGCATTGGCGAGTGCTGCCAAGGTTGCTCGCATCGAATCCTTCGGCGCAAAAGTCAATGTCGTGCCCGGCGCCTATGCTGACGCGCTGGCCGCCGCCGAGCGGCGTATGGCCGAGACCGGTGCGCTCGCCATTCATGCTTATGACGCGCCGGCCACGGTTGCCGGCCAGGGCACGCTCGGGCGTGAACTCGATGCCCAATGCACAATGCTCGACACCGTGCTGGTGGCAGTTGGCGGCGGCGGCCTTATCAGCGGCGTTGCAGCCTGGTTCCAGAACCGCGTACGCGTGGTGGGTGTTGAACCGGTCAATTGTCCGACGCTGCAACGCGCCTTCACCGCCAAGGAACCGGTCGATGTCGAGGTCGGCGGCATCGCCGCGGATTCCCTGGGCGCCCGCCGCATTGGCGACCTGCCGTTCGCCATCGCCAAGCATTTCGTCGAGGGCGTCGTTCTGGTGGAGGATGATGCTATCCGCGCCGCACAGAATGTGTTGTGGCGCGACCTGCGCATTGCGAGCGAGCCCGGCGGTGCAACCGCCTTGGCCGCTTTGCTGTCAGGCGCCTACAAGCCCGCTCTGGGAGAGAAGGTCGCCGTCATTCTGTGCGGTGGCAATGTCGACCCGGCGAGCCTCAACGAACCGGCGTCGTAACCTCAGTCGAGCGCCAACTCGGCTTTCAGCTTTTCCAGCCGCGCAGCATCGGCCGGTTTGGGGCCGGCACCTAGCGAGATCTTGCCGACGGTGGTGAACTGGCCGGCACTGAGCAGCATTGCCTTGTCCTGGTCAATGCTGGGCAGACTGCGGAAACCCAGCGCGGATTCGGCAACATCGACCTTGCCCTCGAGCACAAAGACCGACGTCTCCGCCTTCTTCGCCTCGACGATCCATTCGGTTGCCCGGGTCGCTGCCACGGTGTTGCTGGTGCGGATGACGAAACTTGAACCAGCCGCGGCCTTGGCAGTGATAGCCTGCAGCAAGCCGGACTGGAGATCGAAGGCCGCTTCGCGCGACATGGTTTCCGGCGAGAAGTCGAACTGGGCGACGGTCACTCGGGTCAACTCACCCAGATTGAGCTGGGAGCCATCGGCCAACGCAATACGCAGGCGGCTTTCCGCGAGTGTCGTGACGATATCGCCGGCGACCATTTCCTCGCCACCGGTAAGGATACTCTGCGTCCCGTCGCGCAGCAGAGACGCCGTTCCCTTGACCTTGCTCACCTTGCCAATGGCATTCGCCGCGGCCCGGGCCGGTTTCCCGACCGGCAACAGGAGCGAAAGGGGTGCCATCAGGCACAGCCCAAGCATCAGGCGCAGAAAGCTTTTTCTGGAAACCGGCCCGTCCATCAGGGTCCTCATCGTCCAATCGGCGGATTTGCCGCAACATCATGGCTTGCATATTGGGTCCGATCCAGCGCCGCCGCAATGACCGGCATCACATACGCGCGACCCGCCCCCGCCCCGCCTCAGGCGATGTTCTCCAGATCGGCCTCGGTGAGGTTGCCGGGCACGATGGTGATGGGGATGCGCAACCTGCCGATCGACTTGCCGGTGAGCGCCGAGATAAGGGGCCCTGGCCCTTTAGGGCCGGTCGAGGCGCCCAGCACCAGGATCGAAATGCTCGGCTCCTCGTCAATCAGCTTCATCACCTCTTCCTGCCGCTCACCCTCGCGGAAATAGAGGATCGGGAAATTGCCGGAGAGCTTCTGCGCCTCGCCAGCCATCTTCTGCATGATGGCTTCGGCCTGCTGGCGTGCTTCGTCACGGATGAGATTGCTGACGCCGACCCATTCCTGGTAATCGCCCGGCTCCATCACATAGGCCATTGCAATGCGTCCGCCGGTTTTGGCGGCGCGGCGGCAAGCGTAGCGCAGCGCCACTTTAAGTTCGGGCGAATCATCGATGATGACCAGGAAGACGCGACCGGTGGTCGGTGGCTTGTCACCGGGCTTTTGATCGGCAGCATCGCTCATCCCACTCGCTCCATTTTCTGCCCAAGCTTACCGAACCTGCAGCCTTAGCGGCGGCGGAAGGCCAAATGCGCCATCCAGCCGGCAAGCAAGGCCACCAGCACGGCTATCACACCATAGGTGGCGCTGTGACGGTGCGCAAAGTCGTAAATATCCGCGCCGAACCCGATCTTGCTGATCACCAGCGGAGTCGTTTGCGCTCCGACAACCTTCTGGTCGCGAACGAGATAGACTTCGGCAAGATAGGTGCCCGTCGGCACAGTCGACGGCACACGAAGATTGACCCGAAACAATCTGTCGCCGATGAACAGGATG
Organism: Dongia mobilis; assembly: GCF_945906275.1. Lineage (GTDB taxonomy): Bacteria > Pseudomonadota > Alphaproteobacteria > Dongiales > Dongiaceae > Dongia > Dongia mobilis_A. The sequence continues at coordinate 7,604 of NZ_CAMDRA010000017.1, forward strand.
CGCGCTGGCTGGTCCGAGAACAGACCGCTCTTCTGCTTGGCGCGGATCAATGCCTCGGAGAAGGTCTTGAGGTCACTGTCGTCGGGCGAGACCGGCACCATCCGGACATTCTCGATTCCCATCTGGTAGAAGGCGCGTTGATCGACCGGGAGGAGGTCATCGAGCGGCTTGGAACTGGCCAGGATGTAGACGGCGGGAACGTTCTGGAACCCAAGGCCCTTGCGGTTGATCCAGATGCCGCCGACCCGCTCCTTGCGCATTACCTCGATATCGGCCACCGGGCCCTTGACCACGACGATGACATCCCCCGGCCCATCGGTCGTCCCGAACAACAGGACGTCGGCACCCGCAAAACCGGTCGTGATGGCGATGAGATGGTCATCAAGATCGGCGATCAGCGGCGCCTGCGCCGAAGCCGGACGCATCATGGCCAGCACAATCAGCGCGGCGACCTGCAGGAGCCTGGGGGCGATCAATGCCCGCCTCCGGCAATGACGATCGAGAACAATTCCGAAGGTCGTGCAACCAGTTCGTAGAGCAGGACGCCCGCCGTCACCAGGATCACGATCGCCATCAGAAAGCGCAACTGTTCGGCCGGCAGCTTCCCGCCGAGCCGGCCGCCGATCTGAGCACCCACCACCCCGCCGATGGTCAGGATCAAGGCTAACAGCACATCGACGGTCTGGTTGGTATTCGCCTGCCAGAACGTCACCCAGGCCTGTACGAAAATGATCTGAAAGAGGGACGTGCCGATCACCACGCCGGTTGCCATGCCCAGCAGATAGATCATGGCCGGGACAAGCAGGAAGGCACCGCCGACGCCCATGATGGCTGACATGATGCCGACGATGAAGCCGATGCCGCCGGGCAGGAGGGCAGAGATATAGAGACGCGACTTCCTGAAGCGCATCTTCAAGGGCAGGCCTTGCGCCCAATTATGCTGGTGCAGCTTCGCGGGTGCCATGGAGCGGCGCGAGCGGCGCAAGGCGCGGATCGATTCCACCGCCATCATGATGCCGATACCGGAAAGCGTGATGACATAGGCGATGGCGATCACGAGGTCGATCTGGCCGAGGCTGCGCAGCAAGGTAAACAGGCCAACGCCGACGCTGGCACCCAGCATGCCGCCGCCCAGCATGACGCTGCCCATCTTGATGTCGACATTGCCGCGCGACCAGTGCGCGAGCACGCCGGAAACCGAGGAGGCCACCACCTGATTGGATTGCGTGGCCACGGCGACGGCCGGCGGGACGCCGACAAAGATCAGCAGAGGCGTGAGCAGGAAGCCGCCACCGACACCGAACAGGCCGGAGAGAATCCCGACGCCCGCCCCAAGGCCCAGCAGCAGAAAGACATTGAGCGCCACTTCCGCGATCGGCAGATATATCTGCAATCCAAGAAACCAATCGAGGATGGCTGTCGCCCAGGTCACGGCATTCCCCCACAAGACGGGAGCGTGACCGAAACGCTGATCTGACTACGCCGCCGCCGATCTGGCCCCGGCCGCATCTTCGGCCATCGCTTCACGACCGCGACTCGGGCGCCGCGGTGCCATCCCGAGCAATCTAAATCACTGCGATTCCAAGGGGAAGCCGCACATTGCGCAGATCATGCAGAAACTGCCGTTGGCTCTACCGATTTCTCACTTCTGCAAGATATCGGTAATCTCCTCGAGTTGTGCCCTCGCCCGGAGCAGATAGAAGCCTTGTTCGGCAAGATGGTTGGGCTGGGCCAGCGAGGCAGTCTCGCCGTTGATGACCACCCAGGGCTGCAAGGCGGCACCGTCGAGCATGGATTCGACCATGCGGTTCCAGATGCGCTCGGCACCCTTTTCCGCCAGCACCGGCTTGAAATCCTGCCCCAGGGCCTTGAGCAGAAGGCCATAGGCATAGAGTTCGCCCTTGTTGAAATAGAAGGTGTCGTCTGCGCCGAGGTCGAACCAGGCGCCGGATTCCGTGTCGATCTCCTGATCGATATTGTTGGAAGCAGCGCCCAGGTCCTTGCCGATCCGGTCCAGGGTCGAGAGCAGATTGTCGGCCCGGCGTTCGAACACAGCATCGCCCCGTGTCAGGCGGCCATTGAAATCAAGCAGCGATTTCCGTGCGTCCTCGTAATAGCTTTCCGATGGCTTCATCGGCGCCCAGGAGCGGCTGAGATCGATGTACCAGAGATCCGGCGGGTTGTTGAGGTAGCCGGCCGCTGCCTCAAGGGCGCTATCCGATCCACTGGTGCCACGCGCGCGGCCGATCTGGTCGCGGAGTTCCGTCACCACGCGCTGCAATGCCTGGATCTCGCCCGATTGGAAGTTCGGCATGTTGTCGAGAATGCTGCTTGGCAGGAACCAGGGCGCATTGGCCGGCCAGGATGTGCCGTTGACCTCGCGGTCGATCAGCGCAGCCGCCAGGGCTACGGCCTGGCTGGCATCCGGCGGGATCGGCGGCGCGGCAAAATTGATGTCGTCGTCGATCCGGTGCGCCATGAAGGCCCCGACCGGGTAATAGAGCAGCATGATCGCCAGCAAGGTGCCGCCACCCCAGCGCAACGATGTCGCCAGCCGGCTGCGGCCTTCGGCTGTCGCGAACGTGTCGTGGCTGCGGCGCAAGTTCCAGGCAGGCAGGCGCCAGGTCGGCAGGAATCGGCGCCAGCTGGCCTTGGGTTGCGGCTCCAGGTCAAAATCGTCGCTCATTCTTCGGGCAATCCCCATCTGGCGGCCGGTCGCCCGGCCCTGTGTTGCTGTGGCGCTCTGCGCTCAGAAATAGGCGGTGAGGCGCCCCAAAACAATCCGCGCACGCCACTCGACCACAACGCAATGCCCATCGTGCACCGATCAGGCTGGCAAAAAGCCGACCGCGTGCTCGATTTCCTTGAGGATTGGCTCGGAGATGGCGCGTGCCTTGGCGGCACCCTGCGAGAGAACCTGGTCAATTTCGCCCGGATGATCCAGCAATCGCTTCATTTCGGCACCGATCGGACCCAGAACGGAGACCGCGAGGTCGGTGAGGTCCCGCTTGAAAGCCGAGAACTCCTTGCCTTCGTAATTGCCGATCACCATCCCGATTTCCTGGTCGGAAAGGGCGGCATAGATCGCCATCAGATTATAGGCTTCGGGCCGCAGGGCCTCCGCCTCCGCCTTTACGAAGCCTTTTTCGTCCAATACTTCCAGCCCTGGCAAAGGCGCCGGATCGGTCTTTGCCTTGCGGAACTTGAGGGCGATCGTGTCGGCATCGTCGGTCATGTTGATGCGGCTGTAATCGCTGGGGTCAGATTTCGACATCTTCTTGGTGCCGTCGCGCAAAGACATGACGCGGGCGGCCGGACCGCCGATCACTGGCGCCGGGGGGACCAGGCAATCCACGCCGAAATCGGTGTTGAACTTCTGGGCGATGTCGCGCGCGAGTTCCAGATGCTGCTTCTGGTCTTCGCCCACTGGAACGTGGGTCGCGCGATATCCCAGGATGTCGGCCGCCATCAGCACTGGATAGGTGTAGAGGCCGACCGAGGCGTTCTCTCGGTCCTTGCCGGCCTTTTCCTTGAACTGGGTCATCCGGTTGAGCCAGCCCACGCGGGCTACGCAATTGAGAATCCAGGCTAATTGGGCATGAACGCGGTTCTGGCTCTGGGCAAAGATGATGGAGTGCGATACGTCGATGCCGGATGCCATGAAGGCAGCCGTCACTTCGCGCGTGTTTTTGGTAAGTTCCACTGGATCCTGGAAGACCGTGATCGCATGCATGTCCACGACGCAGAAGATGCACTCGAATTCTTTCTGCATGCGGACCCAATTGCGCACAGCGCCCAGGTAATTGCCCAAATGCAGCGTATGGGTCGGCTGGACACCGGAAAAGATGCGGCCCTTCATGATCCTCAGTTCCCCTGCATTTCGCTTGCCTGTCTCTTGCGGGCCGGTTTATGGCGGCTAAAAGCCCGTTCGGCAATGGCTTTCGCCCCAAGATTCGGCAACTCGGCCTATTGAATTCCGCCCATTCTGGTCTAAATTCATCCTTATCCGCGACGATGCGCGGTTGGGATACAGAACGGGGAGTGAACAATATGGTCAACGGACCAGATCGTGGTTTAGGCAGCCGTACCGTCCAAGGCGGTTATGCGCGTAGCCAAGCAGCAGAGATTGATGCCGGCCTGCGCGCGCATATGCAGAAGGTCTATGCCTATATGGGCGGGGGCCTCGCGCTGACTGGGATAGTCTCCTACTTTATCGGCAGCAATGAAGCGCTGATGGTGTCGATCTGGAGTTCGCCCCTGCGCTGGGTCGCCATCTTCGCCCCACTTGGCGTGGCGATGCTGTTCGGTTTCCGCATTCAGGCGATGCGCGCTGTCACCGCCCAGGCGCTGTTCTGGGGTTACGCGGCACTGATGGGCATCAGCCTGTCGATCATCTTTGCAGTCTATACCGACGCTTCCATCGTCAAGACCTTCTTCGTGACGGCGGCTACCTTTATGGCGGTCAGCCTCTATGGCTACACCACCAAGAAGGATCTCTCCGGCATGGGGACCTTCCTGTTCATGGGCGCGATCGGCCTGTTCATCGCCATGATCGTCAACATGTTCCTGCAGTCGTCGGCCCTGGATTTCGCCATCTCGGCGATCGGTGTGCTGGTTTTCACCGGCCTTGCCGCCTATGACACGCAGAAGATCAAGGAATTCTATTGGGAAGCCGACGGCCACGAAGTAGCGACCAAGAAGTCCATCCTCGGCGCCTTCGCCCTCTATACCGACTTCATCAACCTCTTCCTGTTCATGCTGCGCTTCCTCGGCAACCGCGAGTAGGCACCAGCCCCACAACTGGCAGAACGGCGGCACCACCGGGTGCCGCCGTTTTTGTTTTTCCGCAACCAAGAATGAAAAATGCATCGGTCCTTTTCATTGAGCGCCAAAGGCAGTAAGAATCGAGGCAGATGCATGCGACAGGCATCGGGGGATGGCAAGCAAGCTGAGACAGCCGGATAAAGGGGAGTGCGGCATTCGTGGCACCAGGTCAGTCCCAATCAAGTTCCGAAACTGGGGGCTTCGACGTCGAGTTCCGCTCGGTCGTCAAACATTTCGCCGATGTCAGAGCCGTCGACGATGTGAGCTTTGCGCTGAAGCGCGGCTCCTTCCATTCCTTCCTGGGGCCATCGGGCTGCGGCAAGACCACCTCCCTGCGGCTCATCGCCGGATTTGAGCAGCCGGATAGCGGCAGTGTCGAGATTGCCGGACAGTCGGTCGTGGGCGTCCCTGCCTATCGCCGTCCGGTCAACATGGTGTTCCAGCATTACGCCCTGTTTCCACACATGGATGTGGCCGCCAACGTCGGCTACGGCCTGCGCCAGCGCCGCCCGCGCGCCGACGCGGCCGAGATCGACAAGCGGGTCGCCGAGGCCCTCGAACTGGTGCGCCTGCCACATCTTGGCAAGCGCCGGACCTGGGAACTTTCCGGCGGCCAGCAGCAGCGCGTGGCGCTGGCCCGCGCCCTCATCAACCGCCCGACTGTCCTGCTGCTCGATGAGCCGCTGGCGGCCCTCGACCGCAAGCTGCGGCGCGAGATGCAGATCGAACTGCAGAACTTGCAGCGGGAAGTCGGCATCACCTTCGTCCTGGTCACGCATGACCAGGAGGAGGCCCTCTCCATGTCCGACACGATCGGCATCATGAAGGACGGCAGGATCGTGCAATTCGGCACACCGGAAGAGCTTTATGACGCGCCGGTCAATCGCTATGTGGCCGACTTCGTCGGTGAATCCAACTTCTTCAGCGGGTCCGTGGCAAGTTGCGACGAGGTGAGTGCCGCCATCACGACGCCGAGCGGCCTCACGCTGCAGGCGCCGTTCAGCCGTCTCGGCGGCAAGCTGCAGCCGGGCTCGAAGGCGGCCATCGCGGTGCGGCCGGAGGTGATCGGCCTATGGCAGCCGGGCGCCGTTCCAGCGGGCCTCGACATCTCGCGACCGGCGCGCCTCTTGAACCGCATCTACCTCGGCGATCATAGCGAGTTTCAGGTCGAAGCCGACGGTCTCGGCGCCGTGCTCGTCCGCCTGCCGAAACACTCAACCGAGGGCCAAGGGATCAATGGTGGGGCGCTGGAGCCGGGCGACCAGGTGATCATGGGCTGGAAACGCGACCGCGCGCTGGCCCTGAGCGAGGCATGACAGAATTCAAGAAGGATGCGCCGCCGGCGGCGGTGGACGCACCCGACACGACCAGAACAACGCCGCCGATCGAATCGGGCTTTGGGACTTTCACGTCTTTCCTCAGGAGAATGAGATGATCGATCCACGCAAGGAGTTTATCGCCCAGCTGCGTCGCTATCAGATGGGCTCGATCTCGCGCCGCAACTTCCTCGGCGTCACCGGCCTCGGCACGGCGATGGCCGTGATGGCCGGCGCTGTCCCCGGCTTTCGTCCGCGGCCGAGCTTTGCCGGCGATATCGGTGACAAGGTGTCGCTGACCAGCTGGCCGAACTATCACGACCCCGCCAACCTTGAGAAGTTCAAGGAACTGACGGGCGCCGCGGTTGAACTCACCGTGTTCGGTTCGAATGAGGAGATGTACGCCAAGCTGAAGGCCGGCGGCACCGGCTGGGATGTGTTCGTCCCCACCAACTACACCATCGCCAATTATGTCGAGGCCGACCTCATCGATCCGCTCGATGTGGCTCAGGTGCCGAATTTCGATCCGGCTTCCTACTCCGATCCCCGCATGACCGAACCCGGCACCGTCAACGGCAAGATTTACGCGCTGCACAAGGATTGGGGCACGACCGGCTTCGTCCAGAACACGAAAAATCTGCCCGACAAGCTCACATCGTGGAAGGAGTTCTGGGACGTGACCAAGGATAAGGCCACCGGCCGCGTCATGGTCCACGACTACCAGCTCACCACCATCGGCAACGCGCTCAAATATTTCGGCTATTCCTTCAATTCGATCGATGAAAAGGAGCTGGCCGATGCGGAAAAACTGCTGCTCGAGGTGAAGCCGCATCTCTTTGGCATCAGCAGCGACTATCAGCCAGCCTTGCGCAATGGCGATGCCTGGATGTCGGTTGCGTGGACCGGCGATGGCAAGCAGTTGCATAAGGACATTCCGGAAATCATCTATGTGCTGGGCAAGGAAGGCGGCGAGATCTGGTCCGATTTCTATGCCGTGCCGAAGGAAGCGCCGAACAAGAAAGGCGCCTATGCGCTCATCAACTTCCTGCTCGACCCGCAGGTGAACGCGGCAGAGCTCGCTGTCCACGGCTATCCCATCGCCGACAAGCGGGTGATCGCCCTGCTGCCGCCAGAGGTCGCCACGGACCCGATCATGTACCCGGCAGCAGAACTGCTTTCGCCGCTTGAGTTCGGCGCCGGCAATGTGCTCACCAACCCGGCCCGCGCCGAGATCATGGCACGGTTCAAGTCGGCTTGAGCCGACGGCTCCGCACTCGAAGCCCCTCGCCCCGCACTTGTGGGGAGATGGGTTGGGGTGAGGGGTTCTTCTGTCGAGGCCGGTCTTAGGACCCCTCACCCTGCCCTCTCCCCGCAAGCGGGGCGAGGGTTCTTGCAGAGACCATTGCATTCAAAATGACCACAGCCGCTCTCAAGGAAAAACGCCGGCAAGGCCGATGGAACGCGCTTCTGCTGGCGCCCTCCGGTCTGTGGTATCTGATGCTCCTCATCCTGCCGCTGATCGTCATCTTGGTCTATTCGGTTGGCGAGCGGGCGCCGACCGGCGGCTATCAGGCCGGCTTCACCTTCGACAATTATCTCAACATCGGTGCGCGCTGGACGGCCTTCAAGAATACGCTGCTGCTGGCGCCCACAGGCACGCTCATCTGCCTGCTGGCCGGTTATCCGCTGGCCTATTTTCTGGCGGTGAAGGCCAATCCACGGACACGACTGTTCCTGCTCATCCTGGTGGTGGTACCGTTCTGGACCAGCTTCCTCATCCGCACCTATGCCTGGATGTTCATCTTAGGGGGCCGCGGCCTGCCGCATCTCCTGGAGCTGATCGGCATCGAGGGCGTGCGCTTCATCAACACGCCGTTCGCGGTGCTGGTCGGCATTGTCTATGCCTATCTACCGCTGATGGTGTTTCCGATCTTCGTCAGCCTTGAAAAGCTCGACAAGCGACTGTTGGAAGCTTCCGACGATCTTGGGGCATCGCCCTTTGCGACCTTCCGCCAGATCACGCTGCCCCTCTCGGCGCCAGGCATGATCACGGGATGCATGCTGGTCTTTATCCTGCTGATGGGCGAGTACCTCATCCCGCAGATGCTGGGTGGCGGCAAGGTGTTCTTTATCGGTAATGCGCTGGTCGATCTCTTCCTGCAAAGCCTCAACTGGCCGTTCGGGTCGGCCTGCGCCATGGCGCTGGTCTTCATCATGATGGTGACGGTCGGCCTCTACCTGAAAGCGACGCGCGCGACCGGTGGTCGCGACGTGTCGTTGATGTGAAGGGCCGAACCATGCTGCGCGCCTACTCCGCCTTCATCTATCTGTTCCTCTATGCGCCGATCGCCCTTATCGTCGTGTTCAGCTTCAACAGCGGCAACAATGCCTCTGACTTCCAGGGATTCGGAATTGATTGGTACTTCAAGGCCGCCAATAACAGCCTGATGCTGGCGGCGCTGGAAAACAGCATCATCGTCGCAGCGACCTCCTCCGTGCTGGCTACGGTGATGGGCACGATGGCGGCCATTGCCCTGCAGAATGTGCGCGGCCCGTTGCGCGTTGTCTTCGACGGCCTCACCTACATCGCCATCATGGTGCCGGGGATCGTCATCGGCATCGCCACCTTGATCGCCCTGGTCACGACCTTTGACGCCGCCAACACGGTGCTGGCCAGTATCTGGCCGGGCGAAGCCCCGCCGAAGCTTAGCCTGGGCTATGGATCGATCATCGCCGCCCACACCTTGTTCGCCATGGCACTGGTGATCATCATCGTGCGCGCCCGCATCGCCGGCATGGACCGCAGTCTCATCGAGGCCTCGGCCGATCTCTATGCCGATCCGATGGCAACCTTCCGGCAGGTTACACTGCCGCAGCTGATGCCCGGCATTGTCGCCGGCTTCCTTCTCAGCTTCACCTTCAGTTTCGACGATTTCGTCATCGCCTTCTTCGTGGCCGGCTCCAAGAATACCTTGCCGATCTATGTCTTCTCCTCGATCCGCCGTGGCGTGACGCCGGAAATCAACGCGATCGGCACCGCCGTCATGCTGTTCTCGCTCACCGCCCTCATCACGGCGCAGGTTCTGCTGCGCCGCGGCAGCAAGCAGGGTCGCTGATCCATCCTGCCCACGCATTGTCAGCATGCCGCCAGGGCATTGGCGCCGGATCGCCGCTTGCCCTATAAAGCAGCTGACTCAAAAACTGGGGAGATCACATGTACACGCTCTTTTGGTCGCACAACTCGGCCTCGATCGCCGCACATTATTGCCTGGAGGAAGCGGGCGCCGAATATGACACCGTGCTGGTCGACATGTCGAAGGACGGTCACAAGCAGCCTGATTTCCTGAAAGTAAGTCCGGCCGGCAAGCTTCCCGCCATCAAGCTGCCGGAAGGTGGCTTCATCACCGAATGCGCCGCCATTTCGCTGCTCATCGCTGATCGTCACCCGCAAGCGGGCCTTGCCCCCGCCGCCGCCGATCCGCAGCGCGGCCCCTTCCTGATGTGGCTCTTCCACCTCAACAACACGCTGCAGCCGGCCATGCTGCGCTATTACTATCCCGACCGTGTCACCTCTGACGCCGCCGGAATTAATGGTGTCCAGGATATGGCGCAGGCAGAAATCGCCGATCTCTGGTCGCGCATTGACGCCCATCTCGCCAAGAACGGCCCCTTCCTGCTCGGCGATCGCTTCTCGGCCGCCGATGCGCTCTGCTACATGCTCTCGACCTGGCAGGATTGCTGCCCCGGCACCTATAAACGCTTTCCCTCCGTGCGCCGCATGGCCGAGAAGGTGCGCGCCCGCCCGGCCATCGCCCGTGTCGCCGAGATGAACGATGTGGGGCCGGTCGCGGCGTGATCGACCCGCGTTCCGTCATCGACTTCTGGTATGCGCCCCGGGCGCGGGCGCTCTGGTTCGAGAAGGACAAGGCCTTCGACGAAGAGATCCGCGCCCGGTTCGGCACCGCCGTGCATGCGGCACAGATGGGCGAGCTTGACGGCTGGGCGGAAACACAGATGGGGGCACTGGCCCTCCTCATTCTCCTCGACCAGATGGCGCGCAACATCCATCGCGGTTCGGCCAAGGCGTTCCTCGGCGATGGGCGCGCCCTTGCCATCGCCAAGGCGGCGATCGCCCGCGATTCCGACAAAGGCCTGCCCTTCGACCAGCGGCGCTTTTTCTATCTGCCCTTCGAGCATGCGGAGGACATGGTGAGCCAGGACAGGTCGATCGATCTCTTCACCCGGCTCTATGCAGAAACGCAAGGAGCGGACCGAGAGAATGCCGAGGTCCAGCTCGACTACGCCCATCGCCACCGCGACATCATCAGGCGTTTTGGCCGCTATCCCCATCGCAATGAGGCGCTGGGCCGGCCATCGACGGACGATGAGATTGCTTTCCTGAAAACGCCGGGCAGTTCGTTCTAGGCACGTTGCACTTTCGTCATCCCCGGGCTTGACCCGGGGATCAGGGACGACTGGGCTCGGCCCGTCACTCGCATGCTGATGCCCGGGTCAAGCCCGGGCATGACGACTTAAAGGGAAGGCAGCCCTGGAATGCGTCCGATGATCTTGCGCCGGATTGCCTTGGGGCGCTCAAGCAGCTTGGTCTGGCCGTCCGGTTTCGACGCGTAGAGTTGCGCCAGTTCGACGAGGGCGGCGCAGTCATCGGCCGGGTCGATCTCGGCCAGCATATAAGTGGCTTTGCCCGGCGCGCTCAAGGCCACGCTTAATGGCCGCGTGCAGTTCGACATGCAGGCGGTGCCGATCACCTGGAAATCCGCCGGCAGCCCGGCGCCCGCAAGATCGTCGATGAGACCCGGCCCCAGCGGCGCCTCAGCCGGGCCGCGCTTGCAGGTGGTGCAGACGAAGAGGGTATGGGTCACGGCTTCCAGCACTCCTGAAGGGGGTGGCACCCTTAGCAAGGGGGTGCTGCCTATGCAAGTGGGGTGGAACTCCGGGGTAAGCTGGCTTTTGGCAGCCTGTTTCTGTAGATTGCGCGGCACGAAGCAACCCGGAACGAGCCCATAATGCGCCGCCTTCTGCTGTCCACCGCTGCCATTCTTCTGTCGGCGCAAGTCTGCTTGAGCCAGCCCGCAGCCGCCGATTACATTGCCGCCGAGACGGCACTGCAGGCGGGCGACATCGCCACTGCCATCCCGCTCCTGGCCGAGGAGGCCAAGCTCGGCAACCCGGTGGCGGCGTTCAACCTGGCCAAGATCTACGAGGATGGGGCCGCCGGCGTGCCCGATTTCACCCAGGCCGCCACCTACTCCCGGATCGCCGCCGAGATCGACACGGCACCACGGTACAATGGTGCGGCTCTCGGCGTGCAGGGTCCGCAGCTGATCGCGGCGGCGCAGAAATACGGGCAGTTCGCGCTCGGCCGCCTTTATGAAAGCGGCAAGGGTGTGCCCCAGGACAATCTTGAAGCGCTGGCCTGGTACACGCGCTCAGCCGATCTCGGTAACATTCAGGCGATGCTGAAGCTCGCCGTCCTGCATCGCGATGGCCTGCCTGGCATCGTGCCTGATCTTGAGCGCAGCGCTTCCTGGCTGCAGCGAGCCGCCGACGCCGGCAGCATCGCCGCCATGAACGAATTGGGCCGCGCCTATCTCAGCGGGTTGGGGGTCATTCCCAATCAGCAGGAAGCTGCGCGCTGGTTCGAGAAGGCTGCCGCGGGCGGCAGTGTTGCTGCGGAGTACAATCTGGGTCAGCTCTATCGGACAGGCATTGGTGGCCAGCCTGATTATGTGCGGGCCGTCGAGCATTTCGAACGTGGCGCCAATGCCAAGGATGCAGCCTCAATGCTGGCGCTGGGCGATCTCTATGTCGCCGGCCAGGGTCTGCCGCCGGACAAATCGCAGGCCCATGCCTGGTACAGCCTTGCTGCAGATTATGGTGCCGCCGATGGCACCGCCAAGGCTGCTTCCCTGGCCGGGCAGATGACGCCTCAGGAAATGGCCACGGCCAAGGCCTTGCATGACAGCTGGCAGCCAAAAGCCAAGGCGGCCGCGCTGCCGGAACCGAGCGCTGCACCTGTTGCAGCCCCCCAACCAGCTGCCAGCGATCCGGTGACTGCACAACCGGTTGTGCCGGCAGCACCAGAGCCAGCAGAGCCAGCGGCAAACGCGCCTGCGCCCGACTTGCCGCCCCTGTTCGAGGAAATGGCGCCGAGCGCCACCGACCCGCTTGCCGGCGCACCGGCCGCGATCCTCCCGGCGGAGCCGGCAGTGACGACATCGGCGCCAGTCCAGACACTGGTCCAGGAACCGGCCCAGCCAGTAGACCCGGCAGCAGACCCGGCAGCACCGGCGGCTGCCAGTCCGGCGCCATTGCCCACTTCGACACCGACAGTGCCGACCGTAGACCCGACTCTTCCACTGATACCGGGATCACCGCAGCCGGGGGCGAAGCCGTTTGTGCCGACACCCTAGTCCGGAAACCTGGTTCCATTTGTCACTAATGCTGGCGATCCGATCCTATCCGGCCTGTGACATTGTGCGTCGGATCACATAAACGTCAGCTGCGCATTACTTGCCGCCCTGTATCTGTTATAGGCCGCGGCAGCGAGATTCACGACCCGCAGGCGATGATCGGCAGCGGGTCATCTTTCCGCCGCAATGGCTTTGTCTCATTGTCGGCAATTGTTCAATTGAGGAGTGAGTTCGATGGGGCGTTGGTGGAAATCCGGCCAGATCTCGAAGCTGGGCCTGGTATCGAGAGAGACTTTGGCTGCCGGCAGTGTCGCAGCCTTGCTGCTGGTGGCTGCCTGCGGCGACGATGCCGACAAGGCAGCCGGCGAGAATGCGCTAGAGACCGTTGCGGCGGTGGCGATCGATCCGGCCCAGGCGCCGATCATCCAGAAAGCTACGGAAGAATATCTGCAGCTGGCCGCCGGCAATGCTGAGCAGCGCGTCATCCATTTCAGCGCCGTGAAGGTGACCCCGGGCAGCGATGCCTTCGATGTCGCGATCGAAAACCTGGTGGTCGGCGTCAAGATCGGCGACCAATGGGCCGATAGCCGACTGGAGGTCGGCACTGTGTCCTATCGTCTGGTCCCGACGGCAGGCAATGGTTACCGTGCCAGCGATCTCAAACATGCGACCGAAATGCCGGTGCTCGACAAGGATAACAAGAAGACCGGCACCTTCGGCATGACCACAAAGGCCTTCTCTGCCGACTGGTCGACCGACATTGGCAACGTTCTGAGCCTCGATTGGCAGGCGGCGAACATTGCCGTGTCGCCGTTTGATGCGGCCGGTGCGCCAGACACGAAGGCCGGCGGCCTCCAGATCGCCACCGTGAATTGGAACACGACCAGTGCCGACAAGGGGAACGGCGTCTACGACCAGATCAGCACGTTCTCGACCGGCGACTTCGTGATCAAGACCAGCGACGGCGTCACCGTCAAGATCGGCAAGGTGTCCGGCAGTGGCGGCTATACCGATATCAAGCTGAAGGAGGCTGCCGCCAAGGGCCGAGAGGTCCAGAAGCTGATGAGCGACATGGCCGAACGGTCGGAAGCAGCCAAGCAGGCCGCGGCTGCGGCAACCGATCCAGCCAATCCGCCGGCCGCCGCCCCGATGTCACCTGAAGAAGCCAAGCAAATGGGCGATATGATCAAGAGCATCGCCGGACTGTTTGGTGGCTTCAGCTATAACGTGGCCCTTGAGAACCTGCACACCACCGACCTCTCGGGCGCCGAGCCCTTCAGTCTGGCCAAGGTCGGATTCGCGATGGGCGTCGCCAGCCTCAACACCGAGAAGGCCACCGTCAACCTTGGCTTCAGCCATGACGGGCTGAAGATCAACAGCCCCAAACTCAACCAGCTGCCGCTCTTTGCCAAGCTGCTGCCGGCCTCCGGCAAGCTCGACCTCAATCTTGCCGACGTGCCGTCCAAGGAACTGTGGCAGCTCCTTGGCGACAACTTCCCGACACTGGTTTCGTCCAATCCGGCACAGGCCGAGGCGGCTGCCGGTGTAATGTTCATTGCCATGCAGCAATTGCTGCAGAAAGCGCCGATGAAACTCACTGTGGCGCCGTCGGGCCTCTCTTCCGAGGTACTCCAACTCGATGCGACCGGTGCCTTCGATGTGAAGCCCGACGCTGTCTTTGGCCTTGTGGGCGCGCTTGATATCGGCCTCCACGGCCTCGACGAGGCCATGAAGCTTGCCAATGAAGCGGCCCAGAGCTCGCCTGACGCGGCCCAGATCGTCGGTGGTCTTGCCATGATCCAGTCAATGGCCAAGCGCGAAGACGGCAGCGACGGCAAGCCGGTCGACAAGCTGAAGCTGGAGGTCGATGCGACCGGCAACACCATGGTCAACGGCATGCCGATGTCGGGCCAGTAGCCCAACATGTGAACCCTTTCTTCACCTTCATGATGATAGAACCGCGTCGATCACAGGTGATCGGCGCGGTTTCTTTTTGGTCGGCCGGAACCTGGATCAGGTTGGGCAACGAAGACGATTGGATGCGCATTGACGATGCGTGAACTGTTGCAGCGATGACTCAGTGGTCGCGAAATCTGTGGTGGTCGCGCCACGCCCGAATCAATTCTGTGTGGATAAGCGCAAAAAAATATGTTGTGATATGCGTGACATGCATATTGACCGAGTCGCGATTTCTGCAACGACCGACATGTTGGTCGCATCCATGAGTGATGACGGGCCGCTCCCCGCCTATCGCGCGATGCAGCGTGGCGGTCGCCTGCACCATGACGCTGCGCAAGAGCTCGCAGCGGAGAAGCTGCAATCGCTTTACAACGCTCTCAAGGATTATCGCCCCGATGCGATCGGCGAATCCGGTGGCTTGCGCAGTTGGGCAGAGCGCCTGGGTCTTGCGCGCCTCGGGTCAAGATCTGGCCGTGACGAGCAGGCACCGCAGGGCCTTTTCCTCTATGGCGGGGTCGGTCGCGGCAAGTCGATGCTGATGGATCTGTTCTTCGCCCAGGCGCCGATTCAGCTGAAGCGACGGGTTCATTTCCACGCCTTCATGCTAGAAGTGCACAGCCAGCTGCATCAATGGCGCCAGGAAAAACCGAAACAAGTCGACCTCATTCCGGCCTTGGCAGAACAGCTCGCTGCGCAATGCACGCTCATCTGCTTTGATGAATTCCATGTCACCAACATCGCCGACGCGATGATCCTGGGACGTCTGTTCAGCGCCCTCTTCGAGCGCGGCGTCGTGATGGTGGCGACCTCCAACTGGGCACCCGACGATCTCTACAAGGGCGGCCTGCAACGCGACCAGTTCCTCCCCTTCATCACCTTGCTGAAGGAAAAACTGGACGTCCTGGAACTCGACGGCGGGCGCGACTACCGCATGGCGCGCCTCAAGGACATGACGGTCTATCACTATCCTCTGGGCGATCTGGCCGGTCGCCAGATGCGTGACGCTTTCGCCCGGATGACTGATAACGAGCCGCCGATCGCAACTACCCTCATCGTCCAGGGCCGCCAGATCGAGATCCTGCGCCAGGTCAGCAACGCCCACGGCCGGGTCGCCTGGTTCGATTTCGACGAATTATGCGCACGCCCCCTGGGGGCTGCCGACTACCTCGCCATCGCCACTCATTACGACGTCGTGCTGCTCGATCAGGTGCCGAAGCTGGATGCCGATCGACGCAACGAAGCGCGCCGCTTCATGACGCTGATCGATGAGCTCTACGAACATAAGGTGACGACGATTGTTGCTGCGGCCGACAAGCCGGAGCGCCTTTATCCGGCCGGTGATGGTGCGTTCGAATTCGAGCGTACGATTTCGCGCCTGAACGAGATGCAGTCGGTCGACTATCTGACCCGACCGCATTTGACGTGACTTGAGTGAGAATTTTCGCGAGAAGAGTTAATGCCTCTTGCCCTTGTGGCAAATTCGGGTTATTAACTCAACATCTAGAGGAGTGCGCTTAAAGCGCAGGTGCATTGCCTAATCGAAATCGTGGCAATGCGTAAGAGGCATCAGGATTACAGAATGGCACGGAAGAAGATAGCCCTTATCGGCGCGGGTCAGATCGGCGGCACATTGGCGCTGCTGGCTGGCCTCAAGGACCTCGGCGACATCGTCATGTTCGACGTCGTCGATGGGGTGCCGCAGGGCAAGGCGCTCGATATCGCACAGGCCTCGCCGGTCGAAGGCTTCGACGGCAAATATGTCGGCGCCAGCGACTACAAGGCGATCAAGGGTGCCGATGTCATCATCGTCACCGCCGGCATCCCGCGTAAGCCAGGCATGAGCCGCGACGATCTCATCGCCACCAATGCCAAGGTCATGGACAGCGTCGGCAAGGGGATCAAGAAATACGCCCCCAAGGCCTTCGTCATCTGCATTACCAATCCATTGGACGTCATGGTCTATGTCCTGCAGCAGGCCTCTGGCTTGCCGGAGAGCCATGTCGTCGGTATGGCTGGCGTGCTTGATTCCGCCCGCTTCCGCTATTTCCTGGCTGAGGAGTTCAAGGTCTCGGTCGAGGACGTCACCGCCTTCGTGTTGGGTGGCCATGGCGACACCATGGTGCCTTTGGCACGCTATTCCACGGTCGCCGGCATTCCCCTGCCCGACCTGGTGAAGATGGGCTGGACCACCCAGGAAAAGCTCAACACCATTATCCAGCGCACCCGTGACGGCGGCGCTGAGATCGTCAATCTCCTGAAGACAGGTTCCGCCTTCTACGCGCCGGCCAGTTCCGCGATCGCGATGGCCGAATCCTATCTCAAGGACAAGAAACGGGTTCTCCCCTGCGCGGCCTATCTGACGGGCCAGTATGGGGTAAAGGGACTCTATGTCGGCGTACCGGTAGTCATCGGTGCTGGTGGCGTAGAGAGAGTGGTCGAGATCGACCTCAACAAGGCTGAAAAGTCGATGTTTGATAAGTCGGTCGCGGCCGTAAGGGGCCTCATCGATGTGGTGAGGAAGCTTCAACGAGGAGAGAAGCAATGAAGAAGACCATCGAATTGGCGGCCAAGAAGGTTGCCAAGAAAGCTGCTAAGAAGACCGTGAAGAAGACCACGAAGAAGGCCGCTGCCAAGAAGCCGGCAGCGAAGAAGACTGCGAAAAAGACGGCAAAGAAGGCCGCCAAGAAGAAGTAGTTTCGGGCTTCTTTCGAAGCTCAAAACGGCCTGCGACGGCGACAGTCCTATTTCCATGTTGTTACGACGGGTTTCAGTTCAATTGGCTTGAACCCGGCGGGCATGGTGGTAGAGTGCGATCTGCTGCACCACAGCAAATCGTCGGCTGTCGCTGTCGCCCGCTTTTTTTCTTAAGAACTTCTAAGAACTTCCTAGGAAATAATCGCGCGGCTCGGTGGCTGGCGAATGACCGCCGAGGTGCAGTCCTTCGCAACGCAGCAAAGCGGGTCACCCTGGATGAACATCCATGAATATCAGGCGAAAGCCCTGATCCGGAAGTTTGGCGTCGCCGTCCCGGACGGCCATGTCGCCTACTCCGCCGACGAAGCAGTCCAAGCATCTCAGAAACTAGGTGGCGGTCTTTGCGTCGTTAAGGCGCAGATCCACGCCGGCGGCCGCGGCAAGGCCGGTGGCGTCAAGGTCGCCAAGACCGAAGGCGAGGTCCGTGATCTCGCCAAATCCATGCTCGGCATGACGCTGGTAACGCACCAGACCGGTCCGGTGGGCAAGGTCGTGAAGCGGATCTATGTCGAGGCTGGATGCGATATCAAGCGCGAGCTCTATCTCGGCATGCTGGTCGACCGGGCCACTTCGCGCATCACCATCATGGCCTCCGAAGAAGGCGGCATGGAGATCGAAGAGGTCGCCGCTTCGCACCCGGAAAAGATCCTGAAGATCGCGATCGACCCGGTGATGGGCGTGCAGCCCTTCCATGCGCGCCAGGTCGCCTTCTTCCTCAAGCTGACCGGCAACCAGGTCGGATCGGCCACCAAGTTCATCATGGCGCTCTACAAGGCGTTCACTGAGCTCGACTGCTCGATCGTCGAGATCAATCCGCTGGTCATCACCGGTGCCGGCGATGTGCTGGCCCTTGATGCCAAGATCAACTTCGACGACAACGCGCTCTTCCGTCACAAGGACGTCGAAGAACTGCGCGATCCGGACGAAGAAGATCCCGCCGAACTCGAGGCCGCCAAGCACAGCCTCAACTACATCAAACTCGACGGCTCGATCGGCTGCATGGTCAATGGCGCCGGCCTTGCCATGGCGACCATGGACATCATCAAGCTCTATGGCGGATCGCCGGCGAACTTCCTCGACGTGGGTGGCGGTGCCACCAAGGAACGCGTCACCGCGGCATTCAAGATCATTCTCTCCGATCCCAATGTCGAAGGCATTATGGTCAACATCTTCGGTGGTATCATGCGCTGCGACGTGATCGCCGAGGGCGTCGTGGCGGCAGCCCGCGAGGTCAGCCTGCATGTGCCCCTGGTCGTGCGCCTCGAAGGTACCAATGTCGAACTGGGCAAGAAGATTCTGGCACAGTCCGGACTTCCCATCCTGTCCGCCGACAATCTCGCGGACGCGGCCGAAAAGGTCGTCAAAGCCGTGAAGGAGGCTTGAGGAATCATGTCCGTACTCGTCAATAAAAACACCAAAGTCATCTGCCAGGGCTTCACCGGCGCGCAAGGCACGTTCCACTCCGAACAGGCCATCGCCTATGGCACCAGGATGGTGGGCGGCGTGACCCCCGGCAAGGGCGGCACCAAGCATCTCGATCTGCCGGTATTCGACACCGTCGCCGAGGCGGTCGCCAAGTCCGGTGCCAATGCCAGCGTCATCTATGTCCCGCCGCCCTTCGCGGCCGACGCGATCCTGGAAGCGATCGACGCCAGGCTGCCGCTGGTGGTGTGCATCACCGAAGGCATTCCCGTTCTGGACATGGTCCGCGTGAAGCGCGCTTTGGCGAATTCGGGCACACGCCTCATCGGGCCGAACTGCCCCGGCGTCATCACGCCGGAAGAATGCAAGATCGGCATCATGCCCGGCCATATCCACCGCAAGGGCAAGATCGGCATCGTGTCGCGGTCCGGTACGCTCACCTATGAAGCGGTCGCCCAGACCACGGCCGCTGGCCTCGGCCAGTCGACCTGCATCGGCATCGGCGGCGATCCGGTCAACGGCACCAATTTCGTCGATTGCCTGGAACTGTTCATGGCCGACGACGAAACCCAGGGTATCGTCATGATCGGCGAGATCGGCGGCAATGCCGAGGAAGACGCGGCGGAGTTCTATAAGGCTTCGAAGAAGAAGAAACCCATCGTCGGCTTCATTGCCGGCGTCACGGCCCCTCCGGGCCGCCGGATGGGCCATGCCGGCGCCATCATCAGCGGCGGCAAGGGCGGTTCGGGCGACAAGATCGAAGCCATGCGTTCGGCTGGCTACATCGTTGCCGATTCGCCGGCCAGCCTCGGCTCGTCCATGCTGAAAGCGATGGGCAAATAAGGGTGCTGCCGATCCCAAAAGGGCCCTGTTACCGACCAAACATCACAGCCATGCCAGATCCCGGGTTGATATCCCGGGATCTGGTTGCTATCTGGAAGATATCCTTCCCCAGCTGCTAGCTGCGGGAAATCGTAACCATTGGGTAACCATCCCATGCGCAAATAAACGCGGGGCGTTCCGCCGACTTAGTCGGGGATTTTCCATCGGCGATCCCCTCCCGACCTAATGGGCGTCAGATCCGGCGGCCGGGATATTGAACCAGAAATGCTCTCCTGAAGGCCTTGATGCAGGGCTAGACCTTTTGGTGGCTTGACCTATTAGGGGCGTCGGCCCAAACGGGTGAATTATGAACCAGCCAATTGCCAATTTCCTGTCCGGTCCCAACGCGCCCTTCATCGAAGAGCTCTATGCGAAGTATCTCGCCGACCCCAACTCGGTCGACGCTTCCTGGCGGAACTTTTTCGAGGATCTGAAGGAAGAGGCGCCGCTCGCCCTGAAGGACCTGCACGGCGCCAGCTGGGCACCGCGCGAACGCGATGTCGAAATCGCCCGCAAGGGTGACCATGGTGGCAATGGCAGTGCCAACGGCACCGCTCTGGACAGCGGCGCCCGTTCCTTTGCCGGTGGGCATGTCAGCGCCGCAGAGCAGCGGCGCGCGGCCCAGGACAGCCTGCACGCCATTATGCTGGTGCGCGTCTATCGCGTGCGCGGCCACCTCGAAGCCAATCTCGATCCCCTGGATCTGAAACCCCGCGAGAAGCACGCCGACCTCGACTACCGTACTCATGGCTTCACGGAGGCCGATCTCGATCGCGAGATCTTCCTCGATGGCCAGATGGGCTTTGAGACGGCGACGCTTCGCCAGCTCATTCATGCGCTGCGCCAGACCTATTGCGGGTCGATCGGCGTCGAATACATGCACATCCAGGACTCTGATCAGCGCAAATGGCTGCAGCAGAAGATGGAAGGCAGCCGCAACCAGCGCGACTTCACCGATCGCGGCAAGCGGGCCATTCTCGATCGCCTGACCGAAGCCCAGATGTTCGAGAACTTCCTCGACAAGAAATACACCGGTACCAAGCGCTTCGGCCTCGATGGCGGCGAAACCACCATTCCGGCCTTGGAACAGATCATCAAGCGCGGCAGCCAGCTCGGCATCAAGGAGGTCGTGATCGGCATGGCCCATCGCGGCCGCCTCTCGATGCTCGCCAACTTCATGAACAAGCCCTATGCCGCGATCTTCTCGGAATTCCAGGGCAATGCCTCGAACCCCGAGGATGTGCAAGGTTCGGCCGACGTCAAATACCATCTCGGCACCTCGGCCGACCGCGAGTTTGATGGCCGCATCGTGCATCTGTCGCTGACCGCCAACCCGTCGCATCTCGAATGCGTCAACACGGTCGTCCTCGGCAAGGTTCGCGCCAAGCAGGACCAGCGCAAGGACAAGAACCGCGAGCAGGTCATGGGGCTCCTCCTCCATGGCGATGCGGCATTCGCGGGCCAAGGCCTGGTGCCGGAATGCCTCGATCTTTCCCAGCTGTTCGATTACGAGGTCGGCGGCACCATCCATTTCATCATCAACAACCAGATCGGCTTCACCACCAGCCCGACCGCCTCGCGCTCCGGTCCCTATTGCTCCGATGTCGCGAAGGCCGTGCAGGCGCCGATCTTCCACGTCAATGGCGATGACCCCGAAGCCGTGCTCCATGTCTCGCGCATCGCCATGGAATTCCGCCACGAGTTCAACCACGACGTCATCATCGACATGTTCTGCTATCGCCGCTTTGGCCACAATGAAAGCGACGAGCCGGCGTTCACTCAGCCTTTGATGTACAAGAAGATCGCGACACAGCCGACGACGCGCCAGATCTATGCCAAGAAGCTGATCGACGAAGGCAGCATGAGCCAGGCGGAAGTCGACAGCATCATGAACGCTTTCCAGGCGCGGTTGGAGGCGGAGTTCGAAGCATCCACCTCCTACAAGCCCAACAAGGCCGATTGGCTGGAAGGCGCCTGGGCGGGCCTCGCCGCAGCGTCGGACGACGATCGCCGGGGCGAGACGTCGCTCAGCGACGAGAAGCTGCAGATGATCGGCAAGGCGCTCACCACGACCCCGGCCACCTTCAATCTCAACCGCAAGATCACCCGCCAGCTCGCCCAGAAGGAAGAGATGTTCAAGACCGGCGAGGGCATCGATTGGGCGACCGGCGAGGCCCTGGCCTTCGGTGGCCTGTTGGATGAGAGCTTCGGCGTCCGTCTCTCCGGCCAGGATTGCAAGCGCGGCACGTTCAGCCAGCGCCATGCCGCGCTGATCGACCAGGAGAACGAGGAGGAATACGTCCCCCTGAACCATATCCGCGATGGCCAGGCCTTCTTCGAGGTGATCAACAGCCCGCTTTCCGAAGCCGGCGTACTTGGTTTCGACTATGGCTACAGCCTCGCTGAACCGAAGACATTGGTGTTGTGGGAAGCGCAGTTCGGCGATTTCGCCAATGGCGCCCAGGTCATCATCGACCAGTTCATCTCGTCGGGTGAATCGAAATGGCTACGCATGTCGGGCTTGGTCATGCTGCTGCCCCATGGCTATGAAGGCCAGGGTCCGGAACATTCGTCAGCCCGCCTGGAGCGCTATCTGCAGTCATGCGCCGATGACAACATGCAGGTGGTGAACCTCACCACACCGGCCAACTATTTCCATGCCTTGCGCCGCCAGCTGCACCGGAATTTCCGCAAGCCGCTCATCGTCATGACCCCGAAATCCCTGCTGCGTCACAAGCTCGCTGTGTCGAAGCTGTCGGAAATGGGGCCTGGCACGACC
Organism: Dongia mobilis; assembly: GCF_945906275.1. Classification (GTDB taxonomy): domain Bacteria; phylum Pseudomonadota; class Alphaproteobacteria; order Dongiales; family Dongiaceae; genus Dongia; species Dongia mobilis_A. The sequence continues at coordinate 29,974 of NZ_CAMDRA010000017.1, forward strand.
TTCCACCGGCTGTTTTGGGACGACAACACGAAGCTGGTCGACAAAAAGATCAAGCGCGTCGTCCTGTGCTCCGGCAAGGTCTATTACGACCTGTTCGAGGAGCGCGAAAAGCGCGAGATCGATGATGTCTACATCATGCGCGTCGAGCAGCTGTTCCCCTTCCCGGAGAAGGCGCTTAACAATGAATTGTCGCGCTTCCCGGGCGCCGAGATCGTCTGGTGCCAGGAGGAGCCCAAGAATATGGGCGGCTGGAGCTTCGTGGCCCCGGAGATCGACCAGGTAATGGAAAACCTCGGCACAAAACAGCGCCGCGTGCGTTATGTGGGCAGGCCGGCTTCCGCCTCGCCCGCCACCGGCCTTTACAAGAGACATATCAAGGAACAGGCGAAACTGGTCGACGAGGCGCTCAGCATCAGCTGAAGCATCGTCCCTGGCACCGCTCCAAATAATCGGCTTCTGGAGGTAGAGAATGACAACCCCGATCACGGTCCCCGCCTTGGGTGAATCGGTCAGCGAGGCGACGGTCGCCAAGTGGATGAAGAATGTCGGCGATGCCGTGAAAAAAGACGAAGCGCTGGTCGAGTTGGAGACCGACAAGGTCACCGTCGAGGTCTTCGCCAGCGTCGCCGGTACCTTAGGCGAGATCATCGCCCCCGCCGGCACCACCGTCGCCGTCGGCACGCTGATCGGCAACATCACCGCCGGCGGCGCTGCCGCGGCTCCAGCCGCCAAGGCGACCGCTGCCGCTGCGGCGCCCGCACCCTCCGTCGCGCAGGCAGCCCCGGCAAAGGATGATGGCCTGGCGCCGGCGGTCCGCAAGCTGATCGAGGAAAACGGCCTTAATCCCGCCATCATCGCTGCCAGCGGCAAGGACGGCCGCCTCACCAAGGGCGACGTGCTTGAGCATCTGGAAAAAAAGAAAGCGGCGCCGGCTGCCGCCCCAGCGCCCGTCGCGGCAGCTGCTCCGGCTGCACCCGCAGTACCCCATGTGCCGCGCGCCCTGGGTGAACGCGAAGAGCGCGTGCCGATGTCGCGCCTGCGCAAGCGCATCGCCGAGCGGTTGAAACAGGCGCAGAACACCGCCGCCATGCTGACCACCTTCAACGAGGTGGACATGTCGGCCGTGATGGCCCTGCGGGAGAAATACAAGGAAGGTTTCGAGAAGCGCCACAAGGTGAAACTGGGCTTCATGTCCTTCTTCGTGAAGGCCGCCATCCAGGCGCTGAAGGAGATTCCCGCGGTCAATGCCGAGATCGATGGCGGCGACATCATCTACAAGAACCACTATGATATCGGCGTCGCGGTCGGCACCGAACAGGGCCTGGTCGTGCCGGTCGTGCGCGATGTCGACAAATTGAGCTTTGCTGGTATCGAGAGCACGATTGCCGACTTCGGCAAGAAAGCGCGTGACGGCAAGCTCTCGATCGAGGATTTGACCGGCGGAACCTTCACCATCTCGAATGGCGGCACCTATGGTTCGCTGATGTCGACGCCGATCATCAACCCGCCGCAATCGGCCATCCTTGGCATGCACAAGATCCAGCAGAGGCCGATGGCGATCGACGGCAAGGTCGAGATCCGGCCAATGATGTATCTGGCCCTCTCCTACGATCATCGCATCATCGACGGACGCGAGGCCGTCACCTTCCTGGTACGCCTGAAGGAAAGCCTTGAAGATCCGCAGCGCCTGCTGATTGAGATGTAAGCGCAATGGCAATTGCAAAGCGGAAAGCCAGGTCAGCGCCCAAAAGCAAGGGCGCAGCAAAAGCCGCCGCCGTAAAGTCAAAGCGGCGGCGCCTGCCCTATTACAATCAGACCACTGATTTCAGCTGCGGGGCTGCCTCGCTGCTGATGGCGATGCGTGGCCTCGACAAGGAAATTCCCTTCGACCGAGTGCACGAACTGCAGGTTTGGCGGGAAGCCAACACGGTCTATATGGGCGCCGGCCATGCCGGCTCATCGCCTTATGGAATCGCCCTTGCAGCCTGGCGCCGTGGTTTCCATGCCGAGATATGGGTCAGCCATAAGGGGGCCGTTCTGCTCGACTACCAGAAGAAGCCTGAATGGCGGAAGGCCGGCAAGCTGATGCAGGAGGCTGACGAGGCCAGCGTGCGTGAGTTGGGCATGCCGGTCGAGAAGCGCAGCTGGGACGTGGCCGATCTGGCACAAGCCCGCGCCGAGGGTGCCGTGCCGATCGTCCTGGTATCCACCAAGGCGTTTCACGGCGACAACACCCCGCACTGGGTGGTCTTCGCCGACAGCGACGAGACAAGGGTCTATATCAACGACCCCTGGATCTCGCGCAACAAAGGCCAGACTGCGAAATTCCAGACCGGACGCGCCGCCACGCATGCGGCCTTCATGAACATGGCGAAGTATGGCCCCCGCAATGAGCGAGCCGTCGTTCTGATCCGCGGGCCGCAGATCTAGAGTCGAAACCGCGTGCAAAATTGAAGTGGCGCACTGGCGCCTCAAGGGAGTTAGGTTATGGCCGAAGAATCCTTCGACGTCGTCATTATCGGTGGTGGTCCGGGCGGTTATGTCTGCGCCATCAAGGCGGCACAACTCGGCCTCAGCGTCGCCTGCATCGAAAAGCGCGGTGCGCTCGGCGGTACTTGCCTCAACGTCGGCTGCATTCCCTCGAAGGCGTTGCTTGCGTCATCGGAGAAATTCGAAGAAGCAGGACATCATCTGGCTGCCCATGGAATCAAGATGAGCGGCGTGGCGCTCGATCTCAAGGCCATGTTGGCACGCAAGGACAAGGTCGTGGGCGAACTCACCAAGGGTATCGAATTTCTGTTCAAGAAGAACAAGATCACCTACCTCAAAGGCACCGGCGCGCTGCTCGGCAACGGCAAGGTGGAGGTAACCGGCGACAGCAAGCAGGTGATTGCCGCCAAGAATATCGTCATCGCAACCGGCTCGGACTCGACCCCGCTACCCGGCCTTACCATCGACGAAAAGAAGATCGTGACCTCGACCGGTGCGCTTACGCTTGAGAAAGTGCCGGAGCATCTTGTCGTCGTCGGCGGCGGCGTTATCGGCCTGGAACTCGGATCCGTCTGGCGGCGCCTTGGCGCCAAGGTGACGGTGGTCGAGTTTCTTGACCGTATCGTGCCCACCATGGACACCGAGATCGGTGCTCAGTTCCAGAAACTGCTCGCCAAGCAGGGCATCGAATTCCGCCTCGGCCAGAAAGTGACCGGGGCGAAAGCCAAAGGCGCCAAGACCGAGCTGAACGTGGAGCCCGCCAAAGGCGGTGCGGCGGAGAGCATCGTCGCCGATATCGTGCTGGTTTCGATCGGCCGCCGTCCCTATGTCGAGGGCCTGGGACTGGACAAGGCCGGTGTGAAGCTGGATGAGAAGGGCCGCATTGCCACCAGCGGGCATTTTGCGACCAATGTGCCCGGCATCTATGCCATCGGTGACGTCATCGTCGGCCCAATGCTGGCCCACAAGGCCGAGGAAGAAGGCGTCGCCCTGGCCGAGATTCTCGCCGGCCAGAAAGGGCATGTGAATTACGACACCTGCCCCAACATCGTCTACACTCAGCCCGAACTCGCGTCGGTCGGGAAGACCGAAGAGGAATTGAAGGCCGCCGGCATCGCCTACAAGGTTGGCAAGTTCCCGTTCATGGTGAACGCACGGGCCAAGGCAGCCGGCGATACCGATGGCAGTGTCAAGCTGTTGGCCGATGCCAAGACCGACCGGCTGCTTGGGGCCCATATCCTGGGGCCAGGCGCCGGGACGATGATCCATGAATGCGTCATGGCGATGGAGTTCCAGGCGTCAGCCGAAGATGTTGCCCGCGCATTCCATGGTCACCCGACGCACAACGAGGCGATCAAGGAAGCAGCACTCGCCATCAGCAGCAAGACAATTCACATGTAGTCTTGCGAAAGGTCGGAAGCGAGAAGGCTATGCCGGAAGATGCAAGACCGACCATAGATGCTCTGCTTGCCGAAGCAGAGAATGCGTTTGAAGGCAGTCATGCTCAAGCCCTTGTGCTGACGCTCAAGGCACTCGCGCTGGCAATCGAAGATGGTGATGTCGAACTCATTGCCTGCTGTCAGCTGGAATGCGCCCGGCAGCAACGCGTCATGTGCCGGTATGGCGAGGCACTAGCCAATCTCGAAGACAGCTTCAATTACTTCGTTCAAACAGGCGACCGGCTGCGTGAAGGCATCGCACTTCGAACCTATGCCGCAATCTATGATGAAGTCGGATTGTTCGACGAGGCGCTGGATTGCAATCAACGCGCCCTGGTTCTGTTTGAAGAGACCAATCAGACGCTTTTCCGGGCTATCTGCTTTGAAGATACCGGCAACATCATGCGTCGACGCGGCTATCACGCGGAGGCCGTGGCAGCCTTTGAGAATGGCTTGGCGCTGCTGGATGAATTGCCGCCCGGGCTGGCCATCACCCGCTCGCGAGCGCATCTCGGCTGTGGCCTCCTGGAAGCTTGCCTGGAGGCTGGCGACGACGGCCGCGTTCTGGCCTCGATAGGTCGCGTGCTTGAGCAGGTCTGCATCATCGGCAACGGCAATCTCGAGGCCTATTGCCACAGTATGGCGGCCCTGGCGCAAGCCAGGCAGGGAGATGCCGCCGCCAGCCTCGCCACGGCTGCGACGGCGCGCCATGCCCTGGCCCGGGCGGAATCACCTTATGAACGCGTCGGCTGCCTGATGCATCTCGGTCGCGCCCGTGATGCGGTGGGCGATTTTGCCCAGGCACCGGCATTGCTTTCAGAGGCGCTCGAAACGGCTGTCCTTGCTGGTATCCAGGACCTTACCCTGAAATGCCATTCCGAACTGGCGCAGATCTGCGAACGAGCCGGCAATGTGACTTTGGCTCTTGAGCACCTCAAGACATTGCGGCGGCTCGAAGCCGATCTGCTCAATAGTCGGACCGATATCCGGCTCGATCGGCTACGGCTGGAAGTGGAGCGCGAAAGGTCGCGTCATAGCGAGGTTGATCTCGCGCGCCAGGAATTGGAACGACAGGTTGCCGCCCGCACCGTCGAGTTGCGTGCCGCCAAGGAGACGGCTGAACGCGTGTCAACGCCGGAGACAAAATGCATCGGTACGCCGGAGTAAAATTGCATCAGTGAGGCTGGCAGGAAGGCCCCC
>NZ_CAMDRA010000018.1 GCF_945906275.1 Dongia mobilis
TATGGCGCCACCGCCGGCTATCTCGGTGGGCGTATTGACGATCTCATGATGCGCTTCGTCGATATCCTCCTGAGCGTCCCGTTCATGTTCCTGGTGATCATGATCAATGTCAGTCTGAGCGATTGGCTGGGCTGGTGGCTCGACGCTTGGTTAGGCGGGTGGCTAACCGCGAAGAATCTTTCGCTGTTCCTTGCTGTCGTCATCACCCTGTGGCTGACGCCAGCCGTCATCGCGCGGGGCCAGGCGGTCAGCCTCCGGAACCGCGAATTCGTCGAGGCGGCGCGGGCCGGTGGTATGAGCAGTTGGCAGATCATCTGGCAGCACGTAGTACCAAACTCTGTCAATGTGGTGATCGTCTATTCCAGCCTGCTCGTGCTCGAAGCGATTCTCACAGAGAGTTTCCTCTCCTTTCTGGGTATCGGTGTTCAGGCGCCGGCGGCGAGTTGGGGCACGTTGATTTCCGATGGCGCCAGGGAGTTGGAAACAGATGCCAGCCTGCTGCTGCTGCCCGGCGCGTTCCTCGCCCTGACACTGTTCTGCCTCAACTACATCACCGACGGATTGCGCGATGCCTTCGATCCCAATGAGCGCTGAGGCGATGAACGCCGGAATGGCCGCACCGCTGCTCGCGGTGGATGGTCTCACCGTGCGATTCAAACTGCCGCAGGGCTGGGTGACGGCGGTCGACAAGGTGGCTTTCAGCATCCAGCCGGGCGAGATCGTCGGCATCGTTGGTGAATCAGGCTCTGGTAAGAGCCAGATCCTGCTCTCGATCATGGGCCTGCTCGCCAGCAACGGCCGCGCCAGCGGCAGCGTGCGCTTTCGCGGCAACGAAATCCTCAACCGGCCGGCGGATGAACTCGACGGCATCCGCGGATCCACCTTGTCGATGATCTTCCAGGATCCGATGACCTCGCTCAATCCCTATATGCGGGTGAGCCAACAATTGACCGAGGTGTTGACAACCCATCAGGGCATGTCGGAAACGCAGGCGTTTAACACCGCCACGGCGATGCTGGACCGCGTGCGCATTCCGGATGCGCGCCGCCGCATCGGTCTCTATCCCCATGAATTCTCCGGTGGCATGCGCCAGCGCGTCATGATCGCCATGGCGCTTTTGTGCCGGCCCGCCTTGCTGCTGGCGGACGAACCTACCACGGCGCTTGACGTCACCGTGCAGGCACAGATTCTGGAACTGATTGCCGAACTCGGACGCGATCTCGGCACCTCGGTCGCTATCGTGACGCATGATCTGGGCGTCATCGCACGGCTCTGCGACCGCGTGATCGTGCTCTATGGCGGCCGCATCATGGAGGAAGGCAAGGTCGATGATATTTTCCACGACACACGCCATCCCTATACCGGCGGCCTGCTCGCGGCCACACCAAGGCTGGATGCGGCGACCCATGGGGAATTGGTCACCATTCCTGGCCAGCCACGCGCGGCGATGGGGGATCTGCCAGGGTGCCCATTTGCGCCGCGCTGCGCCTTGAAGGCTGACATCTGTACGGCGGAGATGCCGCCAATCGTGACTGGACCCAGCGGCCACCGCCTCGCCTGCCATCTGCGCGAGGTGCGCTCATGAGCGAGACCCTGCTCAAGGTCGATCATCTAAAGGTTCATTTTCCGATGCGCGCGACGCATCTCTTCGGCGGGCAAGGTGCACCGGTGCGCGCGGTCGACGGCGTGTCCCTCGACCTCAAGGCCGGCGAGACGCTGGGCATCGTCGGTGAATCCGGTTGCGGCAAGACCACGCTCGGCCGCGCCATCCTGCGCCTCATCGAGCCCACGGACGGCCGCGTGCTGTGGATGGGGCAGGATCTGCTGGGACTTGGCGCAGGACATTTGCGCGAAGCGCGTCGTCACATGCAGATCATCTTCCAGGATCCACTGGCCTCGCTCGATCCCCGGATGTCGGTCGAGACCATCATCGGCAAGCCCCTGCGCATCTTCCATCCGGAGTTGAGCCGCAAACAGGTGCGCGAACGCGTGCTGGAAACCATGCAGCAGGTGGGCCTTGCCCCCAGCATGGCCAACCGGTTCCCGCATGAATTTTCCGGCGGCCAGTGCCAGCGCATCGGCATCGCCCGCGCCATCATCCTCAAGCCCAAGCTCATCGTCTGCGACGAACCGGTCTCGGCCCTCGATGTCTCGATCCAGGCGCAGATCATCAATCTGCTGATGCAGATCCAGCGCGATCTCGGCCTTTCACTCCTGTTCATCTCGCACAATCTTGCGGTCGTGCGCCATATCAGCCACCGCGTGATGGTGCTCTATCTCGGCAAGGTGATGGAGATCGCCGACCGCGACGATCTCTATGCAAGACCTCTCCATCCCTATACCGAGGCGCTGATCTCCGCCGTGCCGATCGCCGATCCGCGCACGGAACGGGGCCGGGAGCGCCTGCTGCTGGAAGGCGATCTACCGTCACCGATCAATCCACCATCCGGCTGTCGCTTCCAGTCGCGCTGCCCGAGGGCGACCGAGATCTGCGGGCAGGCCGAGCCACCGCTGGTGGGCTATGGTAAGAACCATCTCGCCGCCTGCCATCATATCCAAGTACAAGATTGACCATGACCAAGCCCTTCGACCTCGCCGAATTCGATCCATTCCTGGATCGGCTGCTCGATCTGCCGACCATCTACACCGCCGGCCTCTCGCCGGACGGGACCCAGCTTGCCTGGATCTGGTCGAAACTCGGCCCCACCACGCAGCTCTGGTGGCAGCCGGCCGATGGCAGCGCTGCGCCGCGCTGCCTGGTCGATGATGGCCGCGATTGCGACGATCTCATCTGGGCGCGCGACAGCCGCTCGATCATCGTCGGCCAGTCGAGCGGCGGCGATGAGCGCACCAGCCTGTTGCAGGTCTTTCTCGATGGGAGGCCCGCCCGGCGCCTGACGCCGGAGGAGCCCGACTATTACATCCATGGCGGCCAACTGCTGGCGGACAACCGGCACCTGGTCTATGTCGCCAATGTCGATCCCGAGACCGGTGAGGAGATCGAGCCGACTTTGGTCTATCGCCACGATATCGAGACCGGCACGAAGCGTGTGCTGGCGCGTCCCGAGAAGGCAGCTTTCATGTGGCCCGCCGTCTCGCCCGATGACAGGCATGTGCTCTATGAGCGCAAGGATCGCGATCCCTCTGGCTGCCAGCTCTGGCTCGCGACCGTGGATGGCAGGGACGACCGCGAGATCGTCAATGTCGGCGACAAGGCCAAGGTCGACGGTGCCTGGACGCCGGACGGACAGCACATCGTGCTGGCGGCGGAGGGAAAGCCGCATCGCCGCATCGGCCTCTATCACCTGGAAGATGGCCGCATCGACTGGCTGCTCGACGATCCTACCCGCAATATCGAGGATGCCGTCTGGCTGCGCCGCACCGAGCATCTCATCATCGAGGAAGTGCGCGACGCCCGTGCGGTGATCTCACTGCTCGATCCGGCGACGCGATTGGAACAGCCGTTCAAGCCCGGCGCCGGCACCTTCGATCCCATCGGCATGACCGCCGATGGTCATTGGGTTGCCTGGCACTATGCCGCGCAATTTCCGACACGGCTGGTGCGGCTGGAGAAAGCGGCGCCTTATGCCGTGGCGGGTGTCTTGGCCGAGCATCCGACGCGACCCGGCATCGCCGCTTCGGACCTGGCCGCGGCGGAAGATTATCGCTGGAAATCCGTGGATGGGCTCGACATCCAGGGTTGGCTCTACCGCGCGAAACAACCGCGCGGCACGATCCTGCTGGTCCATGGCGGTCCCACCCATCACGACGAAGACGAGTTCGATGTCGAGATCCAGTATTACGTCGCCTGCGGCTTCCATGTGCTGACGCCGAACTATCGTGGTTCCACCGGCTTCGGCCTTGCCTATGAGGAGTCGATCAAGCAACAGGGCTGGGGCGGGCTGGAACAGGCGGATATCCGCGCTGGGGCCGAGGAACTGATCCGCGACGGCATTGCCGAACGGGGCCGCATCGGCATCACCGGCACCTCCTATGGCGGCTATTCCTCCTGGTGGGCGATCACGCATTTCCCGACCGACATCATCGCCGCCGCGGCCCCCATCTGCGGTATGACCGATCTTGTGGTCGATTACGAAACCACGCGCCCGGATCTCAGACCCTATTCCGAGGAGATGATGGGTGGCTCGCCGCAACAGGCGCCAGAGCGCTACCGGGAACGCTCGCCCATCCATTTCGTCGGCGACATCAAGGGCAAGCTGCTGATCATCCAGGGCGACAATGACCCCAATGTGACGCCGCAGAATGTAACTGACGTTATTTCGCGGCTGAAGGGCGCCGGCATCGATTATGAACTGCTGACCTTCGACGATGAGGGCCACGGCATCGGCCGGCCCGCGAACCAGCGCATCCTTTATCGCCGCATCGCCGATTTCTTCGCGCGGGCCTTTGCCACATCATGACCCAGCAATTCACCGATCTTGCAGCTAGCTGGTCGCGCTATGGCGTGAGCTGGACGCCCCATGTCTCCAAGGACGGGCGGATGCTGGCCTGGTCCTGGAGCGGGCCCACTGACAGCGCCGATGTATGGGTGGCGCCGACCGATGGCTCGGCCTTGCCGCGCCGCGTCATCGAGGGCGGCGACCATTTCTTCGTCAACGGCATCAGCGCCGATGGCAGCATGCTCATCCTGGCGCAGGGGAAGGGCGGCAACGAGCATGATCGGCTGTTCCGCCTCGATCTCGCGGCGGGCGGTGCGCCCGTGGCGTTGACGCCGGCGCAGGGTGATCATTACGTCTTTGGCGGCGTGCTGCATCCCGATGGCCGCTCGCTGCTCTACACGGCCGACTATGACTATGAAAAGGGTGCCGTCACCGATGGGTCCTGGCTTTATGTCCAGGACCTCGCGACCGGCGCGCGCCGCGTGCTGGCCCGCGCCCATTCCATCGTCGATCGCAGCCCCGAGATCAGCCCCGATGGCATGCGCGTGCTCTATCATCGCGGCGACATTCATCCGGCTGGCACGCAGGTCTGGCTGGTGAATTGGGACGGGTCCGGCGACCGCGAGATCTACAGCGCCGGCGAGCGCCTGCGCGCCTATGGGTATTGGCTGGATGACAGCCGAATCCTGCTGCTGGCGGAGACCGAGTCGCATATGCGGCTTGGCATCCTCGATATCGATGGCGACGCGATCGAGTGGATCATCGATGACCCGGAACGCGGCATCGAGAATGTGGTCGTCGGTCATGACGGAACTGAGGCCATGCTGGTGGAGTTTGTGGAGGGCCGCTTGACGCCCTGGCTGCTCGACCTCGAAACCTATCAGGCGCGCAGGGTCGAGCTTGCCGGCCGGAGCATCCTCCCGCTCCAGCAATGCCCCGACGGGAGCTGGATCGTCGAGACCTACACCTCAAGCGGGCCCCATGCGTTCCTGCGTCTCGATCCGGCGACCAATGGCGCCGTGCTGCTGGCATCCCAACCTGAACAGCGCAGCTACGTCACGGCCCAGGATTTCCGCTGGGTCTCCAGCGATGGCGAAAAGGTGCAGGGCTGGCTCTATGAGCCTGCCAGTGAGAGCCGCGGTCTCATCGTCTGGGTCCATGGCGGCCCGACCTGGCACAGCGAGGATTGGGCAAATCCGGTTTTGCAGTTCTTGGTGCAGGCGGGATTCACCGTGCTCGACCCCAATTACCGCGGGTCGACCGGCTTTGGCCGGCGCTTCCGGGAACTGATCAAGGAGGATGGCTGGGGTGGCCGCGAACAGGATGATATCCGCGCCGGCATCGAGGCGCTCATCGCTGCTGGCAAGGCGCGGCGCGGCTGCATCGGCGTCGCCGGCCTTTCCTATGGCGGCTATTCATCCTGGGTGGCGATCACGCGCTTTGCCGATTTGGTCGATGCGGCCTCACCCATCTGCGGCATGTATGAACTCGGCATCGATTATCACAATACCGAGATGCCCCATGGCCGCGCCTATAGCGAGGAGATAATGGGCGGCACGCCGGAACAGTTTCCGGACCGCTATTTCAACGCCTCGCCGCGGAACTTCGTGGACCGGATCAAGGGACGACTGATGATCGTTCACGGTCTGAGCGACAGCAATGTCTCGCCCACCAATACCGAGGCCGCGGTCAAGGATCTCGATGCCCGCAACATTTCCTACCGGCTGCTGACTTTTCCCGATGAAGGCCATGGCATCTACAAGGCCGGCAACCGCGCCCGCTGGCTGGAAGAGATGGCTGATTTCTTCGCGACGTCGTTCACCTGATTTACCAGCGCGTGTTGCCAGGGCGCATGTCCGCGGCGCCAAGGCGAATGGGAAAACGGTCGCGCAAGGCGGCATCGCGCGCTGGATCGATATGATCCGGGTAATGCTGCGCCATGATCTTCTGCACCGCTTTGTGCGCCGTCGCGATGATTTCCGGTGCGCCGCGGTATTCCCATTCCGAGAGCGATGTGCGGTCGGCCACTTTCGGATAGAGGAATTCCGATTGCATGAGGCTCAGCGTCTGCGGGCTACCGAGGTAATGGCCGGGTCCCATCACCGTCTCGCGGATGGTCTCGAAGGACAAGGTTTCGTCATTGACCTCGATCCCGCGCAAGGCGCGTTGCACGGCGCCAAGCAGGTCGTTGTCCAGCAGCATCGCTTCGAGAGAACAGCCGAGCAGGCTGCCCATCATGCCCGCGCATTCGCCGATCATATTGCTGCCGGCCATGGCGCTGAGCGCGATGGTGAGGCCCTTTTCGTACCCCGCCTGGTAGTCCGGCCGCTTCGCATCGGTCATGCCGGCGGCGACGATGCCGGGCAGGCCGTAGAAGCGCGCAATCTGGCCGGCCGCCGCCTGCAACACCGCTTCCTCCCCACTGCCGCCGGTGAAGGCGCCGGTACGGAGATCAGCCACGAAAGTCCAGGGGCCGAAATCGACCGGGCTGCCGGGCCGTATCAGATTGACGACCACCACGATGGCGATGGCCTCGGCGGTGCATTGCGCCAAGGCGCCGGCGAGGGCAGCGGGTGCTGTCGCCCCGGCCTGGGGCGCGGTGCAAGCCGAAATGGGGAGGCCGCGCCGGGCCGCTTCAATCAGCACCGCCGTGGTATCAGGCCCAAAGCGCAAGGGCGAGACCACCGGGCAGAGGCCGATGGCGGCGAAAGGCGCCTTGGCGAAGGCACCCTCGGCGCCCAGCACCGTGTCCCAGACGTCGATCACATCGGCCACCGTGCTGGGATCGGCCAGCGACACGCTGAACGGCTTGGTGGTCCCGGCCGCCCCGGCATAGGCGATGTTGATCGCATGCAGGCGCGAATCTTCGCAGATATCGTTGGCGATCACCGTCTGGCCGCAGAAATCGATATGGTCGAGATAGTCGGCCATGCGGAAGAAATCATAGAGATCGACCAGGGTCGACGGGCGATAGGCGCCGGTCAGCGCATCGACCACGCGCACCGCCTCGCCGGAGGTCGCAAAGAAGACCCGGTTGCCGCCACTATGGACATCCTGGCCCGGCTTGCGGCCGTGATAGAAGATTTCCTTCGCGGCCAGTCCGATCATCTCCTCGACCAGGCCGCGCGGGAAAAGCAGCCGCCCTTCCGGGCTCATGCGGCAGCCCTTGGCGCAGGCAAGCTCGATGAGGTCGGCCGGCGCCTGGCCCATGCCGATCTTCTCGAGGATGTCGAGTACGGCGGCGTGGATGCGCGTCATGTCCAGATCGCTCAAGGGCCGGTAGGTGCCGCCGGGCAGGCCCGGGCGCACGGCGCTGGATTTTCCCGCAGTCTGCCTTGCGATCACCCGGGCATGGCGCCCGCCGGCCAGGCCATGACTCGCGTGGCCCGGCACGGTGATTTCAGCGACTGTCATCGGATCCTCCATCGCAACTGTCGGCTAAATCCTCTGTCTTTGCATGGTAATTGTCAATATAATTGTATGAACATTCATTCATAATTTGACTTGCGGATCTGCATCGCCGATGCTGGCGATATGGAAAATGTCGACTCACAGGCTGAAAAGGCGCGGTGGCGCGGCCGGGCCAAGCCCCAGGCGGCGGAAGCCAAGCGGGCCCAGCGCCAACAGCAGCTGATCCTGGCTGCCATCGACTGCATCAGCCGCAAGGGCATCGGCGATACCACTGTCGCAGATATCGCGCGCGTGGCCGATATGGCGGTGGGGTCGATCACGCAATATTTCACCGGTAAGGACGCCCTGTTCTCGGCGGCCTTGCAGCAGATGGCCCAGGAATTCGAAACTGCCTGGCGCGCCGACATGGCCCTCGCCGGCACCCATGACGCGGCTGCGCGGCTGCGCGCCTTCCTGCTCGCCTATTTCCGTGCCGATGTCTGCCAGCGCAAGAAGGTCGCGGTCTGGTTCGCCTATTGGGGCGAAGTGCGCGCCCGCCCGCGCTACCGTGCCATCTGCGCCGAATTCGATTTGGTGCATGACACCATGCTGCGCGACCTCTGCGCCAGCCTGATCCAGGAAGGCGGCTATGCGGAGCTCGATCCGGCCCGCACCGCCAAGACTCTGGCGGCGCTGGCGCAGGGTCTGTGGCTAGAGCATCTTACCGGCAGCGACGGCCTTTCGCGTGACGAATTGTCTATGCACGCGCTCCTGGGCCTGCGCGCGCTCTTCCCGCACGATGCGGATGCCTTCGCGGACCCAGCTTGAACCGCGTCACACAGCGGTAAAGCAATTGTCGACGAAAAGATGGGCGCCGTTGATGAAGCTAGCCTCCTCGCTGGCCAGGAACAAGGCGGCCTTCGCCACTTCCTCGGGCTCGCACATCCGTCCCTTTTGCGCGGCGAGGGCGGCTTCCGAAGCGTCGACGCCAAGCCGGGTGAGGGCGTCGACCTCGCGCATGCCGTGGGGCGTCCGGATGAAGCCTGGGCAGACCGCATTGCAGCGGATATTGCGGTCGCGGAATTCGACAGCGATGGCACGGGCGAACATGTGCACGGCCCCCTTGGTGGTATCGTAGAGGACTTCCATCGGCGTCGCTGCCACCGCGGAGATCGAGGAGGTGCAGACGATGGCGCCCCCGCCCGCCTCGATCATGCCGGGCAGGATGGCGCGGGTCATCATGAACATTGACTTCATGTTGATGTCCATCAACCAATTATAATCCTCATCGGTCGTCTCAAGGAACGGCTTCACGACAATCGTGCGGGCATGGTTGAAAAGCACCTGTAGCGCGCCATGCGCCGCTGTCGCCTTGGCGACCGCAGCATCGATCCCCGCGCGTTGCGATACGTCGGTTTCGATGAAGATGGCGGTGCCGCCTTTGCCGCGGATCTCTTCGGCCAAGGCCTCGCCGGCCGCCTTCTGCTTGTCGACGATGGCGATCCGGGCACCTTCCGCGGCGAACAGGCGCGCCGCCGCCGCGCCGCAGCCACCGGCCCCACCGGAAATCAATGCACTTTTCCCAGACAGTCTGTGACTGCTCATTACCTGATCCTCGCATTGAGGGTGTTCTGAAAAAAATCCCCGGCTGGCAGGACCGTGTCACCGCCTTGGGAGGGTGATGGTCAACCAGCCAGGGCTCGACGCCGGGGGTAGGCCCAATCCTGGGTCTAAGAGCGCCGAAGGAGAAAGCCGGGTGGGACTGGATCCATGCTATGGCATGGATCCAGTCCCAGTTCAGTCGGGTCAGCGTGTTTCGCCGACGGCCTGTTCGGCTTGTTTGATGGCAGCCGCCAGCTTTTCGATCTCGGCACCGATCGGCGGACCCTGGAAGCGCTTGCGCTCGAAGCCGAACCAGACGATGGCGGTCAAGACCAGGAAGCCGACCGTGATCCACAGCGCTTTGTCGTTGGGCGGCTGGATGCCGATGAAGAAGATCAGCACCATGGCCACAATCGACAGCACCGCGAACACCCGGTACCAGCCGCCGATATTCCATGGCCCCATCACGGTCCAGGTCTTGCCGAAGGCCATGAGGCCAAGGGCAATCGGCACCGTGAAGGACAGGAACAGGAAGATCACCGTGACCGAAACGATCGTGGTGTAGAGCGGCGTATAGGCGGTAAACAGCACCGCCAGCACCGAACCCGTCCAGATCGCCGCCACCGGCGTGCGATAGGTCGTGCTGACCTTCTTCAAGGCGTTGGAACCCGGCAGGCCACCATCGCGCGAGAAGGCGAAGATCATGCGCGAGACCGAGGTCACGGTGGCCAATCCGCACAGATATTGCGCGGCGAGGATGATCAGCAGCAGGACGAATTTGAGCGGCCCGGGCAGGACCTCGTTGAGGGTCCAGAAGAAGACGCTCCAGCCCTGTCCGGCAGCCGCATCCATGTTCGGGATGGCAATCACCACCGCCACCAGGAACAGCCAGCCGAAGACGCCGGACCACCAGACCGAGCTGATCATGGATTTCGGCACGTTGACCGCGGCCTTCACCGTTTCTTCAGAGGTATGGGCCGAGGCATCGTAGCCGGTGATGGTATAGATCGGCAGCAGGAGGCCGAGGGCGAACAGTAAGCCGATCGATTCGGTCTGCGGCCAGACACCACCGCCGACATCGCCGCTGTAATTGGCGAAGGTCCACAACCGGCTGAAATCGTAGGACGGCGCAAAGGCGAACAGGGCTACCGCCAGGGCCACCGAGCCGAACAGGATCAGATAGCCGCTGAAATCGGTCAGAATGCTGGTGAGCTTGATGCCGAGATGGTTGACCAGGGCCTGGCTGGCCGTGATCACGATCATGAAGATCAACTGCTCGTTAAACGTCGCCTCAAGCCCCAATTGCGCGCCGAAGGCACCCAGGAAGAAAGTCCAGGTGCCGATATTGATCGCCCCCAGCACGGTGACGAGGCCGATGAGGTTGAGCCAGGCGGTGAGCCAGCCTGAGCCTTTGTTGCCGAGGATCGAGCCCCAGTATAGAGCCCGCCGGCGGTCGGATAGGAGGAAGATATCTGTGCCATGGCGACCGCAAAGACGCCGGAGATGAACACGCCCAACGGCCAGCCGATGCCGATCGAGGCGCCACCGACGCCGCTCAACCCCTGGCCGAGCGAATTGTTGCCGCCCGACAGGATGCAGATGATCGAGAAGCTGATCGCAAAATTCGAAAAACGGCTCATGCGCCGCTCAAGCTCTTGGGCATAGCCCATGCTGTGCAATACTTTAACATCTTCCCGGTGGTCGGATTCGGAATATCCGGCGCCGCCCGGCGTTGATTTTTCGGCCATTCTAGCCCCCTCTGTCCTGATGCCTGTTTTAGATGGGCGCTGTCTTCGGGCGCCTCTGCCTAGCGTTCAAGCGCCAGTCCAGCGTGACGTTGCGCCGGGTCGGGTGGAGTGCCAATATCCCAAAGGGGCTACCCGTTGGCGGGTGGCCGGATCGCTTGATCCGGGGAGTTCACGGTCGCGGCGGACGATGAGGATGGCGGGGCAGGTTACTTCAAATGTGCTGGTGGAGTGGCCCAGGTCGTCGCCAGCGACGTCGCCGGAGCGAAACACGCTCTCGGCCCAATCGGCCTTGTCCATACTGTCAGCCTGGCAGGCGGCGAGCGCCGATATCCTGGCGCGGATCGACGAACCGGATCTGCCGGTGGTGCTCGATGCCGCGCTGAAGCGCCTGGCGCCCTATGATCTGTCCTGTGCCTTCGCCTATCCCGACGAAGCGGCGCCTCTGTTCATCTACAATGGTCTCGACGCGTCTGGGAGGGCGCTCGACAATTATCTTAAGGGCGCGCATCTGCTCGACCCCTTTTCCACGGCCTGCGCGCGGCGTGTGCCGGACGGGCTTTACCGCATGCGCGATCTGGCGCCGGACAATTTTTTCGAAGGGGAATATTTCAATTCCTGGGAAGTGCATCCTTGCATCTCCATGGAATCGGGGACGCTGGCTGAGGAGATCGGCTATCTGGTAAGCCTGCCGGGCGGTTTCATGGTGGCCTTTTCGCTGATGCGCCGCAACGACAAGCAACCCTTCAGTGCTGAGGAGTTCGCCCTCCTGCAGGCAGTCGAACCGCTGGTCCGCCAGGCGGTGATGCGGCAATGGCGGCATCTGCGCCATGAGCCCAGCGGCCAAACCGCAAACCCGGCCTGGTCGGCCAAAGGGGCCGTCATGGAGCGGGCCTTTGAGAGCTTCGGCGCCGGCCTTCTCACCGACCGCGAACAGATGATCGTCCAACACATCCTGCGCGGCCATTCGGCCCATTCCATCGCCGATCGCCTCGGCATTGCCGAAGGCACGGTCAAGAATCACCGCAAGAGCATCTACGCCAAGCTGGGCCTCGCCAGCCAGCAGGAGCTATTCGCCCGTTTCATCGAACATATGCTGCGCTGAGCGCGCTCAGGTCTCGGCCCACATGCGCAGCAGGTTCGTGTAGAGGCGGAACGCCATGTCCGTTTCGGGCGCCTTGGGGTCGAGCGCGTGCAGTTTGTCGCGGATGGCGAGCGTGTCCGACAGGAACTGGCGCTGGCGCTCATCCCGCACATAGGATTGCACCCAGGTGACGGCCACCAGCCGTTCACCCTTGGTGACTTCCAGGACCTCATGCAGCGTGCCGGACGGATAGACCACGGCAAAGCGCGCCGGCAGCTTCACTTCCTGCGGCCCATAGGGCGAATGGATCACCAGTTCGCCCCCTTCGTACTCGGTGGCATCGTTGATGAAAACGGTGACCGACACGTCGGTGCGTTCGCGATTGGTGGCAGCCCCCATCAGCGCATCGTCGACATGGGCGCCATAGGTCATGCCCGGGCGGTAGCGGCTGATGAGCGGCGGGCGGATGCGGTGCGGCACGGCGCCGCGACGGAAATCCTTTGACCGGTTGAGTGCGCCGATGACGATTTCCTGGAGCTGCTTCTTGTTGGTGGCGTCCTTGGCCACCTGCTCATTGTTCTTGACCAGCTTGGCGCGGAATCCGGCAGTTTCCTTGCCGTCGACAAAGTTCGTCTGCGCGGCCAGTTCCTTCAGCTTCTGCTGTTCGTCCACGCTCAGGACATCGGGGATAATCACGATCATGCGGCAGTTCCCACCATCTCTGGTTCTCTAGCGCAGCATCTGCCGCACGCGGGCGAGGCTGTCAACCAGACGGTCGACATCATCGCGCGTATTGTGAACGCCAAAGGAGATGCGGGCGGTCCCGGAAAGGCCCAGATGTTCCATCAACGGCTGTGCGCAATGATGCCCGGCGCGCAGACAGATCCCGCTTTCCCCCAGCAGCGTGCCGATATCGTGCGGATGAAGTCCGTCGATCGTGAAGGAGATGATGCCGATCCGCGAAACCGGTGCACCGATGATCTTGAGACCGGCGATTTCCGGCAGGCGCGCCATGGCATGCGCCAGCAGGGCCGTCTCATGGGCGGCAATCGCCTCGAAGCCGATTGCCTCGATGAAGTCGAGTGCCGTCGTCAGGGCTAGCGCAGCGCCGATGGCCGGCGTCCCGGCCTCGAAGCGACGTGGTCCGTCGGCAAATTCCGTGTGCTCGATGCTGACCGACCGGATCATGCCGCCACCGCCCATGAAGGGCGGCATCTTGTCGAGAAGGCCTGCCTTGACGTAAAGGCCGCCGATCCCGTCCGGGCCATAGAGCTTGTGTCCGGTGACAGCGAGGAAATCGCAGTCCAGCGGCTTCACGTCGAGGGCAAAATGGGGGGCTGCCTGTGCTGCATCCACCATGACCAGCGCACCCGCTCGATGCGCCATCGCAATGATTGTCTGCAGTGGTGTGACTGTCCCGATCGTGTTGGCAGCGGCTGTGATGCAGACGATCTTCGGTTCCCGCGACAGCAACATCTCATAGCGTGCAAGATCGATATCGCCCTTGCCGTCGATGGGGATGGCGGCCAGGCGCAGGCGCTTGCGTTCCTTCAGCAACTGCCAGGGCACGATATTGGCGTGGTGTTCCAGGAGCGACGTCAGGATCAGGTCGCCTGGTCGCAGATTGCCATCGCCCCAGGCATGGGCCACCAGGTTGACGGCCTCGGTGGCGTTGTGGGTGAAGATGATCTCGTCCTGGTCGGCGCCGAGAAACCGCGCGAGGCGGAGGCGGGCCTGCTCATAGGCCTCGCTCGCCGCTTCGCTCAAGGGGTAGAGGCCGCGATGGATATTGGCGTATTCGCCGCTGTAGAAGCGGGTCAGCCGGTCGATCACGAGGCCTGGCTTCTGCGCGCTCGACGCGCTGTCGAGATAGACCAGTCCCGGATTGCTGCGCAGCAGCGGAAACTGCTCGCGCCCGACCAGGGCGTCGTCACCGGGATTTCGCTTCAGAATGGGTATGGAGCTCGACATCTGCCTGAACCAGCGCCTTAATTTCTCGTCATCCGTCATGCCCAAACCTGGCACGGGCAGCCACTCTATCAGTTGTGAGCCTGACGTGGCGGCCCTCTTGAAACAAGGGCCGGCCGGATTGGGGCCAATTTTTATACCTGCGGTCAGGAATCCAAGAGCCGGCTTCACTGACAGGTGATGATTAGATTGTTTGCATACAAATGATCTCTGCTTGAATGATCCCATAAACCATGTTTTGCTCGCTCAAGAAGGCACCGCTCCGTGTGCCTGTGGAGGAGGGAAGAAAATGACCGGGAAGACGCGTGGCGGTAAGGGCAGCTTCGGCAATGTGTCGCGGCGCCGTTTTGTGGCTGGCGCATCGGCGCTTGGTGTTGGCGCGGGTCTGACCCCGTTCCTCAGCCGGCGAGCGCAGGCCAGCACCGAGGTCAAGGTGCTCAACTGGCAAGGCTACGGCACGGACGAGGCCTGGGCGCTGGAGGCGTTCAAGAAGGCGACCGGCCTTGACATCGTTCACGAATACTACAACTCCGAATCGGAGATGATCACCAAGCTGCAGACCAATCCCGGCGCCTATGACGTCATCGTCACCAATTCCGCCTGGAACGGCCGCGCCACCGAGCTGGGCGTCATCCAGCCGATCGATACGGCACAGGTCAGCAATTTCGCCGACCTCAACCCGTCCTTCCGCGACTCGCCGCTGCTCAATGTTGACGGCAAGACCTATGGCGTATCCTGGGTCTGGGGCATCACGGCTGTGGCCTATTCGACCGAGGTCTACAAGGATGCACCGACCTCGATCGAAGCCCTGTGGGATGCCAAGAACGCCAAACGCATCTCGATCCGCGACGATGCCATTGAAGCCGTGAGCTTCGCTGCCATCGCCACCGGCCAGGACATGAACCACCCCTCGGATCTTGCCAAGGTGAAGGAAAAGCTCCTCGCCCTGAAGCCGAATATTGCCATGCTGTGGTCGTCGGAAGACGATTGGAACAAGCAGTTCCAGGCCAAGGCGTTCGACCTCTCGGTCTATTGGAGCGGCTCGGCCCTGCGCAGCAAGACCAATTTCAAGTTGCCGGTCGGCTATGTCGTGCCGGAAGAAGGCGCCGTGGGCTGGTTCGACGGCCTTGCCATCGGTACCGACGCGCCCAATGCCGAAGGTGCGCACAAATTCATCAACTACATGATCGAACCGACCTATTACGTCGAATGGGCGACCAAGGTCGGCGCGCCGGCCTCCGCCAACCCGAAAGCCATGGCGGCTCTGCCCGACAGCGATCCTTCGAAGGCCTTCTATTCGGATGAGGCGGCCATCAAGCGGCTGCAGTTCATGGCCCCGCTCAGCGACAAGGAACGGCAGGACTTCTCCGATCTCTGGGCCGAAGTGAAGACCGAGTACGCCAAGTAAACGCGGCTCGCGCATGAACGAGGGGCGCCGCGCAGTTTGAAGCTGGGCGGCGTCCACGTTCGAAGGATTCTGCATGACACCGACGACGCGCACGCGCTGGGCCATTCTCGGCCTGACCGGACCTGCCTATCTGTGGCTGGCCTGCACGATCTTTTTGCCGATCGCCGCCATGCTGGCGCTGAGCTTTCTCGACAAATCGCCTCTCGTCCCCAAGCCCGCCAGCTTCACGCTGGACAATTACGGCGCCTTTTTCGGCAAGCCGTTTTACTGGTCGCTGACGCGCTGGTCGATCGAGCTCGGCTTCTGGGTTACCTTGTTTTCCTTCCTGATCGGCTATCCGGCGGCCTACGCGCTGGCGAAACGCGTCAAGGGCCGTTGGCGGGAAGCCATCTTCCTGCTCATCGTGCTGCCGTTCTGGTCCAATGCGCTGGTGCGCATCTTCTCCTGGACCATGGTGCTGCGCTCCAATGGCATCATCGACCTCGGCATGCAGTCGATCTTTCCCGGCGCGCCCACGGTCGACCTGTTGTTCACCTATCCGGCCGTGGTCATCGGCCTGGTGCATTCCTATCTCCCCTACATGATTCTCACCTGCTACATCGCGCTGCAGGCGATCGATGACAGCCTGATCGAGGCTGGCCGCTCTTTGGGTGCGAGCAAGTTCACGACCTTCCGCCGCGTTGTTCTGCCGTTAAGCCTGCCCGGCATCATCTCAGGGTCAGCCCTCATCTTCGTGCCTGTGATCGGCTCTTTCATGGAGCCGCGCATCCTGGGTGGCACCAAGGGGGCGACGCTCGGCATGAATATCGAGGAGCAGTTCACGGTGACGGCCAATTGGCCGCTGGGCGCGGCGCTCTCTTTCATCCTGCTCGCTATTGTGCTCGTCATCTTCGGCATCCTCTTCCCCTTCCTGCGCAAGCAAGGTGGTGCGGCATGAAGAACCTCGCCGATGCGGGCATCCGCTTCTACCTCATCCTGGTCCTGGTCTTTCTCTATGTGCCGATCCTGGTGATGGCGGTGCTGGCCTTCAACAAGTCGCCGCTTTATGCCCTGCCATTCGAATTCGACCTCGTCTGGTTCAAGGCGCTCATGGAGAATGATCGGTTGCTGAAGGCTGGCCTCAACAGCGTGCTGATCGCACTTGCCAATACAGTGATTGCAACGTCGCTCGGCACCATGGCGGCGGTGGCGTTCGGTCGCTATACTTTCCGCGGCAAGACCATGATGCAGGCGCTGCTCTTTCCACCCATCGCCATTCCATGGCTGGTGATCGGTACCGCCATGCTGGTGTTCTTTTTCTGGATCGGCCGGGCCATAGGCTATCCCGGCATCGCGCGCGGCCTGCACGCCATTCTGCTGGGGCACGTCGCCCTGTCGTTGCCCTATGTCATCTTCGTCGTCGGTACACGCCTCAACGATTATCCGAAAGCGCTGGAAGAGGCGGCCGCTACTTTGGGGGCGACCCCGTGCCAGGTGTTCCGCCGCGTCTCGGTGCCGATCCTGGCGCCCGGTGTGGTCGCGGCATCACTGTTTGCCTTCGCCGTATCGTTCGATCAGTTCGTGATTTCATATTTCCTGGCCCCGCCCGGCGTCACCACCCTGCCGGTCGAGATCTATACCTCGATCCGCAAGGGTTTCACGCCCGAGATCAATGCCATCTCGACCATCATCATCCTGGTCTCGATGGGGTTGATGCTGATTGTGGCCAGGTTCTATCGCTTTGGTGGGGAGAGGTCGGGGAATGAGTGAAGTTGCCGTCAAGGGGGCCGTCAAGCATTACGGCACCGTGGCCGCGTTGGACGGGGTGGATCTCACCTTCGCCGATGGCGAGTTCTTCGGCCTGTTGGGGCCCTCCGGCTCGGGCAAGACCACGTTGCTGCGTGCGATTGCCGGCTTCATCGAGCTCGACCGTGGTGAGATCCGCATCGACGGCACGGATATTTCGCGCATTCCGGTGCACCAGCGCAATATCGGCATGGTGTTCCAGAACTATGCCCTGTTCCCGCATATGAACGTGGCCGAAAACATCGCCTTCGGGCTCGACGTGCGCAGTGTCGCGGCGGCGGAAATAAAGCAGCGTGTGAGCGAGAGCCTTGATCTCGTGCGCCTCTCCGGGCTGGACCAGCGGCGGCCCAAGCAATTGTCTGGCGGGCAGCAGCAGCGCGTGGCGCTGGCACGCGCTCTGGTGACACGGCCGCAGGTGCTCCTCCTCGACGAGCCGCTGAGCGCCCTCGACAAGCATCTCCGGCAGGAGATGCAGGTCGAACTCCGCCGCATTCAGCGCCAGATCGGCATCACCACGATCTTCGTGACCCATGACCAGGAGGAAGCGCTGACGCTCTCCGACCGGGTCGCCATCTTCAACAAGGGCCAGGTGGTGCAGGCGGGCTCCCCGCGCGCCGTCTATGAACGGCCCGTCGACCGATTTGCCGCGGGCTTCCTGGGCGAAGCGAACTTCCTCGATGGCCGGGTGAGTGTCATCGCCGGTGGCGTTGCGCGCGTGGTGCTCAGCACCGGTGGTGAAATCCTGACTCCCGCCGCGGATCTGGCTCTCAACGAAGCCGTTCTCATCGCCCTGCGTCCGGAAAAGATCAGCATCGACCCGGCACCTGCCGGTGCCGCCGCCATGCCCAACCGGATCCTGGGCACGGTGGTTGCGGCGATCTTCTCCGGCTCCAGCCTCACCTACCGCATTGCCGTGGGCGATCGCATCTTCATTGTCTTCGAACAGAATAAGAGCCGGGCGCCGTTGCCCGAACAAAGTGCTGTCATACTTGAATGGCCGACGGCCGACAACGTCGTGGTGAAACCTTGACCAAGTTGCCGCTTTCCGACCGCAGCCAGCATGTCGTCGTCGATATGCAGGAAGTCTTCGCCACCAACCCGCAATGGGGCTTTGCGGGGATCCATGCGATCGTGCCAGCGATTGCCAAGCTCGCCGCCGCCAAGCCGGCGCAGACCCTGTGGACCCGTTTCATCTCCGCCCATTCGGCGGAGCAGGCGGAAGGGTCCTGGGCGGCGCTTTATCGCCTGTGGCCGGGGGCCACACTTGAGGCCGGCGCACAGATGGACATCCTGCCATCCTTGCTGCCGCTGGTCTCCGGACCGGATGCCGTGTTCGACAAGCCGACCTATTCGGCCTTCCACAATCCGGCGTTTGTTACGCGCCTGAAACAGGGCAAGGTCGACACCCTGGTGCTCTCGGGCATCGAAACCGATGTCTGCGTGCTGGCAACCCTGCTGGAAGCGGTCGATCGCGGCTATTTCGTGGTGATGCCGGTGGATGCACTGACCAGCAGCGACCCGGATGGCCACCGGCAGATCATGGATGTCATTCCGCGTCGCCTGAAGTCGCAGGTCTTCATCGCCAGCGTGGCCACGATCCTGGAGCAATGGTCATGACCAAATCCTATCCGGATCTGCCGCCGGCGCGGCACTGGAACAGCTGGCAGAGCGAGTATCCGGCCCAAATGATGCACCTGCCGCTGGGCCTCACCGTTGCGGTCGCCGCCTATTCCGGTGCCCAGAACAGTTTCACCGATTTTCCGGCCAATAAGGGCCAGCTCACCTACGGCCCGCGCGATGTGACCGGCCGGCAGATCGGATTTACCGCGCAACATGCCGGGACGGTGTTCGACTGGCGCTGGGACCAACCCGTCGAAGGCGCCATCCGTGGTGCCTGGGTGGTCACGGATAGTGGCGAATGGGGCCTCCGGTTCTGGCTCATGCCGGTCTTCGCCATCACCGGCCGCGACGACATCACCTGGCAGTTCGATCCCGCGAGCGGTGTGCTCAGCAGCATCATCGATGGCCGGCATGTGGCAGCCATCGGCGACGCCATTCCTTTGATTGCGAGCTTCCACGACAGCCGCGCAGCCCTGGCCGCCGAATTCGAGCGGGAAGGTTATTTCTTCCTGGGCTCGCGCGGCACAGAGGGCCGCATTCCGGCACTCCGCTACAATCTCGACGAAACGCCGACCATGCGTTTCGCCGTCGCTGTCGGCGCCACTGCGGCCGAAGCTCTCACCCGCGCCAAGGCAGCACTCGCAGCACCCGAACCCGCCGCGCTGCCGCAGAGCCAATCGCTCGACGCCATTCGCGACATCGTGGGCTGGAACTCGGTCCACGATTTCATCAATGACTGGCCCTATATGAGCCTCAGCCGTACCTGGGTCGCCCAGAAGTTCGGTGGCTTCGGCCTGTGGCTCGACGACATCTTCTATCATGCGCTGGCCTCCGGCCTGCACGACACGCAGATGGCGCGCGAGAATATCAAGGCTGTCCTGGACCGCGAAACGCCCGAGGGCAATCTAGCCTGCCTGCTGACCGGTCGCGACAGCTGGATCGACCGTTCGCAATTGCCGGTCTGCTCGCTGGTGCTGTGGAAGATCTGGCAGCATACCGGCGCCGACGATCTCATCGAACTCGGCTACAGGAAGCTGCTGCGCAACCATGATTGGTGGTTCAGCCATCGCGACGGCAAGAAGCAAGGTTTGATGGGCTGGGGTACCTCGGCCGGCGTCGGCGACGGGCTCTACAAGGGCACCAAGCTCGGCGCCAAGAATGAATCCACCATGGACAATTCGCCGCTCCACGACGACACGATCTTTGATCCCGCAAGTGGCTGTCTCGATGCTGCCGATGTCGGCCTCAATTCGATCCTGGTGGTGGATGCCGAAGTGCTGGCGGCCTGGGCCAGATCGCTGGGCGACCAGGCGACAGCCGACCGGCTGCTCACCCGTGCCAACACCTTGCGCGCCCGCATCGGTGCCGACCTGTGGGATGACAGTCGCCAGATCTTCGCCAACCGGCGCTGGTCCGGTGACTTCGTGCGCCCACTTGCCCCCACCAGCTTCTATCCGCTGCTGGCCGGGGCTGCCGATGCGCGCCAGCAGCAGGGCGTTGTTGCCATGCTCAATGATCCCAGGAAGTTCGGCGGCAAATGGCGCCTGCCGTCGATCACGCGCGATGATCCTGCCTATCATGACAATGTCTATTGGCGCGGACGCGTCTGGCCGCCGCTCAACTACCTCACCTATCAAGGCCTGAAACGTGCCGGCCTCGACGAGATGGCTGAGGCGCTGGCCGTGGATTCCGGCGAAATCTTCAGCGCCGCCTGGACACGTCGTCAATGCCCGGAGAATTTCTCCGCCGAGACCGGCCACGGCGACGACCAGCCGGATACCGATCTCTTCTACGGCTGGGGTGCGCTCATGCCGGTCATCGCCGTTAATGAGGTGGTCGACGTGACGCCCTGGCATGGCTGGGAGTTGACGAACAAGGTGGGTGACCAGCGTGTCGGCCCGTTGAACGCCTTCAACGGTCGCAGCACCGTGATCGAGATCAATGACGGCCGCCTGTCACTGGCATTGAACGACCGGCGCATCTTCACCACCGATATCCCTGGCCGCTTCCGACATGTCGAAATCACAGCAGCGCGTCTTGCCTTTGAACCGCCGCTTGCCGGCGGTCGGGTGTTCGTGCCCGGCAAGGTCGGGCGCGTCCATTACGGCGCCGGTACGCTTGCTGGCAAACCGATCGGCGATGAAACGGTGATCGACCTCCCGGCCGTGACCGCGCGCCAGCTCTGCGTCATCGAGCTTGTGCCATGATCGTCGTCTTTGGCTCGCTCAATGTCGATGTGATGATCGCGGTCGATCATCTGCCGCTGCCGGGCGAGACCGTGCTGGGGCCTGGCTACCAGTTGACCGCCGGCGGCAAGGGCGGCAACCAGGCGTTGGCGGCCGCACGCGCCGGGGCCGAGGTCAAGATGATCGGCTGCATCGGCGGCGATCCCCTCGCCGAAACGGCGCTCACGGATTTGCGCGAAGCCGGCGTCGATCTCTCGACCCTCACCAAAGTGGCCGATCCGACTGGGCTTGCCGCCATTTGCGTGGACAAGCTCGGTGAAAATCACGTCGTGGTGGCGTCGGGCGCCAACCGCCAGACGAAATCGGCACAGTTTCCGGACAATCTGCTCGGGCCCAGCGCGCTCATCGTCCTGCAGATGGAAGTGCCACTCGCCGAAAACTGGGCGCTCATCCGCCGCGCCAAGGAGAAGGGCGCCCGCATCCTCCTCAACGCGGCTCCCGCCGCGGCCATTCCAGCGGATATCCTGGGCCTGCTCGACTGGCTGATCGTCAATGAGAACGAGGCGAAACAGATCGCCGGCGCCTTGGACATCAAGACTGATGATGCCCGTATTGCCGCGCAAGCTTTGGCCAAGACGCGCGGGACGACGGTCATCGTTACCTTGGGTGCCGCGGGTGCTGCCGCTTATCTCGGCAAAGGCGGCGGGTTCAGCGTCGGCGCCTTGCCGATCCGGCCGGTCGATACGGTGGGTGCCGGCGATTCCTTCGTCGGCGGCTTTGCCGCCGCCACTGATCGCGGCCACACGCTCAGCGACGCGCTGCGCTATGCGTCGGTCGGCGGCGCGCTCGCCTGCCTGAAACCCGGCGCCCAGCCGAGCCTGCCGCTGCTGGCGGCGATCGAAGGTCGGTTGGCGGATTTGCCGGCGGTCAACGCGATCTGACGATTACGTGTTCCGCAGACTCAGCGGATAGAGCGTCTTCGGTGCGTGCTTGAAATTGTAGTGGTCAAGCGTCACCCCCGCCGGTCCCGGCGCATCGCATTCGATGATGGCGCGGGTGAGCGGCGTGAAGCCGGCGCGGAAATGATTCTTTGCCTTCACGCAGAGCAGGCCGACCTTGGCAAGGTCGATGCCGTGCAAGGTGAAGTAGGCCGGATCATGCGGCGTCTGGCAGGAGGTGGTGACGATCACCTTGATGCCTTCGACCTCGAACAGTGCCGTGTTGCCGACATCGACGGCAAGATTGTTCTCATAGGGGCCGACATTGCGGAACTTGCCGTCGGTGAGCGCCAGGACCTTGGCGCCGATGCGCACCGGGGCGCCGAAAATCGAGGTGACGCGGCCACCGAAGGCGACATCCAGCGTGGCACCAATACCAGCGAGCCGCGCTTCGGCCACCAGTTCCGGATCCCAGAAGAAGGCGAAGACGCAAGGGACTGGCGGTCTTGCATCGAGCAATGCACGAAACAAGGTGGGCGTGTCGCCGATCCCGCCGGAAAGCGGGTTGTCGGCGGGATCCGTGATCGCCGCGGGCTTCTCGCCGGGAAGGGCCAGCGCCTGTGCGATGGCCTCACTGGGTGAGGGCGGCCTGGCTTCGAAGCGCGCCTGCCTTGCCGCCATCTCCGCCGCCAGGGCATGTGCCGCGCGCTGCGCCAGCATCCGGTCGCCATCGGTGAACACCATGGCGGTCGGCCCGGCAAAGGGGGAATCGCCATAGGCAAAGCCACCGAACACGGTCGCTTCCAGGATGCCGGGCTCGGCGCGCCATGCGGCCGCCAGCTTCGCCATTTCGGCCATCGGCCCATCGGTCGTGCGCATGTTGAAACTGGTATAGATCGCCGGCACCTTGGCGATGGCGCCGACCGGCCTGATCTGGCCTTCGGCGAGCGCTGTCAACAATTCCAGGGCGCGCGCCGCCGTTGCATCCATGTCGATATGTGGATAGGTCTTGTAACCAGTGGCGACATCGAGGAGCGCGATCATCGCCGGGCCGATATTGGCATGAAGATCGAAGCTGGCGGCGAGCGGCGTCTTGCCGATGATCACCCGCACATCCTCAAGAAGTTCCAGTTCCGGCGTCGGGTTGCCGCAGGTGACCATGGCGCCATGCAGCGACAGATAGACAGCGTCCCACTTCTGCTGCTGCAGCCCATCGAGGATATCGGCGCGGATGGCGGCATAGGCATCGTCGGTCACTGGCCCGCCGGGCGGTGCCGCAGCGCAGCGCAGGTAGGTCACCTCCCAATCGGGATGCGCCTCGGCAAAGGCGATGACGGCGCCGATTTCAGTGGCCGTATTGCGATAAAGCGTAACCGCCGCGTCGCCCACGGCCCATTCGCGCGCCTGGAAGATATCAAGGCCGGTGGTGATGGGAGAGAAGGAATTGCCCTCATACCACAGCCGCGCAACCGCCAGCTTCTTCTTCATCGCACCGGTTTCTTCTTCATTGCATCTGACAGTCATTCCCACGATCAGGCCCACGAACAGGGACAAAAATTAGCCTATGGGGCGGCTTGCGTCCATCTCCCACCCCCGTCTAAAGTCCGGCCAACATCAGGCAGGGGGAAAAGATGGCCCGCGACCCACGTTACGATATTCTGTTCGAACCGGTGAAGATCGGGCCCGTGACCGCCCGCAACCGCTTCTTCCAGGTGCCGCATTGCAACGGCATGGGCCATCAGCATCCCCAGGGCCATGCCGCCATGCGGGGCATGAAGGCCGAGGGCGGCTGGGCGGTGGTGGCGACCGAGGAATGCGAGATCCATCCGTCCGGCGATGTGACGCCCTATGTCGAGGCGCGCATCTGGGACGATCACGACATTCCCTATCTTTCCATGATGACCGAAGCCGTGCATTGTCACGGCTCGCTGGCGGCGGTCGAGCTTGTGCATAACGGGCCCAGCTCATCCAACCTCTACAGCCGCGAAGTGCCGATCGGCCCCAGCCACCAGCCGACCAATTACTATCCGTTCCAGGCGCGCGCCATGGACCGGGAGGATATCCGCAACTATCGCCGCTGGCACCGCGACGCGGCCGTCCGCGCGAAGAAAGCCGGCTTCGATATCGTCTATGTCTATGCGGGTCACGATCTTTCCTTGCCGATGCATTTCCTGCAGAAGCGGCGCAACCAGCGGACCGACGAGTATGGCGGCAGCCTCGAGAACCGCGTGCGCCTGTTCCGCGAACTGATCGAGGAGGCGAAATCGGCCGTGGGCGACACCTGCGGCATCGCCGTCCGTTTCGCGGTCGAGGAGATGATGGGCGATGACGGCGTCTCGATCGAGGGCGAGGCGAAGGACATCGTCGCCATGCTGGCCGATCTGCCCGACCTCTGGGACGTCAACCTCTCCAACTGGAAATATGATTCCCAGACCTCGCGCTTTGCCGAAGAAGGCTATCAGGAACCCTTCACGGCCTTCGTGAAGAAGTTGACCAGCAAGCCCGTCGTAGGTGTGGGGCGCTATACCTCGCCCGACCGCATGGTGTCGCTGATCAGGAAGGGTGTGCTCGACATGATCGGCGCCGCCCGGCCGTCGATCGCCGATCCCTATCTCCCGAAGAAGATCGAGGAAGGACGGATCGAAGACATCCGCGAATGCATCGGCTGCAACATCTGCATCACTGGCGACATGACCATCACACCGCTCCGCTGCACGCAGAACCCGACCATGGGCGAGGAATGGCGCAAGGGCTGGCATCCTGAGATCATCCCGGCCAAGGCGTCCAATGACCGCGTGCTCATCGTCGGTGGCGGTCCAGCCGGCCTCGAAGCCGCGCGCGCCCTTGGCCTGCGCGGCTATGAGGTGGCGCTCGCCGAAGGCTCGACGGAGCTCGGCGGCCGCGTGAACAAGGAATCGCGCCTGCCCGGCCTCTCCGCCTGGGGCCGCGTGCGCGACTATCGTCTGGGCCAAATTGGCAAGATGAGCAATGTCGACACCTATCTCGACAGCCGCATGACGGTCGCCAACATCCTGGAACAGGGGTTCGAGCGCGTGGTTCTGGCAACCGGCTGCCATTGGCGCAAGGACGGGGTGGGTCGCTCCCACGCCCGCGCCATTCCGGGCCTCGACGGCGCCAATGTCTTCTCGCCCGACGACATCATGGAAGGCCGCCTGCCGCCCAGCGGCACGGTCCTGGTCTATGACGACGACATGTTCTATCTCGCTGGTGTGCTGGCGGAAAAGCTCGCCAAGGCCGGTCTCGACGTCGTCTATGTGACGCCGGGCGATACGGCATCGAGCTGGACCGCGAACACACTCGAAGTCCTCTTCATCAACAAGCGCCTGCGCGCGCTTGGCATCCGCGTCATCACCGCCCATGACCTCGTCGAGGTGAAGGCCGGCGTGGCACAGCTCGATTCCGCCTATGGCGAGAAGCCGCATTTCATCGCCATCGACGCCGTAGTGCCGGTAACAGCACGCCTGCCGGAAGAGGCGCTCTATCACGCCCTGATGGCCAATCCCAATGCACTCAAGGATGCCGGCATCAAATCGGTGACCCGCATCGGCGATTGCCTCGCCCCCGGCCTCATCGCCTACGCCGTCTATGCTGGTCACCGCTATGCGCGGGAACTGGATACAAACGACACCAACGAAGTGAAGTTCCGGCGACCGCTGCCGATCATGGCGACGTCGTAAGAAGCCTTGCCGCCATTCGGCGGAAACGGAAGGCATGCATCCCATGAAGAGTCGAATTGGCCTGCTGGCAACAATACTGCTCTGCGGGTTGGGAGTATCGATCTATCTCGCCCGTGCAGACGAGATCAGGCCTAGTGCGGATGCCGAGCTGCTTATGCTGAGATATGCAAGTGGTGGATCGCAAGTAATCTTTGGTTACCCGGAGACGCCGCTGCCTACGAAGCCGCTTATTAAGTTGCCGGATATTGCGATCTACAGCGACGGAACCGTTCTGATATCCGAAGAAACTTATGATTCTGCTCAACGACGAATGCGCGTGAGCGTCATGCCCGCGGACGTTGCCATCTTCCGGTATAAGAGCTTTGCTGAAGATCTGGCGAATGCTTCACCTACCTATCCCTTCAACTGCTGGAAGACGGAGAGTGGCGGCAGCAAGCAGCCACACAATTGTGTTCACGACGCGGGCACGGCCAACATTGTGCTGAAACTGCCGGGAAGCAATCAGTTCAAGGCTGTCGCCGTCAATGCCGGCTATGAGTGGCGCCACGTAAGCGGGATGCGCGATTTCGTCCCGGCCGCCTATTTCGACCTGATGGCGTGGATGGATGGATTGCGCTCCCGGCCATCCCAACTTTGGCCGGTGCCGGATCAGGGTATTCCAGGTTTGGCGATATCAGATCCCGCCTGCGTTGCCGCCACGGAGCTTTGCGACTGACGGCGATATCGCAAACCGAACCCCCAAGTAGAACCGTCATGCCCGGGCTTGACCCGGGCATCAGCTGGCAGATAAGGGATAAAGCCCAGTCGATCCTGATCCCCGGGTCAAGCCCGGGGATGACGTATTTATGTTCTCAATCCGACATTGGCTTGGCGCCGACATGGGGCATGTGTTCGCCGCGCGGGTCGAGTTCGGGGGCGCCATAGGCGCCCTGCACGGCGGGGACGGCGACGTAGTTGTTCTGCTCTTCCGGCGTCTTCGCCTTGCGCCTAAGCACGCGGTAGAGCGCGAAGGCCACGATGAGGCCATAGCCGCAGCCGACGAACAGGAACAAAGCGCGCGGCCCCAGCTCATGCATGGCGATGCCGGCCAGTGACGGGCCGATTGAAGCGCCGAGGCCCCAGGCAAAGAGCAGGCCGCTGGAGGCCGCGACGAAATCCTTCCGCGCGATGTAATCGCTGGTCTGGCCGATGCCCAGCGCATACAGCGGCGACTGGAAGGCCGAGAGCAGGAAGAAGATCACCAGCAGGAAAATATAGGGCATCTCCGGCGTCGCATAGACCATCAGGCACAGCAGCGCCGAGGCGGTCACCGTGCCGATGATGATCGGTCGTCTGCCATGGACGTCCGCCGCATGGCCGATCGGGAACTGGGCGATGAGGACCGCGATGGTGCCGATCAGCAGCAGGAAGGAAAGCTCCCGCTCGCCCATCGCCATCGCATCGACGAAGGCCGGCAGCAGGCCATAGAGCGAGCCGTTGAGGAAGCCGGCGCCGAAACAGCAGACAACGCCCAGCGGCGATATCTTGAACAGGCGCCGCAGGCTGAGATGGGTATGTTCGCTGATGACCGGGTTGCCTATCTTGGTGAGGCCCAGCGGGATCATCGCGCTGGCGAGGCACAGCGTGCAGAAGGCAAAGAGCAGGATGCCGGTCGGATCCTCGACATTGAGCAGCAAAGGCGAGATGCCGGAAGCCCCCCAGCTCACCGCGGTATAGATCGCGAAGATGCGGCTCCTTGTCTCGTCGGTCGATTTGTCGTTGAGCCAGGATTCGATCACCACGAAGCCGCCGGCCAGCGAGAATCCGGCGATGGCGCGCAAGCCGATCCAGAAATAGGCATCCTGGATGACGAGGTGCAGCACGGTGGCGTCGGCCGCCAGCACCACGAACACGCCGAAGGCACGGATATGCCCCACCCGGCGGATGATGCGCTGGCAGACCACGGTGCCGGCGAGGAACCCCACGAAATAGGCCGAGGCCGCGACACCGACGACGATCTCGGAGACGCCCCAGCGCGCCAGCTGGATACCGATGAGCGGCATCAGAATGCCCAGCGCCACGTCGATCAGCGTGATGCCGATGAGGACCGGCAGGACCGGCTGCGTGGTGCGCCAGATCGCCTGAAACATCAAAACCTCCGAAAAGCCGCCAGAAACCCGGCCAGAAACCCCGGCGGGACTTTAGAGGGTCGACAGGTCGTTTGGCTAGGGGAAGGCCATTTTTCTCGATCGTCATGCCCGGGCTTGACCCGGGCATCGGCGAACAGCTGACGGGCCGCGCCCAGTCGGACCTGATCCCCGGGTCAAGCCCGGGGATGACGGCAGCGTCAGGGAGGGCTATTCCACCACCGCCACACCGCGCTTCAGCAGGCCGTTGGCGATGATCACGCGCTGGATTTCGCTGGCTCCTTCCCAGATGCGGTCGACC
Source organism: Dongia mobilis (assembly GCF_945906275.1). Lineage (GTDB taxonomy): Bacteria > Pseudomonadota > Alphaproteobacteria > Dongiales > Dongiaceae > Dongia > Dongia mobilis_A. The sequence continues at coordinate 28,252 of NZ_CAMDRA010000018.1, forward strand.
CGGAGCTCGCGGAAGAAGCGCTCGGCCACGTTTTCCCGCATATAGCCGCGGCCGCCGAAGATCTGCACGGCGCGGTCGGCGACGCGGCCGGCCATCTCGCTGGCATAGAGCTTGGCCATGGCGCATTGCGCATGCGCCGTCTTCAGGTCGGACCCTTCATCGATGGCGCGGGCGGTCTCATAGGTCATGAGGCGTGCCGCGAACAATTCGGTGAGGGAATCGGCCAGCATGAACTGTATCGCCTGCTGCTCGGCCAAGGGCTTCCCGAAGATGATGCGCTGTTTGGCAAAGGCGGTCGCTTCCTCGATGAGGCGCTCGGCCGCCCCGCAGCAGCGCGCGGCGATCATGAGGCGCTCGTGGCGGAACCAGGCATAAGTGAAGCCCATGCCGTCGCCTTCCGCGCCGATGCGGTTCTTGCGCGGCACGCGCACATCGGTGAAGCGGTAGATCGGGTGATGCGCCCGGTAATTATGCGTATAGGCAGGTGTCCGGACGATCTCGACGCCGGGCGTGCCCTGGTCGACGAAGAAGAGGGCATGGGCGCCCTTGTTGGGTCCGTCGGCGATCTTGGCCTGGAAGAACATGAAGTCGGCGAGGTTGGCGCTGGTCACATGCCATTTCTCGCCGTTGAGGATGTAGTGATCGCCCTCTCCCCCGCTCACCAACTGGGCGGTCGACTGGATGGCGTCGACATCCGATCCGGCTTCAGCTTCCGTGATGGCATAACATTCATGCCGCGCGCCGGTCATCAGCGGCTTGATCAAACGGTCGATCTGCTCGGGCGAACAGGCTTCCAGCATCCATTTCTGCGGGTTGTTGGCGCACCAGCCCAGCGCATTGGTGACGCGGCCGGTCTGCTCCTGCGCCACCGCCTGTTCCAGCGTCGTGTAACCGCGCCCGCCCATGCTCTCCGGCAGGTCCATGTTGTCGAGGCCCGCCTCCTTGGCGCCGGCCTTCATGCGTGTCCAGACATCCTCCGGGACCAGCCCGTCATGCATTTCGGCGTGCACTTCCCAAGGGATCAGTTCGGCATCGACAAAGGCGCGCACACGCGCCTGGATCTCGCGGGCGCGGGGTGGCAAGGGCATGGTCATGGGAAATCTCCGGTGGGATGGATCTCAAGCGGCGGCGTTGCCGTTGGCAGCCGCAACCTTGCCGCCGAATTCGCGTGGGAAGAGGCCGGCGAGAAAGGCGCGGACGCTGGCCTTGGCCGTGTCGCGGTCGGTCTGCTTGGGATTGAGCAGCATGTCGAGCCACAGCCCGTCGATCATGGCATTGAAGCCGCGGGCGATGAGGCCGGCATCGAGCCCTTCATAACCGCCTTCATCGATCAGTGCCTGGAAGGTCTCGGTCGTGGCGATCTGGAACGAGGTCGAGAGGTCGGCGCAGAGTTTCAGGAATTCCGGGCGCCAGCGGGTCTCGCCCCAGAAGGCGTACCAGACGGTGACCTGCTTCCGGTTGGCGTGGGTCCGGGCGAAATCCGCCTCGATCATGGCGTCGAGCTGGGCTGCGGCCGATTTCCCGGCCTTGGCCAGGATAGCCTGCATGTGCTGCTCGTAATCCTCGACCAGATGCTTGAAGGTCGCGATGAGGAGCGCGTCCTTGCTCTTGAAATAGAAATTGACGATTCCGACCGAGAGGCCGGCTTCCTGCGCCACGTCGGCGATCTTCAGCTCGGTAAAGCCCTTGCGGGCAATCCCGTCGATCGTCGCTTCGATGAGCTGCCGGCGCCGGGCCTCCTTGGCCAATTCGCGGCTCATGCCTTGTTCCCTTTCGGGCGGCAGAACCGGCCAGTGGTTGACGCGCATGCCGGCTGGGCCTTCGCTCAGGCCGCCGACCGGCTCGTCTCCCGCAAGGCGTCATTGCGCCGCCGCAATGTCCCGGCCGCCGGCGCCCGCACCTCGTTCACCACGGGGCAGGCTGCCCGAATCCGGTCATGGAAATCTACCACCGCATGCTCGTAATTGGAAAGCGGCCCCGGCTCATAGCCGTGGGACCCCATGCCGAGCTGGACCCGCTCGCACAATTCCCGGTCCTCGGCCCCGACCTGGCGGTTGATGCGGGCGTTCAAATACTGCATCGCCTTCAGCTCCCGGCTGGCACCCTGGTCCTTGGCGGGGCGCACATAGATGGGATAGCGCATGACGCAGGTCTCGCCCCCCATGGGCAGGATCTGGAAGATGTCGAAGCTGTCCGGATAGATGTCGAGGCCGATATTCGGCGCCATGGAGAAGAAGGTCCAGGTCTTGCGCACATCGGCCGGCAGGTCCCGAAGCGCGTCCTTGGCGAGGTGCTGGTACATCCGCTCGGCCCGGTTGGCCGAGGGAATGCCCTTCAGGACACTCTTGCTGTAGGCAACGCCATGCTGGTTGATCACCCCGGTCAGATCACTGTCCAGCATCCGGTTGAGGCCGGGATGCCCGATCGGCACATGGTAGTTCTCGAGATTGTTGTCGACCGCGATCTTCCAGTTGCAGTTCCAGCTGTCGATCCAGACCGGACCGCCCGGCACCATTTCCTCAAGATTGTAGCCGGCGATGACATCGGCCATGTCGCCGAAGCTCTCGCGCAAGGACGGGCCGCCCGGCACCACGCGGGTGAACACCATGCCGGCGAGGATCTCCATCTCGACTGGCTTCAGGCCGAGTTGCTCCTTCTCGATGCCGGGGAAGGTCTTTTCCGCGGGCACGCCCTTCAATTCGCCGTTGAGGTCGTAGCTCCAGCCATGATAGGGGCAGGTAACGCGCGCCTTGCAATGGCCGCTGCCGTCGAGGAGCTTCGCCGCGCGGTGGCGGCAGACATTCATGAAGGCGCGCAGCACCTTGTCCTTGCCGCGCATGACCAGGATCGAATCGCGCTTGAGGTCCAGGGTCGCATAATCGCCGGGCTTGGCCACTTCCGAGATGTGGCAGACGAACTGCCAGCTGGGCAGGATCAGGTTCTCGTACTCGATGTCGATCAGCTCGTCGCTGGTATAGGCCCAGGCCGGCAGGCTCACAGCCAAGCCCCCATGCACATCCGACCGCGCCGTCTGGTTTTTGATTTGATCGATCATCGTCATCGTCCCGCTCCGATTTACCGCTGCGTTTATATGATATGACTTCTACCCTATGTAATCAATAAAATCAATATTTTCATATAAATAACGTTCATATATTGAATGATGGTTCAATCAAAATCAAAGAAAATCAAGGACTTGGCCGGGCAGTCCTAAGGTGCCGGGGAAAAGGCGGGATTTAAGTGGGTGGGGTGGGGATTGGGGGCGTCAAGGCACCCCCCTCTCTAACTCTCCCCCTCAAGGGGGGAGAGGACTGCAGCGAGTCCGATATCGAGAGTCATCCGCTTCTCCCTCCCCCCTTGAGGGGGAGGGCCGGGGAGGGGGGTGGGCCAGAACTCAGCCCGCCATCGCCACCGCGATCGCCGCACCCAAGCGTGCGTTGTTGCGCACCAGTGCGATGTTGGCCACCAGCGAGCGGCCTTCGGTGAGCGCTGCCACGCGCTTCAGCAAGAATGGTGTCAAAGCCTTGCCGCGATAGCCGGTGGTGTCGGCCTCGACCAGGGCGCCCTGGATCTGGCGGTCGATCTCGGCCGCCGGAATTTCATCGGCCAGCGGGATCGGGTTGGCGATGACCAGCCCACCTTTCAGGCCCAACTCCCATTTGGCGCGCATGACGGCGGCGATTTCAGCGGCGCTGTCGGCGGTGAAGGGCGATTTGTGACCGCTGTCGCGCGAATAGAAGGCCGGGAAGATGTCGCTGCCCATGGTGATCACGGGGACACCGGCGGTTTCCAGATATTCAAGCGTCAGGCCGATGTCGAGGATCGATTTCGCCCCGGCGCAGACCACGGCCACATTGCTCTCCGCCATCTCCTCGAGATCGGCCGAGATGTCGAAGCTCTTGCTCGCACCCCGGTGCACGCCGCCGATGCCGCCGGTCACGAACACCTGGATGCCGGCCATGGCGGCGATGCGCATGGTGCTGGCGACGGTGGTCGCCCCATTGCCGTGGGCTGCCACCAGCACGGGGATATCGCGGATGCTGGCTTTCACCATGTCCGGCGATTGTGCCACGCGCTGCAGTTCCTGCGGGCTGAGGCCGACCTTCAGCCTTCCATCGAGGATGGCGATGGTGGCAGGGAGGGCGCCGCCGTCACGCACGATATCCTCGACGCTCTGCGCCGTTTCCAGATTCTGCGGATAGGGCATGCCATGGGCGACGATGGTCGATTCCAGCGCCACCACCGGCTGGCCGGCCCTGAGGGCTTCGGCGATTTCCGGGGCGATGTCGAGATACTGGTTCATGACCGCTCCTTGGTTCATTTGCTCGAGGCGGCAACACTGGTCAATGAATGCACCGCGCGGCCGGCAAGTTCCTGGCCCATCCGTGCAGCTTGCGCAGCGCTCTTGCCGCACGCAAGGCCATAGGCAAAGCCAGCCACCATGGCATCGCCGCCACCGGTCACGTCACGCACCTTGGGGCGTGCGGCTGTTGGCAGTTGCACCGCAAAATTGATCTCGTCATGGGCCGAGGAGAGATAGCAGCCCTGCGACCCCAGCCCGACCAGCACATGGCGGACACCGCGGCGGTGCAGCAGCCGCATGGCGCGCTTGAGGGCGGCCTCGCTTTTGACCGGGAAACCCACCAGCGCTGCCAGTTCGTCACGGTTCGGCGTCACGGCGTGGATCGGCAGGCCTGTGCGGAGCAGAGCGGCGAGGCGCCTGGCCTTGGGCACGGAGACCGGTTCGACGATCAGCGGGATCTGCGCCTTCGCCGCGATCTTCGCGATCTCGGCCAAGGCCTCAGCGCTGAGATTGCAATCGGCCACCAGCAGCCTTGCTGCCGCCAGCTGTGCCTTGTGGCGGGCGATGAAGCGCGGCGTGATGGCGTCGATGAGGCGCATGTCGGCAACGCCGATCACCATCTCGCCCTGGCGGTCGATCACCACGGCATAGGTGCCGGTATTGCCCTTGGCGCGGGTGACAAGGCTCATATCGATGCCGGCAGCAGTCGAGCCTTCGATGAGACGTGTGCCCGCATCATCGTCGCCCACCACGGACAGGAGGGCGACAGGTGCGCCCAGGCGCGCCAGATTCTCGGCGATGTTGCGGCCGACCCCGCCCAGGCTCAGCGAGCTCGTGCCGGGATTGGAGGTGGCGGCCACGGTCTTCCCCGCGATGACGCTCTTGATGTCGAGATTGGCGCCACCGATGACGATGATGTTCATGATGTCACGCCGCTGCCACAGGCTTGGCGCTGGCAGGGTGGTCGAACTGCAGTTCCGCCAGGCGCGCATAGAGCCCGCCCTGGCGGATGAGCTCGGCATGGGTCCCGATGGCGTCGATGCGGCCCTTGTCGAGCACCACGATGCGGTCGGCCTTGAGCACGGTCGCCAGGCGATGGGCAATGACCAGCGTGGTGCGGCCGACCATCAATTTGTCGAGCGCTGCCTGCACCAACTGTTCGCTCTCGGCATCCAGGGCCGAGGTCGCCTCGTCGAGCAGCAGCAGGACCGGATTGCGCAGCACGGCGCGCGCGATGGCGATGCGCTGGCGCTGGCCGCCGGAGAGGCGCACACCGCGTTCGCCGAGATGCGTGTCGAAGCCTTGTGGCAGCCGGTCGAGGAATTCCGTGGCATGGGCCGCGTCGGCGGCCTTGCGGATGGCTGCGTCATCGGCATCTGGCTTCCCGTAGCGGATATTCTCGGCGGCCGAGGAGGAGAAGATCACCGGGTCCTGCGGCACCAGCCCCATGGTGGCACGGAGGGCTTCGGGCACCACGTCGCGGATGTCGATGCCGTCGACCGAGATGGCACCCTGGTCGGCATCATAAAAGCGCATCAGCAATTGCATGATGGTGGTCTTGCCGGCACCCGACGGACCGACGATGGCAACCGTTTCACCGGGCGCTATCTCGAGGTTGAAATCATCAAGCGCCTTCGTCTCGGGCCGCGACGGATAATAGAAGGTCACATGGTCGAACTTGACGCGGCCGGTGAGGGGCTGCGGCAGATGTTTAGGGAGGGCCGGCGCTGAAATGATCGGCTTGGTATTGAGAAGCTCGATGATCCGTTCCATGGCGCCGGCCGCCCGCTGCAGATCGCCGATCACCTCGGTGATGGCACCAAGCGATCCCGCCACCACGATGGCATAGAAGACGAAGGCGGAAAGCTGGCCGGCCGAGATGCTGCCCGCCAGCACATCGGCGCCGCCGATCCATAGCACGATGCTGATGGCGCCAAAGATCAGGAGAATGACGAGACCGGTGAGGAAGGCGCGGGCGCGGACCCTCTGTGTGGCAGCATCGAACGCCTCCTCGACCCGGCCGCCGAAGCGCTTCCGCTCCTCGACCTCATGGGCGAAGGCCTGCACCGTGCGGATGCCATAGAGCGATTCACTCGCATCCGCCGAGACCTCGGCGATCTTGTCCTGGGAGAGGCGCGACAGCACACGTACCTTGCGGCCATAGATGATGATCGGCGCCACCACGAAGGGCACCACCAGGAAGACGAGGCCGGTGAGCTTGGGACTGGTGATGAACAGCATCACCGTGGCGCCCACCATCATGATCGTGTTGCGAAGGGCGATCGAGGCGGATGAGCCCACGACCGTCTGCAATAAGGTGGTGTCGGTGGTGAGGCGCGAGATGACCTCGCCGGTGCGCGTCACTTCGAAGAAGCCTGGTGACAGGCTCACGATATGGTCGAACACCGCCTTGCGGATATCGGCCACCACGCGCTCGCCGACCCAGGTCAC
>NZ_CAMDRA010000019.1 GCF_945906275.1 Dongia mobilis
TGGCGAACCCGTCCATATAACTCCACGCCCTTCATCCCTCCGCCTTCCGCCAATCAGGCAAAAGGCTATCTGCTGCCGGACTTTTACTCCGGCGCAACCAGATTATCCGGCCGCTTCAGTGAGGGATTATTGCTCCGGCGCTTACAGATAGGCCAGGAGCGGGCCGGGATGCATGCCGAGATCCAGGAACATCCGGGCCACGGGCACTTCCACCAATGTCGGAAAATACATGAACACGCCGAAGACCACGGCCGTGGCATTGGCCAGCAGATCGTTGCGGCCGGCCAAAGCCTCGATCCATTCTGGCTGGATCAACTGGCGGATGACGCCGACCGCAAACACGCCGATGACCAGCAGCAGGAAAATCTGTTTCACGAATCGCCACGATTCCCACAGCCAGGCCTGCCAGTCCGCCGGATCAAGGCGCCTTGCATAGTGACCGATGGCGAGGAGCGCCAGGCCGACCGCGATCACACGGCCGGTGACGGCGATCTCCAGCCTGCCGTCGAGCGCGGCGAAGCGCAGGGCCGCCACCAGCAGGGTGGTGGCGGCTAGGCCCAGGGTGACCCAGGTCCAGCGGTTGGCGCCCTCGACAATATTCTCCATGCCCTTATAGGCCGTGGCGCCGATCAGGATCAGCAGCGCGATGAGCAGCGAGCCCTGCACGCTCACACCCTCCTCACCCTTGGCGGCGTCGAACGGCACCCACTGGAACAGCATCGCCTGCCACGCCTCGACCCAGGGCAGCTTCAGGCTGACGATTGTCAGGGTTTCGGTCAGCGGCCACAGCCTGAGCGTGCCAGCGATCAGCAGGGCGACCAGCGACAGGAGGACACCGATGGCGGCCCGGTTGATGCTGGCCTTGTCGGCAAACAGGGCATCGGTCTGTGCATCGTGGCTGGCATCGTCGCGCCGGAACAGCAGGGCCATCAGCATCCCGATGCCGATGCCGAACAGAAGGCACAGCAAAACGCGCGCGACGGCAAACTCCACCCCGAGGATGCTGCCGGTATAGGCCAGCGCCATGACGTTTCCCGCCGGCGCGAAGAACAGGAAGGTCATGGCCGGCCCGATGCCGGCGCCCTTGCGGTAGATGCCGGCGAACAGCGGCACGATGGTGCATGAGCAGACCGCCAGCAGCGAGCCGGCGACAGCCGCCGCCGGATAGGACACATGACGTGGCGTGGTGCGTCCGAGCCAGCGCGTGATGCTGGCCTTCGGGATGAGGGCCGCCATGGCACCGGCGATGAAAAACGCCGGCAGCAGGCAAAGCAGCACATGGGCCGCGAGGTAGGCGGCAAGGTTGCCGACGCCACCGTTCAATAATTGCAGGACAAGGCTCATGGCCAGACTCTACCACAAGCGATCCGGCAGCCGAGCCGGATTCGACCCAACGGAGCCAGCGCTTATTGTCTCACTCCCATTCGATGGTTCCGGGCGGCTTCGACGTGTAGTCATAGACCACACGGTTGATGCCTTTGACCTCGTTGACGATGCGGGTGGCGACACGGCCCAGGAACGCCGGTTCGAACGGGTAGAAATCCGCCGTCATGCCGTCGGTCGAGGTCACCGCGCGCAGTGCGCAGACGAAATCATAGGTCCGCCCGTCGCCCATGACACCCACCGTGCGTACGGGGAGGAGCACCGCGAAGGCCTGCCAGATCTTCTCGTAAAGCCCGGCCTTGTCGATCTCCTCGAGATAGATCGTGTCGGCCTTCCGGAGGATGTCGCATTTCTCTTTTGAAACCGCGCCCGGGATTCGGATGGCAAGGCCGGGGCCGGGGAAGGGATGGCGGCGGATTATCTTCTCCGGCAGGCCCAGCTCGCGGCCGAGCAGCCGCACCTCGTCCTTGAACAATTCGCGCAAGGGCTCGACCAGCTTCATGCGCATGCGTTCCGGCAGGCCGCCGACATTGTGATGGCTCTTGATGGTGACCGACGGCCCGCCGGTGAAGGAGACACTTTCGATGACGTCCGGATAAAGCGTCCCCTGCGCCAGGAAATCGGCGCCGCCGATTTTCTTGGCTTCCTCCTCGAACACCTCGATGAACAGGCGCCCGATGGTCTTGCGCTTGGTCTCGGGGTCCGAGACGCCGTCAAGTTGCCCCAGGAACATGTCTGAGGCATCGCGGTGCACCAGCGGAATGTTGTAGCTGTCGCGGAAGAGGGCTACCACCTGGTCCGCCTCGCCCGCGCGGAGCAGGCCATGATCGACGAAGATGCAGGTGAGCTGGTCGCCGATCGCCTGGTGGATGAGCACCGCCGCCACCGCTGAATCGACACCGCCCGAGAGGCCGCAGATCACCTTGCCCTTGCCCACCTGGGCGCGGATCTTGGCGATCTCCTGGTCGCGGAAGGCGGCCATGGTCCAGTCGCTCTTGCAGCCGCAGATCTTGTGGACGAAGTTGGAGAGCAGCTTCGCCCCGTCCGGCGTATGCGCCACCTCCGGGTGGAACTGCACGGCGTAGCGCTTGTCCTTCACATTGGCGATCGCGGCGAAGGGGGCCCCTTCCGAGACCGCCACCACTTCGAAGCCGGCGGGGATGGCGGCGACACGGTCGCCATGGCTCATCCACACCTGGTACGAGCCGCCCTTCACCCAGACGCCCTCGAACAGCGGTACTTCCTTTTGCACATGAAGTTCCGAGCGGCCGAATTCCCGATGGTCCGAGCCCTCCACCTTACCACCCAACTGCGCGCACATGGTCTGCTCGCCATAGCAGATGCCCAGCACCGGCAGCTTCGATTCCCAGACATAGTCCGGCGCCCGCGGCCCATCATCCGTCGTCACCGAATGCGGCGAGCCGGAGAGGATGAAACCCTTGGGATCAAACGCCTTGATACGGGCGGCATCCGCGCTGAACGGAAAGATCTCGCAATAAACCCCGGCCTCGCGCAGACGCCGCGCAATCAACTGCGTCACCTGCGAGCCGAAATCGAGAATAAGAATTCGGTCGGTCATTCGGTCTCCTTACTTACCATTCGAGTGGATGAGAGTTGCGTTCCTCACCCCGTCCCCTCTACCGCAAGGGGCGAGGGGCTTGTTCAATCTTCTACACGCGCGCTCTTTCGCCGAGCGGCAAAATGGTTGCGTCTGTCAATCTCGTCAAATCCCGCCAGCCATAGGCGATGTCGGGAATGCCGTCATCGATGCCGTGCGCGATGAGCTCGCCACCGATGCGTTCGTAGAATTTGCGGTAGGCATTGTCGGCATAGGCCCAGAGCATCAACGCCGTGCGACCTTCAACAGCCCAATGCGCGGCGGCGGCGCTGATGAGCGCGCGGCCCAGTCCTTTCCCTTGCGTCTCGGCGCGGCAATGGAGCGAATAGATCTCGCAGTCGAAGCCGCCGAGGTGGCCTTCGGTGATCTCGTGATCCTTGACCGGCCCGCCCAGCACGAAGCCGTCAATGCCGCTGCTGATACTGCCCACCAGAATGAGTTTCTTGGGATCAGCCAGCCAGCCCTGCCACAGCGGCAGGCGGCGTTCCGGCTGCATGGCGGCCAACTGGTCTTCCGGCATGAAGGCACCATAGGCCAGGAGCCAGCCCTTGAGGTGAATCTCGGCAATCTCCGGGAGGTCAGCTACGGTGGCGGGGCGGATCTTCATGACGGTTTCCGTCCCCAGATCACCACCAGCCGATGCGGCACCGGCACGGGATCGCCGGGGAAATTTCGGGCGAGCATGGCCGCGAGTTCCCCGTCGAACTTTTCCACCTCGGCAGCTCCCAGGCTCGCCGCAATCCCGGCCGAGCCGCGGATGCGGCCGCGCCAGGCCTCGGGACTGTAGGGGATGTCATAGTCGACCGCCGCACTTTCGCGCGCCGTGAAGCCGCCGTCGATGAGATCGCGCTGCTGGTCGGCATAGTGTCCTTCCCAGCCGCCGAGATGCCAGGCCGGATTGTGCGCCAGGATGAGGGCCTCGGTCTGCGCAACGACATTGCCGGGCAGGGGCAGCCAGATGAGATTAGCAATGACCAGATACCCGCCGGGCTTCAGCAGCCGCATGACTTCCGCCATCACCTTCGCCCTGTCGAACCAATGCCAGCAGGTGCCGGCACTGATGAGGTCGAAGCTGGCGTCGGGCAGGCCAGTCGCCTCGGCCGGGGCGACGAGATAGGGGATGGTGACGCCGGCAGATTTATCCAGGGACTTGGCCGCTTCCATCATGCCGGGGGCGAGATCGAGACCGGTGACCGCGGCGCCGCGCAAGGCCAGGCCGCGGGCGAGGGTGCCGGTACCGGTGCCGATATCGAGAATCCGGGAACTGGGGCGAAAAAGCCCACGTTCAGCCATCCGCTCAAAGAACCAGTCTGGAAAGCCGGCCCGGTGTCGGGCGTAATCTGCGGCGGTCCTGTTCCAATCGGGGGCCAGTTTCATGCGGCCTTATAGCCGCTGGACAGCGCGCCCGTAAACCGGGATTGTGCGGCCTATGAGTACAACGTCTTTAACCCAGAATTCTCAAGCACATATGCTCGAAACCGAGGTGCTGATCGTCGGTGGCGGCATGGTCGGCATGGCCATGGCGGCGGCTTTGGGCGGTGCCGGGATCGAGACTCTGCTGGTCGAGGCGGAAAAGCTGCCCGACATGGCCGAACCCGGGTTCGACGGCCGTTCCTCGGCCATCGCCTATGGCTCGCAGCAGGTGCTCTCGGGCATCGGCGCCTGGGACTATCTGGCCCCCGCGGCCGAGCCGATCCGCGACATCCGCGTTTCCGACGGCGGCTGGCAGTTCAGGGAAGCGAGCCCCTTCTTCGTCCATTATCATTTTGCCGATTTGCAGCCCCAAACCATTCCCGGGACCATTCCGGGCGCCGAGGGCCGGCAGCCGCCCTTTGGCTGGATCATCGAGAACCGCGCCGTGCGCCAGGGTCTCATCCGCCGGCTCCAGGAACTGCCCTTCGTCACCCATATCGCGGCCATGAGTGTGACCGCGATCGATTTCCAGGGGACGAGCAACCTCGCCACCTTGAGCGACGGGCGGCAGGTGCGGGCACGCCTGGTCATCGGTGCTGATGGGCGGCAATCCGCCGTGCGCCGCATGGCCGGCATCGGCGCCCGCGAGCTTGGCTACAAGCACAGCGCCATCGTCTGCACCGTCAGCCATGAATTGCCCCATGACGGGGTGGCCCATGAGCATTTCCTGCCCATCGGCCCCTTCGCCATGCTGCCGATGAAGGATGATGTGGATGAAGCCGGCAACATCCGCCACCGCTCCTCGATCGTCTGGACCGAGGATGCGCGCATCATCCCGATGCTGCTGGGTCTCAGCGACGCCGATCTCGGGCGGGAGATCGAGCGGCGCTTCGGCCACACGCTGGGCCGCATACGACCCATCGGCCCGCGCTTCAACTATCCGCTCAAGATGGTGCTGGCCGATACCTACATCAAAGAGGGCCTGGCACTCACCGGCGACGCCGCCCACGGCATGCATCCCATCGCGGGGCAGGGCTTCAACATGGGTGTCCGCGATGTGGCGGCCCTGGCTGAAAAGCTGGTCGATGCCCACAGGCTCGGCCTCGATATCGGCAGCCTTGCCGTGCTCGAAGGCTATGCGCGCTGGCGCCGCTTCGACAATCTGATGATGGTGCTGGTGACCGACGGCCTCACACGCCTCTTCTCCAACGATCTGCCGCCGGTACGGCTGCTGCGCGACATCGGCTTCTTCCTGTTCAACAAGGCCAAGCCCCTGAAGCGCGTCGCCATGCGCCACGCCATGGGCATCGTCGGCGACCTGCCGCGGCTCGTGCGCGGACAACGCCTTTAGCAGGCCCTCAAAACTCTCAAATATTGTAGGGGCTTAAGGTCAGGTTCCCCGCCTGCCGCCTTGGCAGCGCCGGAGTCGGTCACTTATGGTCGCAGGAGCCCGCCCCTCGGCGGTTGCCAGACTGCGGACCGCTTGTGGCCGCACCGAAAAGGGATCCCACAATGGCACTTCGCGACACCCTCAACCCCTATGCGCCGCGTGTCCTGAGCCTCGTGCGCATCGTCTCCGGCCTCATCTTCATGGCCCATGGCACTGGCAAGCATCTTAACTTCCCGCCCCTCGGCATGGACATGCCGGCGACCTCGCCCGGCGCCATCGCCGGCTGGATCGAACTCATCGCCGGCGCCCTCATCGCCCTCGGCCTCTTCACCCGACCGGCGGCCTTCATCGCCTCGGGTACCATGGCCGCGGCCTATTTCATGGCGCACGCGCCCAGCAGCTTCTTCCCGGTCCTCAACCAGGGCGATGCCGCCATCCTTTATTGCTTCATCTTCTTCTATTTCGTCTTCGCGGGCCCCGGCCCGTGGAGCCTTGATGCCAAGCTCGGCAAGGATCGCTGATCAAGCACGTGCGAAACCATCCCTCCCCCTTCAGGGGGAGGTTAGGTGGGGGCGCAAGTGATGGCTCTAGCTGAGCGAGACTTAACCCAGCCCCCCTCCCAACCTCCCCCCTGAAGGGGGGAGGGGCTTCTTTTCAGACCATCTGGAACTGGCCCGTCTTGCGGTAGCGCAGATAGGCGGCGACGCTGACCGGCGTCGAGGGCATGATCTCGCGCGGCAGATCATCCGGCGCGAACCAGCCGAACTCGAAGGATTCCTCCGACGTTACCGGCACGGCACCTTCCGGCCATTCGGCATAGAACATCATGGCGAAGAACTGGCACTGATGCCCGTTGGGAAAGGTGATGCGCTTGGTCGCGGGATCGGAGCCGAAGCCATAGGGGATGACCTGGTCGATGGCGAGGCCGGTCTCTTCCAGCATTTCGCGGCGGATCGCCGTGAAGATGTCCTCGCCCGGCTCCGGGCTGCCGGCGGGAATGCCCCAGATGCCGAAATCGCTGCGCCGCTCCAGCATGACCCGCCCCGCGGCGTCGACAAACAGGCAGGAAGCACCCGGCAGCAGCAGCAGATCGTTGCCGACCTTCTCGCGCAGCTTGGCGACATAGCTGTCGGCGAAACTCATCCTGTGGGTCAGGCCCTGGGCGCGTATTTGGCCAGGATCCGCTGCAGGGTCCGCCTGTGCATGCGCAGGCGCCGCGCGGTTTCCGAGACATTGCGGTCGCATTGTTCATAGACCCGCTGGATATGTTCCCAGCGCACCCGGTCGGCGGTCATCGGCTGCTCGGGCGGCGGCGGCAATGCGTCGCGGTGCTCGAGGAGCGCTGCTTCCACCTGGTCGGCATCGGCGGGCTTGGGCAGATAATCGATGGCGCCGGATTTGATGGCGGCGACCGCGGTCGCGATATTGCCGTAGCCGGTCAGGATGACGACGCGGCAATCCGGCCGGCTCTTCTTGATCTCCGGCACGACGTCCAACCCGCTGCCGTCGGCCAGGCGCAGATCGACCACGGCATAGCGCGGCGGATGGGCCTTGGCGCTCGCGATGCCGGCCTCGACGCTCTCGGCCTGGGCCACCTGGAAGCCGCGCTTTTCCAGCGCCATGCTGAGGCGCTGGCGATAGGGCGCATCATCGTCGATGATCAGCAGCGACTTCTCCACAGCCTGGGCTTTGTCCGGCATATCGTTCATTGGTGCTCGACCCTCATTCCTTATGCCGCCTCGCCGGTGAGGGCGCTGCGCGGCCAAATCACTTTGACTTCGGCGCCGCCGAAATCATTGTTGCTGAACTGGACGGTCCCGCCCGACCGTTCCAGCAGATTCTGGGCGATAAAGATGCCCAGCCCCATATGATCCCCTTCGCGCCGCTTAGTGGCCCGGCGCGCATTCTGGCGGCCGCTGGACGATACGCCGCCGCGCCCCACCAGTTTGCCACCATACCGCCCCAGGGCGGCGGAGATATAGGGGTCCCCCAGCCGATCGAGCAAATCCGGCGGAAAACCGACTCCGTCGTCGGTGATCGTGACGCTCAGCTCCTGCCGGGTCCAGGCGATGGCGACGCGGACCTCCTCCTTGGCGAACTCGATGGCATTTTGCAGCAGATTGCCCAATCCGTGCATGATTTCAGGCCGGCGGGGCATCACCGGCGGGTCCTGTTCACCCTCCCCGGGATGGGCCTCGATGCGCAGTGCGACCGATGGGCGCAGGAAGGGTTCGGCCGCCACTTCCACCAGAAGGGGGGCCGGCAGGACATGAAAATGGTCCTTGGAGGATTGTTCCGGCCTGGCCGCGATCTCGGCCAGGATGTGGCGGCAGCGGTCGGCCTGGCTCAGCAGCAGTTCGGCATCCGGCCGATAGGGCGAATCGGCCGGCAGGTCGCGGGTCAGCTCCTTGGCGATGAGCGAGATGGTACCCAAGGGCGAGCCCAGTTCATGGGCGGCGGCGGCGGCCAGCGCGCCTACTGAGGAAATGCGCTGCTCGCGGTCGAGGGCCGATTGCACCGCCATCAGCGCATCAGCGACCCGGCGCGATTCCTCGGCCACCTTGAACACGTAGACGGATATGAACACGGCCGCCAGGCCGAGAGCGATGGCGAGGCCGAACACGAAGACCGGCGGCAGGTCGAACTGCGCCATCGGCCAGGGCAGCGGCAGGTGGAAGAGGGCCAGGATGTTGATGCAGGTGATGGCCAGCGCCGTCAGGCTCAGCGTGCTGCGATAGCTGAGTGCCGCGGCCGAGACCGTGACCGGCGCCAGCAGCAGCAGCGAGAAGGGATTATGGAGTCCGCCGGTCAATGCCAGCAGCGCCGTCAGCTGCACCATGTCGAAGGCGAAATAGAGCGCCGATTGCCGGTCGCTGAGGCGGGCACTCGATTTGTGGCGCAGCTGCGGCACCAGGGTCGCCACCGCCAGCGCCGCCACCACCAGGATCGCGGGGCCGAGCGGGATCGGATAGCCCAGCACCAGATCGACGAACAGCAGGGAAGCGGCCTGGCCAACCACCGCCACCCAGCGGATGGCGAGCAACGTGCGCAGGCGCACGCGGCCGCGTTGCGGCCGGCGCCGGGCGTCGAATTGGCCCCCTTCCGGGGGCATCGGCAGCGATGGGGTAATAACCTCACTCATGGCGGGGCATAAAGGGCATTTCCGGGCCAATTTGCAACCGGTCTATTTTACACAAGACCGGTGAATCGGCTATCAAGGGCTGCCACCGACTCCCCCCGACCGACCGACCGAGCAATCTCCCCCCATGAATGCCGCCCCGACAATCGTCCGCGTCGAACAGCTGGAAAAGCATTTCGGCACGGTGAAGGCCGTCGATGGGGTGAGTTTCACCGTGGAAGCCGGCCGCACGGTGGCGCTGCTGGGCGGCAACGGGGCCGGCAAGACCACCACCATCTCGATGCTGCTGGGCTTGCTGGTGCCGAGCGCCGGCCGCATTTCGCTGTTCGATCACGACATCGCCCGGCACCGCTACAAGGTGCTGGGGCGGATGAACTTCTCCTCGCCCTATGTCGACCTGCCGCACCGCTTGTCGGCGCGCGAGAACCTCATCATCTTCGCCAAGCTCTACGGCATCAAGGATGTGGCTGGCCGCATCAAGGAGATGGCCAAGGTGCTCGATCTCGACGGGCTGCTCGACCGGCGCACGGGCTCCCTCTCCGCCGGGCAGAAGACGCGCGTGGCCTTGGCGAAGGCGCTCCTCAACCGGCCGGAACTGCTGCTGCTGGATGAACCCACGGCTTCCCTCGATCCCGATACCGCCGATTGGGTGCGCCGCTATCTCCAAAACTACCAGCGCGACCAGGGGGCGGCGATCCTCCTGGCGTCCCACAATATGGGCGAGGTCGAGCGCCTGGCTGACGAGGTGCTGATCCTGCGCAAGGGCCGCATCGTCGACAAGGGCACGCCGGACGATCTCATCTACCGCTTCGGCCGCCAGACTCTCGAAGAAGTGTTCCTCGACATCGCCCGCGACCGGCGCGTCGGCGATGCGGCGGGTTCGACCGGGACCGTGCCATGACGAGCTTCTCCTTCAACCGTGTCGGCGCCATCTGCCAGCGGCATTTTTATGTGCTGCGGCGCTCCTGGCCGCGCCTGGTCGAGATGGCCTATTGGCCGACCATGCAGATGGTGATCTGGGGCTTCCTCTCCCAGTTCCTCGCCAGCAACAGCTCCTATATCGCCGGCGCCTTCGGCGTGCTCATCTCCGGCGTCATGCTGTGGGACGTGCTGTTCCGCGGCCAGCTCGGCTTCTCGCTCTCCTTCATCGAGGAGCTGTGGTCGCGCAATCTCGCCAATCTCTATTGCTCGCCCTTGACGCCGCTCGAACATATCGTGGCGCTGGTCGCCATGTCCTTCGTGCGCGCCGTGATCGGCGTCGTGCCGGCGATGCTGCTCGCCATCCCGTTCTACGATTTCTCGATCTTCACTTTGGGCGTGCCGCTGCTCGCCTTCTTCTTCAACCTGCTGTTCATGGGCTGCGCGCTGGGTCTCATGGTCACCGCCATGATCCTGCGCTACGGCCTTGCCGCCGAGAACATGGCCTGGTTCCTGGTCTTCTTCCTCGCCCCCTTTTCCTGCGCCTATTACCCGATGACCTCGCTGCCCGGCTGGGCGCAGGTCTTTGCGCTGGCGCTGCCTTCGACCCATGTCTTCGAAGGCATGCGCGCGGTGCTCTTCCACGGCACTTTCCTGTGGCATCATTTTTTCCTGGCGACGGGGCTCAACGCTTTCCTCTGCCTCATCGGCATCGGCGCCTATCTCGTCAGCTTTGCGCGGGCGCGCAGGATGGGCCTGCTGCTGCAGGTTGGGGAATAGCTGCGGCCATCATCGATTGCGGCGGCAGGGTCATGATGGCGACCGTGCCGTGGCCCAGGCGCGAACTCAGCCGCAATGCGCCACCATGCAGCGCCATGATCTGGCGCGACAGCGGCAACCCCAATCCGGTGCCGTCATTCTTGCGGTTGAGATGGTTCTCGACCTGCACGAAGGGTTCAAACACGCGGTCGATATCTTCCGCCTTGATGCCGATGCCGCGATCCTCGATCTCGATCACCGGGGAGCCGGCAAGGTCGCAATGCGCGCGCAAGGTCACCACCGCCTCGTTGGGCGAGAATTTGATGGCGTTGGAGAGCAGGTTGATCACCACCTGACGCAGCCGCCGCTCGTCGGCCAGCACCGAGATGGGCGCCGTGGGGGCAAGCTCCAGATGCACATTGCGCGAAGCGGCCTGGCCACGTGTCACCCCCAGGGCCGATTGCAGCATCTCATCCAGCTGGAACGTGACGGCGTTGAGCGTCAGTGCGCCTGCCTCCAGCTTCGAATAATCGAGAATGTCGTTGATGAGGCCCAGCAGATGCTGGCCGCTCTGGCGGATATCGCCGATATAGTCGGGCAATTGCGGCGCATCGCGCCCGGCCCCCGGCAGGCCCAGCAGCAATTCCGAAAAGCCGATGATGGCGTTCAAAGGCGTGCGCAGTTCATGGCTCATGGTGGCGAGGAACTTCGCGCGCGAGCTTGCGGCGAATTCGGCGGCGTGGCGCGCCTCGTCCAATTGCTCCAGACGGCGCTGCGCCTGTTCGACGGTCAGCTCCAGCAGTTTCGCCATGGTGCCGATGCCGCTGAAGCGCCCGCCGCGCGTCACCAGGAAGCCGGACTGGATCGCGTCGGGATGGCTGGCCGTAATGAGCCGCTTGATCTCGTCGAGCGGCGTCTCTTCATCCACCACCAGCGGCTGCCGGTTCATCAGCGCCTGGATCGAGCGTTTGAAATAGACGTCGAACCACAGGGGCTGCGCGAAGACCGACAGCAGCCGGTCGCGCTCGACCGCGCCATAGACGACACCCTCGGCATCGGTCACGGCGAGGAGCGGCAAGGCGGTGTTGCTGCGGAACAGCTCCAGCACCCTGGCGCCGGTCGTTTCCGGCCCGATCGCGGGCGCGTCCGACGCCAGATGCTGCGCCGTCAACGTGAAGGCCTGCACCTTCAACGGCTGGTCCGTTGCCGCGATCTCCGCCGGGCGCAGCTCGGCTTCGCTCCGTTCCTGCGGCTCCGGCTTCATATCCACCTTCGTCTGCAACATGGGGAGATATGTGCCACACCATGTGTGACAGTGGGATGACAGGCTGGGGATAGAATCACATTGGAGAGTGCGGTCGGCGGGATTCCGTCAATCGCAGCAGGCGTTTTTAGCCGCTGGATCGCCGAGCGCCTCCGCGACCGACGCATGTAGCTGCGGTTCCGTTGTCGCTTGCTTCGGCACCAGGTCAAGCGGCCCCGCGCTGCCGGCACCCTCGAACTGCCCATCGCGCCGCCAATGGCAGGGGCCCACCATCGGCACGATGCCACTGATGCGCCCGGTTTCCGCGTCGACCGAGGTCACGGTCACATCCCGCCGGTCGCGCGTGCGAAGGCTCACGCCAGCCTGGGCGAGCGCCGCGATGTCGCGGGGGTCACCCATCGATCATCCCCACCAGCCCGGTCCGCAGCGCCTTGGGGATGCCGCGATTGCCGGTGACCTTGCTGCACCCGGCGATGCGCGCAAAGCGATGCACCGCCGCGCGCAACGCGTCGACCGGCACCGGCGCATGGAGATCGAGCCCGGTGATGCGCCACTCCTCGCCTTCGCGTTTGCCGTCGATGAGCCCCACCGCCTTGTCGCGGTAGAGGAGGGGCATGGCGAAATAAAAGCGCCGCTCGGCTTCCGGCGTATAGGCCTCGAACTTGTAGGTGAAGCCGAAGAGTTCCGTAAAGCGCCGGCGGCTGAACATGAGATTGTCGAGCGGCGGCACCAGGCGCACGGTCTCGTCCTGCGGCTGGAAGCTCGTCTTGAAATGATCGAGATCGGATTTCAGCGCCAGGAAGCGGTGATGCGTGTCGCCTTCCAGCGCCTCGATCCAGTCGATCAACTGGTGATCAAGCGCCACCTCGATCAATTTGCGCGCGACCGGCAGGCCGCCGCCGCGCCAGCTGCCCACATGATGCGAGACGCGTTCAGCCAGTTGCTGCGGTGTCGCCAGCTTGAGGACCGAGAGCGCCGAATGCACGAAGAACTCCTTGTGCCGCTTGGCATAATCCGCCATCGGAATCATCAGTTCCGGCGCCACGCGCTCCGTGAGATCGAACAGGCGGTGGAAGTTCTTCGACCGCCCGCTGATCTGCACCTGTCCCGTATGATAGAGATATTCCAGCGCCCTTGTGGTCGCCTTGATGGTGTTGAAGCCGCCGATGACCCGCTCGGAGTCGAGGTCGGCCGGCGAGACCGGGCCGTTCGCCGCGATATGCTGCTTCACCTTGCGCATCATCGGGCGCATTTCCTTCAGGCGCTCCTGGTTGACCGCCTTGCCGAAGTCTTTGAGGAAAAACGGCACCCAATCGCGCCTGGTCGCAAACAGCGGATAATGCGTCTCCAGCATCAACCGGTCGCGGTAATAGACATCGTAAAGCTGCGCGATGGGCGCATCGGTGCGCGCCGCCCAGGCGATCTCGTGATTGCGCAGGCCCGTCGAGCGGATGCTGTCGATCTGCATCATGCCGAGGCCGACAGCGCGTTTCGCGGCCTCAGCTTCCGGCCAGAAAGCCCCGCGCAGACCCAACCGATCAAGCAGAAACGCGCGGGCGAGATCCTGGGACATGTTGGCGCGCTATCCTCCAAAAAACGTCATGCCCGGGCTTGACCCGGGCATCAGCAAGCAACCGAAGGACAGAGCCCAGTCGAACCTGATCCCCGGGTCAAGCCCGGGGATGACGAAGCCCGGGGGATGACGAATTGGCGTGACCTACCCCTTATCGCTCACCCCGGCTTCGGCGAAGGTCGCCATGCCGCTGTGGCAGAGGGCCGCCGCGCGCAGAATCGGGATGCACAAGGCAGCGCCGGAACCCTCGCCCAGTCGCATGCCGAAATCAAGCAGCGGCTTTTTGGCAATTTTCTCCAACAATTTCCGGTGCCCCGGTTCGGCCGAGCAATGCGAGACGACGCAATGATCGAGGGCGTGCGGATCAAGCTTCAACAGCACCGCGGCAGCAACCGTGCTGGCAAATCCATCGAGCAGCACGGGGACGCGGGCCACGCGCGCGGCGATGACGGCGCCGGTGATGGCTGCCAGCTCATGACCGCCGAGGCAGGCCATGATCGCGAACGGGTCGTCGAAGCTCGCCCGGTGCCTGGCCAAGCCCAGATCGATCACCTCCGCCTTGCGGGAAAGCTGGGCACCCTGGACACCGGTGCCGGGCCCGGCCCAATCCGTGCCGGTGCCGCCGAAGAGCGCTGCCGC
Source organism: Dongia mobilis (assembly GCF_945906275.1). Taxonomy (GTDB): domain Bacteria; phylum Pseudomonadota; class Alphaproteobacteria; order Dongiales; family Dongiaceae; genus Dongia; species Dongia mobilis_A. Next base: position 14,097 of record NZ_CAMDRA010000019.1, read on the forward strand.
CAGGGCGGCGGCGGCTGTGGTGTTGGCAATGCCCATCTCACCCAGGCACAGGAGATCGATGCCCGGCTCCACCGCCATCATGCCATAGGCCATGGCGCGGGCGGCATCGACTTCGCCCAGGGCCGGTTCTTGCGTGAAATCCCGGGTCGGCTGATCGAGCGACATTTCATAGACGCGGAGATCCGCATCGGCGTTCTTGCACAGCTGGTTCACCGCGGCGCCGCCATGGGTGAAGTTCAAGACCATCTGCCGCGTCACCTCCGCCGGAAAGGCCGAGACGCCCAGCGCCGCCACACCATGATTGCCGGCAAAGACCGCGACGCGCGGATGGTTGATCGCCGGCGGCGCCTTGCCCTGCCAGGTCGAGAGCCACAGCGCCAGTTCCTCGAGCCTTCCCAGGGCGCCGGCGGGCTTGGTCAACTGCCCCTCGCGTGCGCGCGTGGTCGTGGCGGCGTCACGATCCGGTCCCGGAAACTCCGCTACAATGCGCCGCATCTCGGCGAAACTGGCAATCGACTTGTTGTCCAACATCAGGCGCTACTCCAAAATCGGCGCCGTTCCGGGCCGATGCATGATCAAATTCAGCCCGTCCTATACCCCGGCCGCGCCACTTGTTACAACGTCACCCAGTCCAGACCAACTGAGCCCAGAGTGGAACCGAGCCAGCCATGAGCGACGCCAACCAGTCACCGCCCCCGGACGAACCGGCCGCCCCCGCTGGGGAAGCACCCGGTCCGGAAAAGCCCGCATCCATGCCCCCCACGTCGATGCCCTGGGCGAACTGGCTGCGCGATTTCTGGCTGGTGCTGGGCTTCTTCACGCGCCTGCCGGTGGTCTCGGTGACCGGGCATCTCGGTGAAGCCGCCCGGGCCTTTCCCCTAGCCGGGCTGGTGGTGGGTCTGATCGGTGCCTTCGTCTATTTTGTGGCCATGGAGATCGGCCTCTCTGGCCTGCTCGCGGCATTGCTTGCCGTGGCCGCGACCGGGATCGTGACCGGCGCCCTCCACGAGGATGGCTGGGCCGATGTCTGCGATGCGCTGGGCGCCCGCGGCGGGGTGGAAAAGCGCCTCGAAATCCTGCGCGACAGCCGCCTTGGCTCCTTTGGTGGCCTCGCCCTCATCTTTGCGACCTCGATCAAGGTCGCGGCCATCGCCAATCTCGGCGCCCCGGAACTGGTGGCGGGCGCCCTGGTGGCCGCTCACACGCTGGCGCGCGGTGTCCTGCCGCTGGTGATGAGCCGCATGACTCTGGCGCGCAGCAACGGCCTAGCCGCCGATGCCGGCCGCCCGACCCAATCCGCCGCCAACTGGTCGCTCATCATCGCCCTCCTCTTCGCCGTGCTGGCGGTGGCGCCGATCGCAGCCCTCGTGGCGCTGCTCGCGGCCCTTGCCGCCACCTGGCTGGTGGGGAAGCTCGCGCAGAAGAAATTCGGCGGCTATACCGGCGACGTGCTCGGCGCCGTCGAGCAGGTCGCGGAGATGGCGATCCTCATCAACCTCGTGACGCTGACGTGAAGTAGCTGTCGATGGATCACACCGAAACCAGATTATGGCTGGTGCGCCACGCGCCGGTCATCGGCTCTCTCGGCCGCATCTACGGCCAGGACGATCTCGAAGCCGATTGCTCCGACGCGCCTGCCTTCCAGGCGCTGGCGGGCTTCCTGCCGGTGGCGCCCATCTGGGTGGCGACACAGTTGAAGCGCACGCACCAGACCCTGGCCGCCGTCCATCGCGGTCGCGGCCTGGAGCCCATCCAGCCGCAGATCGAGCATGACCTCGTCGAACAGCATTTCGGCGATTGGCAGGGCCTCACCTATGCCGAGCTCGACGCCAGCCGCGACGGCGCCTATCACCGCTTCTGGCACGCGCCCGCGACCGAGCGTCCACCCAACGGCGAGAGCTTTGCCGATGTGGTGGAACGCGTGGAAAAGGCGCTGCTACGCCTGACGTTGGCGCATGCGGGGCATGACATCGTGGTGGTAGCCCATGGCGGCTCGATCCGCGCAGCCTTGGCCGCCGCCCTCAACATCGAACCCGAACGCGCACTGGGCTTCTCGGTCGACAATCTCTCGGTGACCCGCCTTGATCACATCGAAGGCAAAAGCTCGGGCGCCGCCTGGCGCGTGGCGTTTGTGAATAGGCGGCTGTAGAGCACAAGAACACCGTCATGGTCCGCCGTCGGCGAAGGCCGACATTCGTCGGCTGTGGCGGACCACCCACGAATTTCTATCCGTCACGAAGAAAGCAACTCGTGGATGGTCCGCCTGCGCGGACCATGGCGAACTGGGAAGCTACGCCACCGCGAACACCTGGCTTGGATCCTCGAAGGATTTGAACTCCAGCGCGTTGCCGCTGGGGTCGAGGAAGAACATGGTGGCCTGCTCGCCCACTTCGCCCTTGAAGCGCACATGGGGCTCGATGATGAACTTCACCTTGGCCGCCTGCAGCTTCTCGGCCAGCCGATGCCAATCGCCCCAGGGCAGGATGGCGCCGAAATGGCGGACCGGCACATTGTCGCCGTCGACCTGGTTGGTGCTGGCGGCGCGCGTCTCCTCGGGCTTGAGATGCGCCGAGATCTGGTGGCCGAAGAAATAGAAATCGATCCATTTGACGTCGCGCCGGCCGATCCGGCAGCCGAGCAGCCCGGCATAGAAGGCTTCGGTCGCGGGAATGTCATGGACCGGGAAGGCAAGATGGAACGGGGGAATCGACATGGACAGAACTCTCCGTGGGGCGTTGCATTTGAGGCGAGCTTAGCGCGCCCGGCCGCGCACGGCGAGGGGGCGCATCACAACAGAGCCAGTGTCGCCGGGTCCGGTTCGCCGCCGAAATATTTGTCGAGCGCTGCCTGGAACAGGGCCTGCTCCGGGGCGGCGGCGCGGAACAGCGTCACCGAGGAGCGGAATTTGAGATCGTCGGGACTGCCGAATATCTCATGGACCGAGCGTCCCTCGATTGCGTTCACCAGCTCCACACAGTGGATGAGGCGCTGCCCCAGCAAGGGATGCGCGAGATAGGCCCGCGCCTCATCGAGACCGGTGATGGCATAGAAGCGCGCCGTCCCGCTGCGGCCGAGCCCGGCCAGCTGCGGGAAGATGAACCACATCCAATGGCTGGCCTTGCGCCCGGCGCGCAACTCCGCCTCGACCGCCGCCAGGACCGGCGCCTGGGCTTCCACGAAACGCTGCAGGTTGAAGGGATCGGGCATGGACCATCTAACCGCGCAGCTTGGGCGCACCGCAAGGGCCGGATAGCGGGGTGGTGCGGCGGGGTTTATCTCTTTCCCACAAGACCCGCTAGAATGGGACCGCAACAGATGATGCCGAATCCGATTATGCCAGATCGAAAAGCAGCCAAACGCCCAGCCGCCAAGGTACCCGCCAGTGTCACGTCCGCTGTGCGCCGCGCGGTCGCCTTTATCGACGCGCGCCAGCAGGACGAGGCCGACGGGCCGATCACGCTCGAGGAATTGGGGCGCCATTGCGGCCTCTCGCCCTGGCATCTGCAGCGCCAGTTCAAGCGCGTCATGGGCGTTTCCCCACGCGATTACGAGGAAAGCCTGCGTCTTGTGCGCTTCAAGAAGGGCCTGCGCACCGGCGCCGGTGTGGCGGCCGCGACCTTCGATGCGGGCTTCGGGTCCTCGAGCCGGGTCTATGAGCGCGCCGGGACAGCCATGGGCATGACACCGGCGAGCTACGCCAGCGGCGGCAAGGGGGCCGCCATCCGCTATGCGCTCGCCCCCTCGACCCTCGGCCAGGTGCTGGTGGCAGCGACGGGGAAGGGCCTCTGCCGGGTCGAGATGGGCGCGGATGCGGACACCCTCATCGAGGATCTCACCGCCGAATTCCCGGAAGCCGATTCCATTGACCGCGACGACCGGGCATTGGGGCCTTATCTCACCGAAATCCTCCGCCGCATCGCCGGCAAGGCGCCGCTGGCCGAGCTCCCCCTCGACATCCGCATGACCGCCTTCCAGCGCCAGGTCTGGCAGGCGCTGAGCCGGATCCCCACCGGCGAGACCCGCACCTACGGCGCCATCGCCGCCGCCATCGGCCAGCCGGGTGCCGCCCGCGCGGTCGGCAATACCTGCGGCCGCAATCCGGTCGCCATCGCCATCCCCTGCCACCGAGTTTTGCGTAACGATTGGGCAATTGGCGGTTACGCTTGGGGTTCCGAGCGAAAACAGGCTCTTATCAGGGCGGAATCCACTTCGTTAACGACGCATAGCCGCCCTGCTGGCAAAAAAAGAGTAACCGGTTGAAAGGGACGCTAAGGGGGCCGTAAAGTGGTCGCCAGGGGAATTTGGGTAACCCTGGGGATATGTGGATTGTTTTTGACCACCATGCGGAAAGTAGCGAAAAATCTGGCTAAGTCGTTAACCGGCGCAAGTTCGGCTGCGGTTGATAAGGCGCGTGTAAAACGCAAGCGCATGGCCGAGGCGAGCGACATTCACATGCTCTCTTTTGCGACCCGCAAGGTGCCGCTGGTGTTCAAGCCGAACAAGCGCGCACAGCGCATCATCCTGCGGCTCGATCACGGCAATTCCTCCATCATCGTGGTGCTGCCGAAACGCACTTCGCGCGATGAAGGCAAGCGATTTGCGTTAAGCAACAAGGATTGGATCGAGCAGCGTCTCGACCAGCTGCACGAGCCGGTACCCTTCCTCCACAACAATATCATTCCCATCCTGGGGACGCCGCACCGCATCCGCCACAAGCCCAATGCGCGCGGTGTCGTCTGGTGCGAATCCGAAGAGATCAACGTCGCGGGGCACGAGGAGCATGTGCCGCGCCGGGTCCAGGACTGGCTGAAGATCGAGGCCAAGCGCGAGATCGAACTGCGCGCCCATCAGAAGGCCGAGATGGTCGGCAGGAAGATCAAGAAGATCACCATCCGCGACACCAAGAGCCGCTGGGGCTCCTGCACCAGCGAGGGCGAGCTCGCCTTCTCCTGGCGCCTGATCTTCGCCCCCCGCCACGTCATGGACTATGTCATCGCCCATGAAGTGGCCCATCTGCGCGAGATGAACCACGGGCCCAAATTCTGGAAACTCTGCGGCGAGATCTGCCGCCAGGTGGAACCAGCCAGGCTCTGGCTGGAGAACCACGGCACCGATCTTTATCGCTACGGGCGGTTCTAGGGCCTAACCCGGCGCCGCCGCGCGGTTCAGCCGGTCGTTGATCGCGATCCCCAATCCCGTCATCGGCACCGGCATCACGGCGATGCCGCTGATATCCGGCCGATCCAGCTCCCGCAGCATGGCAAAGAGATTGGCCGCGGCCTCGTTGAGGTCGCCCGTGGCACTGAGGTTGCACATCACCTTGGCCGGCGGCACTTCAGGCCCGAAGGCCAGCAGCGCCTCGCCGGGTGCGGCCGAGACGGCATTCAATCGCACCGGCCGATCGGGCGCATAATGGCTGAGCAGCCGGCCCGGCCCCTGCAGCCCGGCCTCGATATCGCCCACCGCCGGGGCGATCTCGACGCGGCGCCCCAGCAGGCCCGCGATCTCTTCCGCGCTGATGCCGCCCGGGCGCAGCAGCGTGGGCGTGGCGTCGAGCAGGCTGATCACCGTGGATTCGACACCGATCCGGCACGGCCCGCCATCGAGGATCATGGCGACCTTGTCGCCCAGCCCCTCTTCGACATGTTGCGCCGTGGTGGGGCTGATGCGGCCCGACTGATTGGCGCTGGGCCCCGCCAGCGGCCGCTCGGCCAGCATGAGCAGCGCCTGGGCCGTCGGATGCGCCGGCACGCGAAGGGCCACACTGTCCATCCCCGCACTCACCAGCAGCGAGAGGCGGCAGTCCCGTCGTCGCGGCACCACCAGGGTCAAAGGCCCCGGCCAGAATTTCCGCGCCAATGTCACCGCGTCCGGCGACAGGTCGGCGAACGCCGCCGCCGCCGACAGGCTGCCCACATGGACGATGAGCGGGTTGAAGCTCGGCCGCCCCTTGGCCTCATAGATCGCCGCCACCGCGCGGTCGTTGGTGGCGTCGCCGCCCAGTCCATAGACCGTCTCGGTCGGGAAGCTCACCAGCAATCCCTGCTGCAGCGCCTTGGCGGCTGCCGTGATGTGCTGGAGATCGGCCGGGAAAATCCGGGAGGGCACGATTTTCGACATCGCTATGGAATTCCGCGCGCGATGAAATGCGGGTTGCGGAAGCCTGGCTTGCCATAGGTGAGCGGGGCGCCATCCAGCGTCGTCACATTGCCGCCAGCCGCCAGCAGCACGGCATGGCCCGCCGCCGTGTCCCATTCCATGGTGGGGCCAAAGCGCGGATAAAGATCGGCCGACCCTTCAGCGATGCGGCAGAATTTCAGCGACGAGCCGGCGACTACGGTGCCCGCCACATGCTCGCCCAGCATCTCCACCTTCACCAGCTCGCGCGCGGCATGGGAGCGGCTGATGGTCATGGTGGCGCCTTCCGCCGGCAGCGACCTTGCGCTGATCCGCTCCTCGGCCAGGCCGCGACGCCTGATCGCGACATTGCCAGACCCGGCATACATCTCATCCAGCACCGGCAGATAGACGACACCCAGGACCGGCACGCCATCCTCGATGAGCGCGATATTGACGGTGAACTCGCCGTTGCGGGCGATGAACTCCTTGGTCCCGTCCAGGGGATCGACCAGGAAGAAGCGGCGCCCGATCGAGGGCGGCAAGCCCACCGCCGCCGCCTGTTCCTCCGCCACCACCGCGATCTCCGGCGCGTGGCGCGCAAGCGCTGCCAGGATCAGTTTTTCGGCGGCGACATCGGCCGCGGTGACCGGCGAGCGGTCGGCCTTGTGGCTGCTGGCGAAGTCGCTGGCATAGACCGCCATGATGGCGGCTCCCGCCTCATAGGCGGCCCGGATCAGCGCATCGCGGAGCGGCAGATAGGATATGGCGGGTTGGTCGACAGGCATGATCCGGGCGGCTTTCGGCAGCGGGCGATATCGCCGCCTTCCTAGCCTGTTTGCCGGGAAAGCGCCACTCGGACCCATGATTTTAGCAGTGATCTTACCACTGGCCTTACCGGGCCGCGCACCCCTCAGGGCACGATCGAGCGCCGCCCGCCTGGGGCAGCCGTTCCCCCAATAGTACCGGGGTCGGCACCGGGCGCCGGTGGCGAGGGATCGTCGGCGGTGGCGGATTCGAGCGAGGAGAGCAGGCTCGAGAGCGCATCCTGCTGTTCCATCGACAAGGGCGTGATGGCTGGTTCGGCCTCATGCTCGGCGGCGCTGGCGCGCGCGGCCTGGCCCTCGATGAGCTTGACCTTGGCATGGAGGGCGATCTTCTGGATGAGGTCGTTGGCGTCGATGGGCTTGGCCATGAAATCATTCATGCCGGCCTCGATGCATTGGCGCCGGTCATCCTGGGTGGCGTTGGCCGTGAGGGCGATGATCGGCACGCGCGACGGCGCCCCGCCCAGTTCGCGGATGCGTCTGGTCGCTTCCAGCCCATCCAGCTCCGGCATGCGCATGTCCATGAGGACGATGTCATAGGCGCGGCTGCGCATCGCCTCGATGGCTTCCAGGCCGTTCCCGGCGATGTCGGCCCTGGCGCCGGCCCGCGCCAGGATGGCGGTCACCAGCATCTGGTTGACCTGATTGTCCTCGGCCAACAGGATGCGCAGCGCTGCGCCATCGGCGAACACCGCAAGCGGGCTGCCGGCCTGGCCGCGCCGCATCAGGGCATGGGTCGACCCTTCCAGCAGCCGCATCATGCAGGCAAGGAAGCTCGAGCGCCGTACCGGCTTTGGCAATTGCGCGTCGATCCCCTCATGCACCTCATGCTGGTCGATGAACAGGGCCGAGGAGGAAAGCACGATATTCTCGACCGCGATCCCGGGCAGGGCGCGCAGGCGGCGCGCGAAATCGACGCCCGACATGGTCGGCATCACCTGGTCGACGATGGCGAGCGCAATGGGCTGGCGCGGTGGGTGGTCGCGCAGTTCATCGAGGATGATCTCCGGCTCGCTCGCCGAAATCGCGATGGCGCCGATGCTGGCCACATAGCGTTCGAAGATCTCGCGGTTGATCTGGTTGTCGTCGACGATCAGCACCTGGCGGCCGCCGAAGGCCGCGGTGATTGCGGCCTGGTCGGGCTGGATGGTGGCGACACTGCGCTCGCCCCGCGCCGGGCCGAACCAGGCGGTGAACCAGAAGGTCGATCCGCTGCGCGCACCGGTATGGGAATCGACCCCGATCGCGCCATGCATCAGATCGACCAACTGCTTGCAGATGGCAAGGCCGAGGCCGGTGCCGCCGAAGCGGCGCGTGGTCGAGGCGTCGACCTGGCTGAAATGATGGAACAGGCGGCTCTGCGCCTCCGCCGGAATGCCGATGCCGGTATCGCGGACGGCAAAGCGCAGCTTGCTGCCGTCGGCCGTGCTGTCCGACAGTTCCACGGTCAGGCTGACGCCGCCGCTCTCGGTGAACTTCACGGCATTGCTGAGCAGGTTGAGGAGAATCTGCCGCAACCGGCCGGGATCGCCATTGAGCCTGGTCGGCACATCGGGTGCGACGAAGCAGGCAAGCTCGATGCCCTTGGCGTGCGCCCGGCTCACCACCAGTTCCAGCACCGATTCGATTTCCGGCACGATGTCGAAATCGATCTGCTCCATCTCCAGCTTGCCGGTCTCGGCCTTGGCGAAATCGAGGATGTCGTTGATGATGGCGAGCAGCGCCTCGCCCGATTGATGCAGCACGTCGACATAATGCTGCTGGCGCTGGTCGAGCGAGGTGTCGGCGAGCAGTCCCGCCATGCCGAGGACACCGTTCATCGGCGTGCGGATCTCGTGGCTCATCATGGCCAGGAACTGCGTCTTGGCGATCGAGGCCTGCTCGGCCACTTCCTTGGCCGCGCGGAGATCGCTGGTCATCGAGCGCGCCAGCGCCTCGGCCCGATAGCGCGCCGCCACCATGAACCACAGCAGCACGCCTAGCAGGATCGAGATGACCGATCCGCCCAACATCACCAGGAGCGGCACCATCGCCGTGCCGGCCGGCTGCAGCGAGGAATGCGAGCGGTATTCCAGGCTGAAGCTCTGCCCTGAGATGATCATGGTATGGGCGCGCCGGTAGAGGCTGTTGTCGCGCTGGCTGCGCGGCGGCGTCGCGTCGACACTGCCGAGATCGCGGCGGCGGCTGTCGAACACCAGGCGCGTCGAATCAGTGTCGGCACCCATATAGAGGATGACGTCGAGCTCGTTGCCGATGTCGAGCAGCGCACCCTCGATCGTGGTGCCGATGGCGATCGGCATCGCCACCCAGCCTTTCAGGAACTGGCGCCGCTCGGCATAGGAGAAGGGTGCCGAATCGCGCTCATAGACCGGCGCCACCAGCAGCAGGCCGGGCCGGCTCTGCTTGTTGAAGATGATCGGGATGATGCCGCTCATGGTGACTTCGCCGCTCAGCATCGACCAGTCGAGCACGCGGCGGCGATTGATCTCACTGGCAAGGTCGAGGACAATGCCGGCCGCCGTGTTTGACATAGGCTCCGAAAGGCGCAGCACATAAAGCTCGTCGGTGACATCGGGCGTCATCTGGCGAATGTTGATCGCTTCGCCGTTGAGGTTCGCCGCGCGCCGGCGATAGCGATCGAGGTCGACGCGCTGCACCCGCTCGATATAGCCAAGGCCCATGCTGCCGGACATGTCGCGCCAGTTGAGGCCGGAGACGAAGCGTTGCCAGTCGCGCCGCGTGATATAGTCGGAGAGCGTCGCCATGCCCATGCCCATATTGACCACCAGGTGGTAGGCATTGAAGCGGTCGCTCAGGCGCTTCTCGAAGCGCTCGATGAGATAGTTGAAGCGCTGCAGCGCGGCTTGTTCGGACTGGTTGTGGAGGAGAACCGCCACATAGACGCAGAACAGGATGCCGATCAGGCTGACGATGGCGCCCCAGGCCCAGGCAAAACCGCGGGCATGACCCCGGGTGCGACCAGGGGCACGGGCAAAGCCCGGCCCGGTCGATCGCCCTGTCAATCCAGTCCTGTTGCGCGTCAATCGGCCCTCTGTTCTCTCGCCACGCCTGGGCCTGCCAGATCGTCGCGATATTGGCCGCGCCGCCGCGACGCCGCCCGGCCGAGATGGCCGTTCATGTGAATATCAGCCGCATTGTCGGCAAAGATGATGAAGTAATGGTTAAGAGACTGCGCAATCGCGCATGCGTAACACGCTGAAATTACGGGCTTATTGTCATACCAATCAACGCTGGCCGCCACTTGGGCCAGGCTCAGGGCAGCAGGGAATCCAGTTCTTTCAGCAACTCTGCGCGCTGCGGCGCATCCGGCGGCAATTGCTCCAGCACCTCGGTCCACAGCCGGCGCGCCTCGATCTTGTCGCCGGCGACGCGGGCGACGAGGCCGCCATAATAGAGGCCGAGCGGGTTCTTCGGGTCGAGTGTCCGCACCCGTCCCACCGCCTCGACGAATTCCGGCGGCAGGTAGCGGTCGAGGTCGGAGCGCCCGGCGATGATCGCATCGGCATAATCGAGCTGCACGTCGAGCCGGGCCGGCGCCAGCGCCGCGGCCTTGCCCCAGGCCGCCCGTGCCTCTTCCGTGCGGGCGAGGACCTGGTAGGAACGCGCCAGACGCACCCAGCCCTCGAGATCGTCGGGATTGTCCTTGAGCTTCTCGGCGAGGCGCCCGACCATGTCGTTGACGAAGGCCGCCTGCTGTTCCGGCGTCATCGTCGCCGCGGCGGCGATCTCGGAATCGCTCGGCCCAGTTGTGGATCTGGTGGCGGAATCGGCGGCCACCGCATCGTCCAAGCTTGCCGGCGTTTCCTTGCCCAGGCGCTGTGACGCCTTGGCGATGTGATCGACCAGCGTCGCGCGCCAGGGCGCATCCTGCGGCGTGTCCTTCTCCAGCGCCATCCAGTCGGTGAGGGCACCCTCGACATCGCCCGCCTGCGCCTTGCCCAGCGCCAGGAAGAAGCGCGCGGTCGGATTGCTGGGCTCGACCGCCAGCGCCCGGCGGAACACATCGCCCGCGGCCTCGTTCATCTCGCCCTGGTTGGCAAGCAGCAACGCTTGGCCGAAGGCTGCGAGCGTGGTGCCGTCCTGGGCGCCCAGGGCTACAGCCTTGCCATAGGCGGTGGCCGCATTCTTGGCGCGACCGGCGGCGTCATAGCCGGCGGCAAGCGCCGTCCAGGCCCTGGCATCGGTCGGCCGGGCATGGACTTCTGCCTCGAGGGCTGCGAGTTCGGCGCTGACCGGGGCCGTTGCCGCGGCCGTCGCGCTGAAGGGCTGGCCCGGCAGGGCCTGTTCGCCCAGCTTGAGGTAAAGGCCGAAGCCGAGCAGCGGCAGCACCACCGCCGCCGTGATCAGCATGCCATGTGACGGCGCCCTGCCGGGCTGCCATTGCGGGCTCTCGGTCAAGGCCAGGATGCGCCGCTCGATTTCGATCTGCGCCGATTTCGCCTCGGCGGCGCCGATCAGCCCGGCCTCGGCATCGCGGTTGAGTTCCTGCATCTGGTCGCGATAGACGGCGAGCGCGAACACCGCCTCGTTCTTCACCTTGCGCGTATAGAACAGCGGCAAGGCCAGCAGCACCGCAGTCGCCAATGTCATCGCGGCAAAGACCAGCCAGACCAGAATCATGCGCCACTCCCGTGATCCGGTCTTGTCGCCGGTTCGCCAGTTTCTTGCAAGGCTGCGGTGACACGGCGCAGCTCCTCTTCGCTCAAGGTCGCGGGTGGCGCGGCACGCGCGCGGCGGCGGAAGAACAGCACCATGGTGACGCCGCCCAGCCCCAACAACAGGAAGGGGCCTGCCCACAGCAAGGCGGTCGATACCTTGAAGGGCGGCTTGAACAGCACGAAATCGCCATAGCGGTCAGCGAGGAACCGGCGGATCTCGTCATCCGACTTTCCGGCAGCGATCTCGACGCGGATCAACTTGCGCATGTCGCTGGCGATGCCGGCATCGGATTCGGCGATCGACTGCGCCTGACATACGACGCAGCGCACATCCTTCATCAGCTGGCGCGCGCGCGCTTCCATCACCGGGTCAGCGAGCGGCTGGTCCGGCTGTTCGCTCTGCGCCAGAGCCGGCTGCGGCGGCAGCGTCAGGGCGGCGCCGGCCATGAGGCACAGCAGCAGCAGCGCGATGGACGGCCACCTCCTCATTGCGTGAGATCCAGGAGCAGCGGTGTCAACTCGTCCTTGAGGCGGCCGGGATCGAGCGGCTGCGCGAGGCGATAGCGGATGATGCCGTCGCGATCGATGACATAGGTCTCCGGCACGCCGGTGAGGCCGAACTCCATGCCGGCGCGGCCGGTCTCATCGACCCCGATCGCGGCGTAAGGATCGCCCAGTTCGGCGAGGTACTTTTCCGAATCCACCGGCACATCCTTGAAGGTGATGCCGACCACGCGTACGCCGGGCATGGCCGCCAGTTCCTGGATCAGCGGATGCTCGGCGCGGCAGGGTGCGCACCAGGAAGCAAAGAAATTGAGCACCGTGACATCGCCCGCGAACTCGGCGGTGTTGATGCCGGGGCGCGCGCCCAGGCCGGGCAGGTTCACCGCGGCGATCTTTTTGCCGATGAGGACCGAGGGCAGGCTCGATGGATCGCGCGCCGGGTCGAGCCCGCGCCAGAACAGCACCACGAGAGCTGCAAGGCACAGCAAGGGCAGGATGAAGAACAGGCGACGCATGACTCGTTCTGCCTCCAGCTATTCGCCGGCCGCGGGCAGGGCCTGCGCCACATGGCTGCGGCTGGGTGCGCCGACGCGGTAGCGCCGGTCGCTGAGCGAGACGATGCCGCCCAGCACCATCAGCAGGCAGCCCGACCAGATCCACGGCACCAGCGGCTCCTCATAGATGCGCACGGTCCAGGCGCCCTTGCCGTCACCCTCGCCGACCACGGCATAAAGATCGCCGATCAGATGCGATTCGATGGCGGCCTCGGTGGTCGGCATCGGCTGCACCATATATTGCCGCCGCTCCGGATAGAGGTCGGTATAGAAAGCGCCGTCCTTCATCACCTTGAAATGCGCGCGCTCGGCGATGTAATTCTCGCCGCGCGCCGGCGTCACACCCTGCAGCACATAGCTGAAGCTGCCGATAGTGAGGCTGTCATTGGGCTTCATCTGGCGCACCTCCTCGCTCTTCCAGGCGGAAGAGGCCGTGATGCCGATGATGGCGACGGCAAGGCCCGCATGGGCAAGGCTCATCCCATAGGCCGCGCGCGGCAGATGGACGGCGCGCCGCAACGACGCACCCAGGCCGATGCGAAACAGGCGGATGCGCTCGGCCCATTCGGTGAAGGTCGCAGCCAGCATCCAGGCGCCGAGGCCGATGCCGGCCGCGGCCAACGCCTGCTTGCCGAAATCGATCCACAGTGCCACCCCCATGGCGGCGATGGCGAAGCCGCCCGCCAGCCACAGCCGGTGCAGAGCACCTTTGAGGTCGCCGCGCTTCCAGCCCAGCAGCGGGCCGATGCCGGCAAGGGCGATAAGCGGCATCGCCAGCGGCACGAAGGTCGCCGTGTAATAGGGTGTCCCCACCGAGACCGACCCGCCGCCCAGGATATCGAGGGCGAGGGGATAGAGCGTGCCCAGCAGCACCGTGGCGGTCGCCGTCGCCAGCAGCAGATTGTTGAGCATGAGCGCGCCTTCGCGACTCACCGGCGCGAACAGGCCGCCAGCTTTCAGGGTCGGCGCCCGCCAGGCAAAGAGGGTGAGCGATCCGCCGAGCGCCAGCGCCAGGATGCCGAGGATGAACAGGCCGCGCGCCGGATCCTGCGCAAAGGCATGGACCGAGGTGATGACGCCGGAGCGCACAAGGAAGGTGCCGAGCAGCGAGAAGCCGAAGGTGAGGATGGCGAGCAGCAGCGTCCAGGCCTTGAGCGCATCGCGCTTCTCGACCACGATCGCCGAATGCAGCAGCGCCGTCCCCATCAGCCAGGGCATGAAGCTTGCGTTCTCGACCGGATCCCAGAACCACCAGCCGCCCCAGCCGAGCTCGTAATAGGCCCAGCGCGCGCCGAGCGCGATGCCGCCGGTGAGGCACACCCAGGACAAGAGGGTCCAGGGCCGTACCCAGCGCGCCCAGGCGGCGTCGATCTTGCCTTCGATGAGCGCCGCCACGGCGAAGGAGAACGCCATCGAGAAGCCGACATAGCCGATGTAGAGCATGGGCGGATGGAAGGCGAGGCCTGGATCCTGCAGCAACGGGTTGAGCTCCTGCCCCTCAAGCGGTGCGGGCGAGAGGCGCGCGAACGGGTTCGAGGTGAACAAGGCGAACAGGATGAAGGCGCTGCCGATCATCGCCTGCACGGCGAGGGCGCGGGCTTTGAGGCGCGGTGGCAGATTGTCGCCGAAGAACGCGACCAGCGCGCCGAAGAAGCTGAGGATCAGCACCCACAGCAGCAGCGACCCTTCATGCTGGCCCCAGGCGGCGGCGATCTTGTAGATGAGCGGCGTCTGCGAATGGGCATGCTGATAGACCACCAGCACCGAGAAATCAGCGACCACGAAGGCGTGGATCAGCGCGCCATAGGCAATGAGCAGAAAGGCGAACTGGCCGAGGGCTGCCGGCTTTGCCAGCGCCATCCAGGCGCGGATGCCGCGCTGGGCGCCGATCAGCGGCAGGGTCGCCTGCGCCAGGGCCAGCACCAGTGCCAGGACCAAAGCGAAATGGCCGATTTCGATGATCACGGGCTGTTTCCTTCGCCGCCGGTATCGGAACTTGCGCCGGGTACAATGGCCGGGCTCGCTGCGGTGCCGGCGCCTTCCTGCCAGCGGCCCGAAGCCTTCAACGCCTTGGCCACTTCCGGCGGCAGGTAATTCTCATCGTGCTTGGCCAGCACTTCGCTGGCGACGAAATTGCCGCTCTCGTTGAAGGTGCCCTGCACCACGACGCCCTGTCCCTCGCGGAACAGATCCGGCAACACGCCGCGATAGGCGATCGAGGTCGAGGCCTTGAGGTCGGTGATGCGGAAGCTGAAGGTGGCGCCGTCGCCGAGCTTGGTGACGCTGCCCGTTTCGACCAGGCCGCCCAGTCGGATGATGCGACCGGGTGCCGGCTGCTCGGCGGCGATTTCGCTCGGACTGAAGAAGAACACCAGCTCGCGGTCGAACGCGTTCAACACCAGCGCGGTCGCCGTGCCGAGCAGGCCCAGGCTGATGAGGACGAGATAAAGCCGCAGCGTTTTGCGCTTCATGGGGCCTGGTACTTCATGGGGTCTGGCGCTTCATTGACTAAGCATCATTCTCGCGGGATTGGGCAACGGCCTGCAGCGCGCGTTCGACGGCGCGGCGCCGGCGCAGGCCATCGAACCAGACCGCCGCCAGGATCACGACGCCGGCGCCATAGGCCGGCCAGACATAGGCAGCATAACCGCCCATCGCAAGGAAGCTGCCGAGATCGATCATCAGCCAATCCTCATAAGCCGGTCCTCATCAGAATGGCTCCGTCTGGACGCGGTCGAACGCGGCGAGGCGCTGGTTGCGCAACTTCGCCTCCAGCAGCAGCGTGCGCATGCGCTCGATGAGGACCGCCAGCAGAAAAACATGGAAAGCCGCCGCCATGGTGAACAGCGGCCACAGCATGGAAGGATCGATGCTGGGCCCGTCCATGCGCGCGATCGAGGCCGGCTGGTGCAGCGTGTTCCACCAATCGACCGAATACTTGATGATCGGCAGGTTGATGAGGCCAACCAACGCCAGCACCGCGGCCGAGCGCTGGCCGCGGCCGCGATCATCGAAGGCGCCCAGCAGGGCCATGTGGCCGAGATAAAGGAAGAACAGCAGCAGGAACGAGGTGAGGCGCGCATCCCAGACCCAATAGGTGCCCCACATCGGCTTGCCCCAGAGCGAACCGGTGATGAGGGCGAGGAGCGTGAAGGCGGCACCGATCGGCGAAATGGCCTCGGCCGCGATATCGGCCAGCGGATGCCGCCAGATCAGCGCCGAGGCGCTGGCGAGGCCCAGGATCAGATAGGCCAGCAACGCCATCCAGGCAGAGGGCACATGGATATACATGATGCGGACCGTCTCGCCCTGCTGGTAATCCGGCGGCGACCCGATCAGGGCCAGATAGAGCCCAAGCAAAAACCCCAGCGCCGTCAAGGCTTTGAGCCAGGGCTGGATCCGATTGGCCAGGCGCAGGAACCGGCCGGGATTGGCGAAACGATGCATGGCGGCGGTTATACAAGGCCCCGGACTCCAGTGCCAGAGGCAGTGTGGCGCAGGGGAATGAGGGAAACCCCTTATGGGCCGGTCCGTCCATCACCATCCCACCCACCTTCAGGGGGGAGGCTAGGAGGGGGCTTGGGTGATGACTTGATGGGATTCGGACTGAGAGCGGCCCGTCGGTTGGTGGGGAAGCACTCAGCTGGAGAGCCCTTGCCCCACAAACGCCAGGGGCGCCACCTTGCGGTGACGCCCCTGGTTCAACACTTCAACCGAAAGACCCAGAAAGGTCTGGTCGGATCGTCGTGCGCTTACATGCCCTTGTTATAGGTACCATGCGGCTGCACGATGATGTCGACGCGACGGTTTTCCTGGCTCTCCGTGTTGTCGGTGCCTTCGGCTTCGCCAACGGCCTTGACCGAGACGTCGGCCGCGAGCGGCACGCCGGCATCTGACATGGCATCCATGACGGCCTTCGCACGACGCTTGGCCAACGCAGCGTTGGAGTTCGTCGAACCGACGGTGTCGGTGTAGGCGTCGATCTGGACGTGGGCGATCGGATACTGGCTGAGGAAGTTGCCGGCATCGGTCATCGCCGCGGCTTCGCTCTCACGGATCTTGGCGCTGCCGGTGTCGAAGTAGACCGAAGTCTTCTGCGGGCCGACATCCTGCGGAACGTGCAGCGATTCGAGATAGGCGAGACGGGCGCGGATCGGGTCGAGGAAGCGGTTGAGCGCAGCTTCGGCCTTGGCGCGAAGCTCGGCGGCTTCTTCCGCGAGCTGGACGCCTTCCTGACGCAGCGGCAGGTTGGTGTAGAGATACGGCGCATCGGCATCGATGCTCGCCTTGATTTCCTCAGCCGTGCGGGCCTTGTCGCCAGCCTGGTTCAGGTTATAGAGCAAATCGCCGAAATCGCCTTCATAGGTCTTGTCGACATTCGCCTGAATGTTCGACAGGTCCGGTTCGCGGTTCGGTGCGGCGCAAGCGGTGACGGCAAGCAGAGCCGTGCCGAGCAGCGCGAGTTTGAAATAACGGTTCATGGTTTGAAACACCCTGGGACGTTCACGTGAAGAGGTGCGATGACAGCGGATCGCGACCGCCCGACATTTGGATGCCGGATGATTAAGCATATGCCGATTCAACTTAAGGAATCCACGTTGATTCGGGGTCTTTACGCAACCTGTGTCAAAATGCCCGCATCTGTTGCAGATAAGCCACAAAGATCGGCATCGAACGGTTTGTCGTCCCATTGCACGCGGGGTTCAACAGGGAACAACTTCCTGTGCGCGTCGTCACACCGGCGGCCAAGCGAGTGCGGCTTTAGCGCAACAGTTGGCGCAGCGCCATGGCCATCGCCCAGGGCACCAGCGCCAGGAAGGCAAGGTCGAGGGCGAGCAGCAGCTGCAGGGCGCTCAAGGGGCTCTCACCCTGGGCCACGGCGCTCACCGCCCCCATGCCCAGGATCAGAATAGGAATAAATAGCGGCAGAATGACGAAGGCCAGCAGCAGCCCGCCGCGCCGCGCCCCCAGGGTCAGGGCCGCCCCCAGCCCGCCCAGCAGTGAAAGGGCCGGTGTCACGGCCAAAAGCGCCAGCAGCAGGATGGGATAAAGGGACGCGGGCAGGTTGAGCAGCAGGCCGAGGAGCGGGGCCGCCACCAGCAGCGGCAGGCCGGTCATCAGCCAATGGCTGACCACCTTGGCAAGGCCCACCAGTTCCAGCGACAAAGGCGACAAGGCCAGGCCATCGAGGCTGCCATCCTCAAGGTCGCCGGCGAACAGCCGGTCGAGGGAGAGGAGGGAGGCCAGGGCCGCCATCGCCATGACGATCCCGGCGGCGATCCGGGCAAGCAGCTGCGGTTCCGGCCCCAGCGCGAAGGGGAACAGGGCGCCCGCCGCCAGGAAGAACAGGACCACAACCAAGGCGTCAATTCCTTGACGGAAACCCAGACGCAAATCGCGGCGCAGCAGGGCAAAAAATGCGTTCATGCCGAGCCGCCCCCACCGAATTTTCCAGGGCTGGCCAATCCGGTGCCGAGGACCAGGGTCGTGACCTCGGGCAGGGCCAGATCGTCATGGCTCGAGATGATGGCGATGCCGCCCGCCGCGCGGTGCCGGGTGATGAGGTCGAGGGCGAGCCTCTGCCCCGATGCATCAAGCGCCGTGCTGGGTTCGTCGAGCAGCCAGATCGGCACGGGCTTGAGCAGCAGGCGCGCAAGGCCAAAGCGCCGCTTCTGCCCGGCGGACAGATGCTGGGCCGGAAACGCGGCGCAGGGACCCAGGCCCACCTTGGCCAGCGCGTTCTCGACCGGCACCGTGGCGCCGACGAGATCCGCCCAGAATTGCAGATTTTCCAGCACCAGCAATTGCGGCTTCAAGGCATCGAGATGGCCCATATAGGCAAGGTCGCTGCGATAGCCGGCCCGGTCCGCCCGCACATCCTTGCCGCGCCAGGTGAGCTGCCCCGCTTCAGCCGGCAGCAACCCCGCGAGCAGTCGCAGCAGGCTCGACTTGCCGCTGCCATTGGGCCCGCGCAGCAGCAGCGCCTGCCCCGCTTGCAGCGTGAAATTGAGATCGCGGAACAGAAGCCGCTCCGCCCGCCGGCAGGCGATGCCTTGGGCGATGAGCTGATGGGAAGGCGTCATGCTGCGGTTTGATGGAACGGGGCCAAATAGAACCCGTCATCCCCGGGCTTGACCCGGGGATCAGCTTCAACTGCCGTGCTGTCGCCGGCAGATCCCCGGGTCAAGCCCGGGGATGACGAAAAAAGGTGCTCAATCATCTGCGCTTCCCCCGCGCGGACTATAGCAGGATTACGCCCCCGCGAGGGTCATGCCGTCGATGCGGAGTGTGGGTGCGTTGGTGCCGTATTTGAAGGTGAGGTCGTCGGCCGGCGTCACATGCTGGAAGATCTCTTTGAGATTGCTGGCCAGCGTCACCTCCGAGACCGGATAGGCAAGCTCGCCATTCTCGATCCAGAAGCCGGCCGCCCCCCGGCTGTAATCGCCGGTCACACCATTGACGCCCGACCCGATCATCTCTGTCACATAGAGCCCCTGTTTGATCTCGCCGATCAGCTGCTGTCGGCTGATCTTGCCAGCCGCCATATGCACGTTGCTGGGGGCGGGCGACGGCGGGCTCGACGTCCCGCGCGAGGCATGGCCGTTCGACACCAATCCCAATTGCCGCGCGGACCGGCAGTCGAGTAGCCACATGGTGAGGCGCCCATTGTCGATGAGCTTGGCCATCGTTGTCGGCAGCCCCTCGCCGTCGAACGGGCGCGAGCGCAGGCCCCGATGGCGGTGCGGATCGTCGATAATGTCGATGCCGGCGGCAAAGATATCCTTGCCCAGGCTGTCTTTCAGGAACGAGGTGCCGCGCGCGATGCCGGCCCCGTTGATGGCGCCAACAAGATGGCCGACGATCGAATTGCTGATCCTGGGATCGAGCACCACCGGCACCACCGCCGTCTTGGCCTTACGGGGATTGAGCCGCCGCACAGCCCGCTCGCCCGCCGATCTGCCCAGCTTCACCGGGTCTTCGAGGTCGGCAAGATAGACGGTCGAGCTGTAATCGTAATCGCGTTCCATGCCGGTGCCTTCGCCGGCCAGCACCGAGACGGAGAGGCCGAAATGGCTGCTGGAATAGGCGCCCTGGAATCCGTTGCTGGCGGCGATGGCGACATCGGAGCGGCCATAGCCGGCTTCCGCCCCTTCGGAATTGGTGACGCCCTTGACACTGCGCGCCGCATCCTCCGCCGCGCGCACCATCTCGGTGAGCTGGGCTTCCGAGGGATCGGTATCGTCGCACATGTCGAGGGTCGGCCAGTTTTTCGCCAGCTGGCTCGCATCGGCGAGGCCGCAATGCGGGTCTTCCGGCACGGCCTTTGCCATGGCGACGGCGCGGGCGGTGAGTTCGGCCAATGAGCCGGTCGCGAAATCGCTGGTCGAGACGATCGCCTGACGCTTGCCGACGAAGACCCGCAGGCCCAGATCCTGGCTCTCCGCCCGCTCCAGCTTCTCCTTGGCGCCGAGGCGTTCGCCCAGGGACAGGGAGATGCTGCGGCCGATCAGCGCGTCGGCGGAGTCGGCGCCGGCGGCCTTGGCCTTGGTAAGCACGGTCTCGAGAAGGGCAAGCTGATCGGAACTAGACATAAGCTCTTTCGCAGATTGGGGGGAGGCGGGCACCTGATAGATGGGCCCCGCCACAAGGTTCCGCAAGCTGGGACAAAGACGCGCAAAAGACAAGCCCCGCTTGCCAGAGCAGGGGACGGTCGCGTTAAAGGGATATACGCCCCAATCGTCATCAACTCTGTTGTGCTTTGAGGTCGTCTCTGAGGCGCGCATTGAGGATGACGATCATTTTGCGCATGAGGGCGGTAAGAGCGACTTTCTTTCTTTTGCCGCGCTGTAGCAGAGAATTGTACCAATCCTTGAGAGGACCGTTG
>NZ_CAMDRA010000020.1 GCF_945906275.1 Dongia mobilis
TCGGTTATGAGGTCGATCCGGTGCCGGCCGATGCGCGCGGCCGCGTTGACCTTGCCGCCTTCAAGGCGAAGCTCGGCCCCGATGTCGCCGGCACGATGATCACCAACCCCAATACCTGCGGCCTGTTCGAGAACGACATCATCGACATCGCCGACGCGATCCACGGCATCGGCGGTTACTTCTATTGCGACGGCGCCAATTTCAACGCCATCGTCGGCCGCGTGCGGCCGGGCGATCTCGGCGTCGATGCGATGCATATCAACCTCCACAAGACCTTCTCGACGCCCCATGGCGGCGGTGGGCCGGGCTCCGGGCCGGTGGTGCTGTCGGAAGCGCTGGCGCCCTATGCGCCGCTGCCCTATGTGACGCATGGGACGAACGGGTTCGATCTGGTCGAGCATGATGGCGGGAAGGCGTTCGGGCGCTTGAAAGGCTTTCATGGCCAGATGGGCATGTTCAGCCGTGCCTTGTCCTACATCCTCAGCCACGGCGCCGACGGGTTGCGCCAGGTGTCGGGCGATGCGGTGTTGAACGCCAACTACCTGCAGGCGAGCCTCAAGAGCGACCTCACGGCCGCCTTCCCCGGCACCTGCATGCATGAGGCTTTGTTCAACGACGATTTCCTGGAAGGGACCGGCGTCACCACGCTCGATTTCGCGAAGGCGATGATCGACGAGGGCTATCACCCGATGACCATGTATTTCCCGCTGGTCGTCCATGGCGCCCTGCTGATGGAGCCGACCGAGACCGAAAGCAAGATCGGTCTTGATCGTTACATCGAGGTGGTGCAGGGATTGGCACGCCGCGCAAAGGGTGGTGATGCCGCCTATTTCCACGGCGCCCCCTATCACACGCCGCGCCGCCGGTTGGACGAAACGCTGGCCGCGCGCCAGCCGGTGCTCCGCTGGAAGCCGGAAGAGACGAAGAAGGCGGCAGAGTAGCGAAGCCACCAGAGCTAAACTGTCATTCCCGCTTTCGCGGGAATGACAGTTTAGGATTCGGCCGCTAACTGAAAACACCCTCACCGTTCCTTGCGGAACTCCCTGGGTGAGACGCCGAAGGCGTCGCGGAAGGCGCGGCTGAAATGGGCGGCGTCGCTGAAGCCGTGGGCGAAGGCAATCTCGGAGATTCGCGCCTGCGGGCGCGAGAGTAGATCGTCGCGGCAGCGCTGCAGGCGCTGGCGCCAGATCCAGCGATCGACGGTGAGGCCGCTATCGTGGAACAGGCGGTGCAGCTGCCGCGCCGAGATGCCCATGCCGGCTGCTACCCGGTCGGGGTCGAGATCGGGATCGTCGAGATTGCGCAGGATGAAATCCTGGATGCGCGCCCGAAGCGCCCGGTGATAGACGCCCTCGCTTTCATTGTCCTGGGGCGCCATCGCGGCCATGAGGAGATCGAGGGTCGCGCGCAGCACCGGTGTAGCGCGGGCGGGGGCGAGGTCGCTGCCCTCACGTGCCAATGCGCGGAGATGGGTGGCAAAGAGGGCGCCAGGACCACGCTGGCCACTGATCGGGCGCATGACCAGATCGGCCGCCATCGGCAGCATCTCGGCCACCAGATCCTGCGGCAGCAGCAGGGTGATCTTTTCGAGGTCCTGCGGCAGGCCGAACTGGATCGGCCGCGTGCTGTCCCAGAGGGTGAACGAGCCCTGCTCCAGCACCGTCTCGCGGCCGGCCTGTTTAAGGCTCTCTCTACCTTTCAGGATGTAGAGGATGCCATAGACCGGCGCCTGCAATTGCGCGATCTCATCCGGGCCGCGGCGACCTTCGCAAGGGTCGCAGGCGCACTGCACGATCTGGGCCGCCCCCAGCGATTGCTGGCGAAAGCGCGCGCGGTAGCTGCCCTCGCTGCGGCGCGGCAGGTCCCAGGGGAGATGCGTCTCGCTCACCGCCTCGCGCCACCAATCATATTGGCGGGGGCCCGGCAGATGGGCGCTGGTATGCTGGATGGAGGCGTCGGCTTGCATCGCGGCACTCACCTGGCTGGCACGGTGAAGCAATTAATTGGGCAGCGTCGGGCAAGACCAGCGCAAGCTGCACGGCCATAATTTCCCTCAGAATCCGGGACCAGTCAATTCAACGAGTATCCGGAGCTTCAGGAGGAGACAAAAATGGCCGACAGCCAATCGGGTACCCATGCGCCCGCCGACAGCAATCCCGCCGATATCATGTGCCAGACCGAGAAGATGGCCTGGATTCCGTTCACCGACGCCATTTCCTACAAGGTTCTGCGCGTCAGTGCCGAGACCGGCACCTGGACGGTGCTGTTCAAATGCGACAAGGGCTCATCCTTCGCGCCGCATTTCCATTACGGCGCCGGCGAATATCTGATGATCAAGGGCGTCATGGATTACCGGGCCGGCGTCGCCCGCGCCGGCGATTACGGCTATGAGCCCTTGGGCGTCTATCACGAGCGCACCGAATTCGTCGAGGACACGGTGCTGTGGTTTTCGAACCACGGGCCGGTTGCCTTCGTCAATCCCGACAAGTCGATCCTGATGATGCTGGACTGGAAATTCTTCGCTGACGCGCAGGCCAAGCAGGCGTTAGCGGCCTGAGCTTCATCATCAGCGTGCGGGAGAATTCCATGACACCGACCAGGCCGCAATTTCTGTGGATGTACGAGACCATGGTGAAAAGCCGCGCCTTCGAGGAGCGCATCGCCACGGCCTATTTCGAGGGGAAGTCGCCGGTCTTCAACATGGCCAACGGGCCCATACCGGGGGAGATGCATCTTTCCAACGGGCAGGAGCCGTGCGCGGTCGGCGTCTGTGCGCATCTCGATGCCGCAGATTTCGTGACGGCGACGCACCGGCCGCATCACATCGCCATCGCCAAGGGGGTCGATCTCGATGCGATGGCGGCGGAGATCTTCGGCAAGAAGACGGGCCTTTCCGGTGGGCGCGGCGGGCATATGCATCTGTTCGACGCGCGGGTCAATTTCGCCTGTTCCGGCATCATCGCGCAGGGAATGGGTCCGGCGGTGGGGGCTGCCACCGCCTTCAAATTGCGCGGCGAGAAACGCGTCGCGGTCGCCTTCATCGGCGAGGGGGCGGCCAACCAGGGCGCCTTCCACGAATCGCTCAACCTCGCCGCGGTGTGGCAGGCGCCGGTCGTGTTCGTGATCGAGGACAATGGCTGGGGCATTTCAGTCTCGAAGGCGCAATCGACCGCTGTCCCGCATAATGACAGCCGCGCAGCCGCCTATGGTATGCTGGGGCACCGCGTCACCGGCAATGATCCGGCGGCCATCTTCGCGGTGGCCGGCGACGCCATCGCCCGGGCACGAGCCGGCGGTGGCCCCAGCCTCATCGAGATCGAGACATCGCGCTTGGCCGGGCATTTCATCGGCGATGCCGAGGGCTATCGCCCGGCCGGCGAGAAGGATGCGCTGTTCGCGCGCGATCCCATCCCGGCCCTGCGCGGCAGATTGCTGGCTGAAGGGATGATGAGCGAGGCAGAGGATCTCGCCATCGTCAAACGGGCCGAGAGTGCCGTCGAGCAGGCGATTGCCAAGGCGCGGGCGGCGCCCTTCCCCGCTGCCGCCGAAGCCTTCGACCATGTCTTCGCCTGATCCGGAGTACATCTGATGACTGCGACAGCGACAATTCTGCCGAACCGCGCCAAGCGCAACCTCACCATCGCCAAGGCGATGGCGGAGGCGCTGGCGCAGGAGATGCGCCGCGACCCATCGGTGCTGGTGATGGGCGAGGATATCGCCGCTTTGGGCGGGGTGTTCGGTAATACGCGCGGCCTCCTCGAGGAATTCGGGCCGGCACGCATCCGCGACACGCCGATTTCGGAGACGGGCTTCATCGGGGCCGCCGTCGGCATGGCGGCGGTCGGCATGCGGCCGGTGGTGGAGCTGATGTTCGTCGATTTCTTCGGCGTGTGCATGGATGCGATCTACAACATGGCTGCGAAGAACTGCTATTTCTCCGGCGGGCAATCGGCGGTTCCCATGGTGCTGATGACCTCGGTCGGCGGCGGCTATGGCGATGCGGGGCAGCACAGCCAGTGCCTCTATGGCACCTTTGCGCACCTCCCCGGCATGAAGGTGGTGGTGCCGAGCAACGCCTATGACGCCAAGGGGCTGATGGTGAGCGCCATCCGCGACAACAATCCGGTCATCTTCATGTTCCACAAGGCGCTGCAGGGCATGGGCTGGCTCGGCACCGTGCAGGGCAGCATCAACGACGTGCCGGAGGATGCCTATACCGTGCCGTTCGGCCAGGCGGCGATCGCGCGCGCAGGCCGGGACATCACCATCGTCGGCCTCGGCGCCACTGTGCATCTGGCGCTTGATGCCGCGGAGGAGCTAATAGCCAACGGCATTGAGGCCGAAGTGGTCGATCTTCGCTCGCTGGTGCCCCTCGACCGCGCCACGGTCAATGCGTCGGTCAAGAGGACCGGGCGGCTGCTGGTGGTCGATGAGGATTATCAGAGCTATGGCGTCTCTGGCGAGATCATCGCCTCGGTGGTGGAAGCCGGCACGGTGCTGACATCGCCACCGAGGCGCATCGCTTTTCCCGACATTCCCATTCCCTTCAGCCCGACGCTGGAACGACCGGCTCTCCCCAGCGCCGAGAAGATCGTGGCGGCGGTCACCGACATGGTGCGAGGGGGGCGATGATCCCGGTGGTGATTCCGCCCGACCTCTGGGAAGGGGATGCTGAAGGCGCCGTCTCGGCCTGGCTGTTCGCCGAGGGGGATGCGGTGCGTGCCGGCGACCTCATCGCCGAGGTGATGGTCGAGAAAACCAGCTATGACGTGACGGCACCGGCTGATGGTATGCTGCAGATCCGCATTCCGGCGGAGATACCTTTCAAGCGCGGCGCCATCATTGCCGCGATCGGCTGAGGATTAGCTTCCATCTGGCAGATCGAGACGGAAACCGACGGCGATATCGAAGGCGATGCGCGGCTGCTCGACCGTGTCGGCGATGGCGCGCGACCGTTGGCGCGACTGTGGCAGACGGCGGCTGCGTGCCTCGCCGTGCCGTCGCGCATCAGCGCGCTCCCCGGCTTCGCCGAGGCCGCCGCGCGGTCGGCGGCGCGGGACTGGCCGGTCATTGTCCGCGCGACCGGCGGTGCCCCGGTGCCACAATTTCCCGGCATGCTCAATGTGGCGCTCGCCTATCGGCTGGATGCCGACCGGCCCTGGTCGCTCGATGATGGCTATCGGCATCTGGCGCATCTGCTGACCGGGGCCCTGAAGCCCCTGGACCTGGTGGTCGAGATCGGCGAGATCGCCGACGCCTTCTGCCCCGGCCGCTATGATCTCAGCCTTGGTGGCCGCAAGATCGCGGGCCTTGCCCAGCGCCGCCGGCGTGCCACGGATGGCGGGCAGGCGGTGCTGGCCCATGCCTGCCTGCTGGTGGCGGGCGACGTCGCAGCACCCTTCGGGGCTTTGGCCGCGTTCGAGGATTCCTTCATGCCGGACCGGAAATGGCGGGTCGAGGCCAGTACGACGCTTGGTGCGCATCTGGGTTCGAATGATGTGATGGCGGATGTGATCGGCGCGATCACGGAAACTTTGCTCAGCGCGCCCACGCCGTAAAGTCATCTGGTTCTTTATGTCCGTCATCCCCGGGCTTGACCCGGGGATCGGGTTCGACCGGGTTGGAGCTTTCAGTTGCAGACTGATCCCCGGGTCAAGCCCGGGGATGACGATTGAAGAAGCGCTGCGACCGCTTGCACTCTCTTCGCGCTCCCGTTTACATCGCTGCACCGAAAACTGACCGCGAGTAACGCCCACATGTCCGCGACACCCGAACCGATCGCTCCTGAGATTTCCTATGATGATTTCCGCAGGGTGGACATTCGCGTCGGCACCATCGTCGCCGCCGAGCCCTATCCGGAAGCCCGGCGGCCGGCCTACAAGCTCACCGTCGATTTCGGGCCGGAGATCGGGGAGAAGCGCTCCTCGGCGCAGATCACGGCGCGCTACCGGCTCGACGAACTGGTCGGGCGCCAGGTGGCAGCGGTGGTGAACTTCCCGAAGAAGCAGATCGGCAAGTTCATGTCCGAGGTGCTGGTGCTGGGCTTTCCCGATGAAAATGACGAGGTGGTGCTGATCGCCCCCACCCTCGGCGTCCCCAATGGCGGCCGGCTCTATTAGATTTAACAAGTATTTACTTTTCTAAGTTTCGGCGCGACCATGCCAGTCTCATCAGAGGAGATGGACATGGCCTGGATCGACGTCGCGGCGGCACCTGAGCTCGACGCCCAGGGCAAGCTGGTCGTGCGGCATGAGGGACGGCAGATCCTGCTCATGAGCACGCCGGCCGGCCTGTTCGCCTGCGTCAACCGCTGTCCCCATGAAGGCTATCCGCTGCGCGAGGGCACGCTCAGCCAGGATGGCGGCGGCTGCGTCCTCACCTGCAACTGGCACAATTGGAAGTTCGACCTTGCCACCGGCGAGACGCTGGTGGGCGGCGACAGATTGCGGCGCTTTCCGATCCGGCGGCAGGATGCGCGCATAGAGATCGAGATCGTGCCCGACAAGGCAGCCGAACGACGCGCCGGCATCCTCCAGGGATTGGCGCGCGCCCTCCATGACGATGACCAGCAGCGCCAGGTGCGCGAGATGGCGCGCCTCCTGCACCTCGGCCTCGATCCGCTCGACGGGATTCGCCATGCCATCCACTGGGTCCATGACCGGCTGGAGTTCGGCACCACCCATGCCATCGCCGCCGCCCCCGACTGGCTGATGCTGGCGAAGGGCGCGGTGCCGGAAGATGCGCTCATCGCCTATGGCGAGATTCTCGGCCATGTCAGCGACGATGCGCGCGACCGCGGCCGCTATCCCTTTGCCGAAGGTGGGTGCGCGTGGGACGCGGCAAGCTTCGCCGCCGCCATCGAGGCGCAGGATGAAGCCGCCGCCATCAAGCTGATGCGCGGCGGGCTTGCCGTGCCATTGTCGCCGGATGATTGGCGGCGCGTGCTGGCTGAGGTGGCGCTGGCGCATTATGCCGATTTCGGCCACGCGCTGATCTATGCCATGAAATCGGTCGATCTCGTCCTGACGCTGGGACCAGGTGTCGCCGAACCGCTGCTTTCGATGCTGGTACGGTCGTTCTGCTTTGCCACGCGCGAAGACCTGCTGCCGGAATTCCGCAGCTACGCGGCGCAGCTCAAGGCATGGGGCCAGCCGGACCGGCCGGCGGAGATCTTCACCGCGGCAGCGTTCCACAAGACATCCGCCAGATCGGCGATGGCGACGGTGCGCGGCTGGTCGGCGCTGGCCGGCTGCCAGTTCATCTGGCCGATCCTCATCGAGACGGCGGCGTGGCAATTGCTGCACATGGACGAGGCGAAGTTCCGCCGGGATGATCTGTCGCTGGCCGACAATGCCAACCGCCTCGACCTCACCCACGCACTGACCTTCGCGGAGGCCGGAACCGAGGCTGCCGCCCGGTCGCCGGAACTGTGGCCATCCATCCAGCTGCAGCTCGCCTGCTTCATCGGCCGCAACTGCCGGCATGTCGATGGCGGCCAGGATGTGACGGGCTTCACAGTTTCGGATCCGGCGGCGTTCTTTGCCCGTGAACGCGCTGCCATGTTCGACCATGGCAGCGCCCGCTTCATCATTTCCGCCCATCTCATCAAGACCCTGAGCGCGGCGGAGCGCCTTGCCGGCCAGCACCCAGCATTGTCCCCGCTGCTGGCCGCCGCACTCAATCGCCTGCTGCACGAGCCGCTCAAGGAACGGCACATCAAGCGCACCGCCCGGCAGATGCTGGACCTGGTGGCCCAGGAATAAGCCGGAACTGGACCAGGAATGGGGGCAGAGGACCGGCGCAAATAGAGCCAGAATCGGCCTCCCAGAAACGGCATGGGGGAAAAGGTTCAAGCGATAATCGTTGATGCGTGACGGCGCGCACTGGACGATGTTCAACCTCGCGCCTATCTTTTCAGGCACAGGAACATCCGGTCCCACAATCATGTCGCTCGATCCCGTCATCCTGGCCCTGCTGGCCGGGCCCGTTGCCATCTCCGTCGCCGGCCGCAATGCCGAGCTCCGTCCCAGCGTCGCCCATGCCTATGGCTGCCGCGCCGTGGATGAGGGCGCGCGCCTGCGCCTGTTCGTGCTGCGCGAGGAGACGCGGCAATTGCTGGCCGACATCACCGCCAATGGCGAAGTGGCCACGGTCTACAGCGATGTGCGCAGCTTCCGCTCGGTGCAGATCAAGGGGCATGGCGCGCGCATCGTGCCGTGCGATGCCGCCGACGTGCAGCGACGCGCCGAGCATCACCGCATCACCGCCGACGAGCTGGTGGCGCTGGGCTATCCCAGGGCGCTCGCCCATGGCTATTTCAGCGTGCCGGCCAAGGCCGATTTCGTGACCATCGAATTTTCCCCCAGCGATGTGTTCCGGCAGACGCCGGGACCGGGTGCCGGCGACAAGATCGCCAAGGGCGCGGCCCTCGACCAGGCGCAGCGCGACAAGATCGATGGTGCCGCATGAGCACCGTCTCGCTCACCGCCCTGCGCGCAGCCCTCGAAGGCGCCATTCCCTCCGAGATCGCCACCTGCGACGCGCTGGGCGTGCCCAATGTCAGCGTCATTTCGGACGTGCATTATGTCGATGCCGAGCATGTCGCCATTTCCTATCAGTTCTTCAGCAAGACGCGCGCCAATATCCTTGCCAACCCGCATGCGACCGTGCTGCTGAAACATCCCAATACCTGTGCCCAGTACCGGCTGCAGCTGACTTACCTGCGCACCGAGCTGGCCGGGCCCTTGTTCGAAACCATGCGCGCCAAACTCGCCGGCATCGCGTCGCATGAAGGCATGTCCGGCATCTTTCATCTTTTGGGGGCCGATATATATCACGTCAACGGAGCTGAAATCGTGCGCGGCGACCTGCTGCCCTTGCCGCCGCCCCATGCACCCCTGCTCGCCGCCTTGCGCCAGACCCTGCCGAAGCTGCGCGCGGCGCGCGATCTCGATGGGCTGGTGGCGGTACTGCTCGCGGCCTTGCGCAGCGAGTTCCGCCTGCCCCATGTCATGTTGCTGGTGGCCGACGATTCCTGCGACCGGCTCTATACGGTGGCAAGCCAGGGCTATCCGGAATCCGGCGTCGGCGCCGAGATCCTGCCGGGGCAAGGCGTCATCGGCGTGGCGGCGCGCGAACGCACGCCGATCCGCATCACCCATGCGACGCGCGATTATCTTTATGGCCGCGCCATCCGCGATGCGCTGCGCGCAAGCCCGATGGCGGCGCAGTTGGAGACCGAGATTCCCCTGCCGGGCCTGCCCGACAGCGGCAGCCAGATCGCGGTGCCGATCCTCGATGGCCAGCATCTGCTCGGCATCATCTATGCGGAAAGCCCGGAGGCCGGGCGCTTCGGCTATGACGAGGAGGATGCGCTGATGATCCTCGCCGCGGAAGCGGCGGCGGCGATGCGCCAGATATCGACCGAGGCCGATGACACATTCGCCGCCGCCGACGATCTGGCGACGACGACGGAATCAGGGACACCCATGCTGGTGCGCCATTACCCGGCCGACGACAGCGTCTTCATCGACGACGAATATGTGATCAAGGGCGTGGCCGGCGCCATCCTGTGGTTCCTGCTCTCGGAACATGACCGCACCGGACGGGTCGAGTTCAGCAACAAGGAACTGCGTCTTTCGCCGAAGATCCGCCTGCCGGAGTTTTCGGAAAATCTCGAGGCCCGCCTCATCCTGCTGCGCCGCCGCCTTGCCGAGCGCAGCCAGGTGCTGGCGCTCGACAAGGCGGGCCGCGGCCGCTTCCGGCTCAATCTCAGCCGCCCCGTGCAGTTGATCGAGGCCTGAAAGCCAGCGCGGAAGATCAGGCGAGATCGACCGCCAGAGCCGCGCGCTCCAATTCACTGAGATGCGGCTTCACCATGTCGAGGACAGCGGAAAACAGTTCCGGCGGCATGCCGGCCTGCATGCCCCGCATCATTTTGGCGCGCTGCTGGCGGGTGACGCTGGGCAGGATCCAGCGCAGCCAGGTCAGCATGCGTTCCGGCTTGATATGGGCATGGATCTGCTGCTCGATCGCCAGCAGTTCCTGATCCGTGTAATGGGTCCAGAGCAGCTGGGTGTTGGTGCTCTCCTCGATCTCCATATGCTGGAAATTCTCGGCGACGAAGCCGGCCAGCAGGCGGTAGAGCACCTTCATGGCGCGCTCGCGGGCCGGCATCGCCGCGTGGCGCACGGCGCTGAGGCGCGCCTCGAGATCGAGGATGGTCTTCTGGTGATGGAGATGATCCTCGGCGCAGGCCGACGCCGAGCCGGGCACGGCCCGTTCCATGGCCGTGTGCAGGAAGGCGTTTTCATGGGCGAGATGCTCGGCGCAGAGCTGCAGCAGGTCGGCCACGGCAGCGAGCGCCTCGTCCGGGGCGTCGAGATCGACCCGGCCCAGGCGGGCCAGGGCATCGCTCATCGCCGCGCGCAGGCCCTTATGGACCAGATGATAGATCTCGTGGCGCTGTGGGGCGAGATCGTTGGCGGCTGCCATGGCGGCGATGAAATCGGGCGCCGGCGCGCTGGCTGCCAGCTGTTGCGGCTGGTAGTCGGGCACGGTCGGAAAAGCGTGCGAACGGGCATTCATGGGTCAGACCTCGGCGGCTGGTTGCGGAATGGCGCGACCATGAAGCCGCCATGCCCGCCGCGCACGCTAATTTCCCGCTCACGGAATCGTAACTTTTCGCTAAAGCGCCGGTTGAATCGCCGGGCAAACGCCGGTCAGAGGGGGAGGCGCAACACTGCGCGGAGGCCACCGCCTGGGGCATCGGAGAGGACGAGGTCGCCACCATGGCCGCGGATGATGTCGCGGGCGATGGTAAGGCCCAATCCCGTGCCGCCGGTTTCCTGGTTGCGCGATTGTTCGAGGCGGAAGAACGGCTTGAACACATCCTCGCGCGCGTCTTGGGGAATGCCCGGACCGTCATCGTCGACCATCACCTCGACATGGCGCGGCCGCAGCGCGAGTGTCACGCCGATGGCGCCGGCATAGCGATGGGCATTGCCGATGACATTGTCGAGGGCGCGGCGGAAGGCGTCGCGGCGCAGCGGCACCACCACGCTCCGCTCGGGCAAAGTGAGGTCGATGGTGGCGCCCTGGCGGCGCGCATCGCCCACCACGTCGGCCACCAGCGCGGTGAGGTCGGTGGTGGCCGGCTGTTCCATGCCCTCGCCCCGCGCGAAGGCGAGATAGGCGCCGATCATGCGTTCCATGTCGGCGACGTCCTTCTTGAGATCGCCGATATCGCCGCCATCGCCCATCATGGCGAGCTGCAGTTTCATGCGGGTGAGCGGTGTCCGGAGATCGTGGCTGACGCCCGCCAGCATCTCGGTGCGCTGCACGATCTGGCGGCGGATGCGGTTGCGCATCTGGTTGAAGGCCTGGCCGGCCAGCGCCACCTCGGTAGCCCCCTCGGCACGGAAATCCGCGACCTCGCGCCCCTTGCCGAAATCGTCGGCGGCCTGCGCCAGGCGCTTGATCGGCTTCACCTGGTTGCGCATGAAGAGGGTCGCCACGGCCAGCAGAGCCAGGGACGTCCCCACCATCCACAGCAGGAAGACATAGGTGGTGGAGCTGAACAGGCGGCGGCGCAGCACCACGACATGCAGCACGCCATCGGCCAGCTGGACATGGATCTCGATATATTTTTCGAGGCTGCGGCTGTCGATGATGAAGGGGCGCTGCACCCGGTCCTCGAGCGCCTTGGCGAGCTGCCGGTCGACGAGGTTCTGGCGCATGATGGTGGGATCGTTGGGCAGGATCTCGCCGGGCTTGAAGTCGAGCGCCAGTTCCAGATCGTCACGCGCCGTCTCGAACAGGGCATTGATGGCGACCTCGCTGTCGGAGGGCGCGGTGCCGGCGCGCGGCATCAGGCGCGTCACCGCGCCGATCTCGCCCGCCACCGATTGCGCAAGGCGCTTGGTGACCGTGTTCCAATGGCTGTCATAGAAGACCCAGGCCGAGATCACCTGCAGCAGCACGATGGGTGTCACGATGATGAGGATCGAGCGGCCGAGCAGCGAGCGCGGCAGCATGCGCTCGACCGCCATCAGCCAATCCTGCATGCCGGCATTCATCGGCGGTCAGTCCGGCCGCAGGACATAGCCGATGCCGCGCACGGTCTGGAGATAGCGCGGGAAGCGCGGATCGTCCTCGATCTTGCGCCGCAGCCGGGTCATCTGCACATCGATGAGGCGCGAGGCGCCAATCTCGACTACCGTGGCGTCGCCATTCTCGGGCGCCAGGTCCTCGCCCTCGGTCGCGGCGGCACGCATCGCCAGTTCGTCACGGCTGACCGGCTGTCCGGCGCGGCGCGCCAGCAGCAGCAGCAGATCGCCCTCGCCTTCCGTCAAATGCACGATCTCGCCGCTCCTGTAGAGCCGGCGCCGGTCGATCTCGAAGGCGAAGCTGCCGAAGCGCACCGTGCCTGCGGCGGGTGCCGGGGCGGCTGCACGGGGCCGCGCACGCTTGAGGATGGCATTGATGCGCAGCACCAGCTCCTTGGGTTCGAAGGGCTTGCCGAGGTAATCGTCGGCGCCGGTTTCCAGCCCGTTGATGCGGTCCTGCACCTCGCCCATCGCGGTGAGCAGCAGGATGGGGACGGAACTGTCGTCGCGCAGGGCGCGGGTGAGGTCGAGACCACTTTCGCCCGGCATCATGATGTCGAGCACGAGGAGGTCGAAGGCGATGCTCTTCAGCTTGGCGCGCGCCTCGGCGGCGTCGGTCGCCACCGTCACCCGGAATCCCTGCTCGCCCAGATAGCGCGCGATGAGGTCGCGCAGCCTCTTGTCGTCATCGACGACCAGGATATGAGCCTGCCCCGCCATCGCCTAGCGCGATCCAGTGCCGCCCGGATTGCCACCCGGATTGCCACCCGAATTGCCACCCTGGTTGCCGCCGCCGGAGCTTGACCCCGACGGTGTCGAGCCGGATGGCCCGGACTGTCCGGGCAGGGCCGGGCTGGTGGCGCGGAAGCGGGTGCAGTCCTCTTCGTTGATCAAGCCGAGGAGCACCTTCTTGAAGCCCTCGACCGCCTCGGCGCCGGCAGCCTTGTAGGCGCGGGCGACAAGCGCGCGCTGGTCCTCGGTCAGGCGCCGTTCCAGCTCGGCGCCCTTGTCCGTGAGGCTGAGGAGCCGCTGGCGGCGGTCGGTGGTGCCCGGCCGCTGCACGATGAAGCCCTCGCGCACCAGCTGCGAGAGCACGCGGGAGAGGCTCTGCTTGGTGATCTTCAGAATGTCGAGGAGGTCGGAAACGGTCATGCCCGGATTGCGCCCGACGAAATAAATGACGCGGTGATGGGCGCGGCCGAAATTGTAGGCGGCCAGGGTCTGGTCGGCCCGCGCGGTAAAGTCGCGGTAGCCGAAAAACAGCAGCTCGATCCCCTGGCGGAGTTCATCGTCCCGCAGGAACAAAGGGTTAGGCGTGGATTTCAAATCCGGCATGATTTTATGTCAGCTATGTTGACTTATTTATCCGAATATTTTAAAACGAGGTCATTCCGGGTTCCTTTATAACCCGACAAGAAGCCAAATGGAGGAATTCATGAGCCTGGTGCCTTTCGACGATCGTGATGGCGAAATCTGGATGGACGGCAAGTTCATTCCCTGGCGGGAAGCGAAGCTGCATGTCCTGACCCACGCCCTCCATTATGCATCAGCCGTGTTCGAAGGCGAGCGGTCCTATAACGGCAAGGTTTTCAAATCCCGCGCCCATACCGAGCGCCTCCACAGATCGGCCGAGATTGTCGGTTATAGCATTCCCTTCTCAGTGGATGCGATCGAGGCCGCCAAGACCGAGCTGGTGAAGCGCGCCGGTTACCAGAACTGCTATGTCCGCGCCATCGCCTGGCGCGGCAGCGAGATGATGGGGGTTTCGGCCCAGAAGAACACGATCCATCTCGCCATCGCCGCCTGGGAATGGCCGTCCTACTTCTCGCCGGAGCTGCTCGCCAACGGCATCCGCCTGAAATGGGCCAAGTACCGCCGCCCGGCCCCGGACACGGCCCCCGTCGCTGCCAAGGCCTCCGGCCTCTACCAGATCTGCACCATCTCGAAGCATGAGGCGGAGCGCGAGGGCTATCAGGATGCGATGATGCTGGATTACCGCGGCCTGCTCGCGGAAGCCACCGGCGCCAACGTGTTCCTGGTCCAGAATGGCGAGCTGCACACGCCCAAGCCCGATTGCTTCCTCAATGGCCTCACCCGCCAGACCGTGATCGAGCTTGCCCAGCGCCGCCAGATCAAGGTGATCGAGCGCGCGATCCAGCCCGAGGAACTGGCCAAGACCGACGAAGTCTTCCTGGTCGGCTCCGCCGCCGAGGTGACCCCGGTGGGCGAGATCAGCGAATACAAGTTCAAGGTCGGCCCGATCACCCGGCAGATGCGCGAAGACTATCTGAAGGAAGTGGGTGCCTGAGCGTTCGGTTCATCGGTTCATGAAAAGCGCGGGAGCAAAACTCCCGCGTTTTTTATTGTCCCTTACCACCGCCCATGCCGCTTGTTCCACGCGAACAGTTGATCGGCGAAGCGGTCGTAGAGGAAGCGCGATAGCGGCCGGAAGGGTGGCCACATCTGCAGGCGGCCCAGCCATCGCTGGCCGGGCGTTTCCAGCATCAGCCGGGCGATCGCATCGGCGCCGACGAAAATCTGCCCGCTCTCGTCGCGCACATGGAGGCTGTGGCGCACCGTGTCGAGGGCAGCGCCGATCTCGCAGACCAGATTTTCATCAAGGGCGATGTCCTTCCAGGCGGCATCGTCACCCGTCATGTGCTGGGCCATGCGCTGGCGCTGGCTGTTGATGCCCGCGGCGCAGACCGGGCAGGCGCTGTTGTAGAAGATCTCGAGCCTGGCCAAGCATCCCTCTCGCCCGAAGTGGCAATGGCGGCAGCCTAGCACAGGCCTCAAGAAAACGGGCTGCTACAGGATGCAGCAGCCCGGGGCAGTTGGAGACAGGTAGGCAAAGGGGTGGCCGAATTCGAGGGGGATGGATGTCGAATTCGGCCGGACCGGGCGCCGCTGCGGGAGGTTGCTCCCGCTGGGGACAGGGGCGGTGACGGCGCCCGGCCTTGTCTGGTTCTTAGCGGCTCAAGCTTGCTTGAGGTTGACGGCGATGAACTGGTCGCGGCCGTCGCGGTTGACCAGCATGACGAGGATCGGCTGGTCGCTTTTCCGGGCTTCCTCGGCGAGGCGCGTGATCTCGGCCGGGTCGCTCACCTCGGCATTGCCGACGCGCTCGATGACGTCGCCCACTTTCAGGCCCTGATCGACCAGCGGCGAATCCTCCTGGAGGTCGACGATGACGACACCCTTGGCGTCCGGATCGAGGCCGAAAGCCTGGCGCGCTTCCGGGGTGAGGGAGGCGAGGCGCGCGCCGAGGATGGCGCTTTCCGACCCGTCGCCTCCCTCATTGTCGTTGCTGGCGACGGCCTCGTTCCTGAGCGTGCCGATCTTGACGCTGATCTCCTTCTCGTGGCCCTCGCGCAGGATGTCGATGGTGGCGGTCGAACCTGGATCAGCGCTGGCCACCAGGCGCGGCAGGTCGCGCATCTCCATCACCTTGGTGCCGTTGAAGGCGAGCACCACGTCGCCGGGTTTGAGATCGGCTTTGGCCGCGGGCGAATCGGGATCGATGTTGGCGATAATGGCGCCCTTGGGCTCGGAAAGACCGACGCCCTTGGCAAGGTCCGGGGTCACCTGCTGAATCTCGACGCCGAGCCAGCCGCGTTCGATCGAGCCCTTCTCGCGCAGTTCAGCGACCACGGTCTTCGCCAGATTGCTGGGGATGGCGAAGCCGATGCCGACCGAACCGCCGGAAGGCGAGAAGATCGCCGTGTTGATGCCGACCACATGGCCGTTCATGTCGAAGGTCGGGCCGCCGGAATTGCCCTGGTTGATGGCGGCGTCGATCTGCAGGAAATCGTCGAACGGTCCTTCATGGATGTCGCGGCTCCGGGCTGAGACGATGCCGGTGGTGACCGAGCCGCCGAGGCCGAACGGATTGCCGACCGCCATCACCCAGTCGCCGACGCGGGCCTTGTCGGAATCGCCCCAGGGCACGAAGGGCAGCGGCGCCTTCGCTTCGACCTTGAGCAAGGCGAGATCGGTCTTCGGGTCGGTGCCGATGAGCTTGGCCGGGTATTCGGTGCCGTCGGCCAGGGTCACGGTGATGTCGGTCGACTCCTCGATGACATGGTTGTTGGTTACGACATATCCGGTGGGGTCGATCACGAAACCAGAACCCAGCGACATGGCCTTGCGCATCTGCTTGTGGCCGCCGCCCTGCTGACCATTGCCCTGCTGCTCCTCGAACTGCCTGAAGAACTCCTCGAAGGGCGAGCCTTTGGGAAACTGCGGCAGTTGCGGCCCGTCCTGGGCGGCGACCTTGCGCGCGGATGAAATGTTGACCACCGCCGGTGACACCTTGGCGGCGAGGTCGGCGAAGCTTGCCGGCCTGGCCTGCTCGATGGCCAGCTGGTCGGGCGCCAACTGATCAGCCTGGGCCTCGGCGACATGGGCGAGGCTGAGGGCCGGCGGCACGATGGCCAGCGCCCCCATGAACAAGGCGGCGCGACCCACCGTCACGAACAGGCGGCTGCGCCGGGCCCCACAGGCAGTGGCGGCGTTTGCAGAAACGATTGCGGTCATCTATCTCTCCATCTTGCAGGCGCCCCCGCGAAATTTCGGGAGGGTAGCGCCGTCTTGGGAAGGGATACTGTTCCAGGCCTGTCACAGCGCCATGTCCGGCGGCATGCTATTTGGCAACGGATTGCGACCAGGGCTTGCGTTGTTACAGAACGTTACCAAATTGGCTGGCGGCGGGTCCGCCCTGCCGGATATCACTGGGTTCATGAGCGAAAAGACACCGCATATCCTGATCGTCGATGACGACCGCGAGATCCGCGACCTGCTGCAGCGCTTCCTGGAGAAACATGGGATGCGCTGCTCGACGGCGGCGGACGGGCGCGACATGCGGCGGCAATTGGGCGATGCCAAGGTCGATCTCATCGTGCTCGACGTCATGATGCCGGGCGATACCGGGTTGCAGCTCTGCGCGCAGCTCCGCGCCGAGAAGAACAGCCAGCTTGCCCGCCTGCCGATCATCATGCTGACGGCGGCCGGCGAGGAAACCGACCGGATCGTCGGGTTGGAGATGGGCGCCGACGATTACCTCGCGAAGCCGTTCAGCCCGCGCGAATTGCTGGCGCGCATCCGCGCGGTGCTGCGGCGGTCCGGGTTGGAGGCGGGTGCTGCCGAGATGGCAGCGCAGGTGCTGGCGTTCGATGCCTACCGGATCGACCTTTCCAGCCGGCGCGTCAACGGACCGCTGGGCGAGGTCGAGCTGTCGACCGGCGAGTTCGACCTGCTGGTGGCGCTGGCGGAACGGCCGCAGCGCGTGCTCTCCCGCGATCAGTTGCTGGATCTCACCAAAGGGCGCATGGTGCAGCCTTTCGACCGCAGCATCGATGTGCAGATCGGCCGCCTGCGGCGCAAGATCGAGCCTGATGCGACGCAGCCCAAATTCATCACCACCGTGCGCGGCGGCGGCTATCTGTTCGCTGCCAAGGTGACGCGGGAAAACGAGCCCAGATGAGGCGCCGCTTTTTCCCCGACAGCATCCTCGCCTGGCTGCTTTTGATCCTGGTCACCGGCGTGCTGGCGAGCCAGGCCGTCACCATGCTGCTGCACAATCTCAACCGCAACGAGGTGCTGCTGCATCTCGAGGATCAGCGCGCGGCGGAGCGGATCGCCGCGCTGGCGGTGTTCCTCGATCACACGGCGCCGGTGCTGCGCCGGGGAGTGGCCGATGCGATGAGCGGCCCCTCGCTCAATGCCGGCGTCTCCGACCTGCCGCTGGTGGCCGATGCCGCCACCACGCGCGAACTGGCGCCCTTGGCAGCAGCCTTGGCCGAGCGCCTGCAAGGTGCCGCCTGGCGGGAGATAAGGGTGGGGAGCACCGAGCCCAGCGGCAAGGAACGGGCGGCCGATCTGGTGCCGGTGCGTGTCGCCATCGGCCTTGTCGACGGCACCTGGCTCAATTTCGAATTCCCCATGGTGGCGAGCCTGCCCTGGGCCTCGCCCCAATTGCTGGGCCTCACCGTGGGGTCGGTCATCGCGGTGCTGGGCCTCTGTCTTTATGCGCTGCTGCGCCTGATGCGCCCGTTGGAACGACTGACCCGCGCCGCCGAGGCCCTGGGCTGCTCCGGCACGGCGCAACCCCTGCCCGAGACCGGCATCGGCGAGGTGCGCCGCGCCGCCAGCGCGTTCAATCAGATGCAGGCGCGCATCGGCCGCCTCATTGAGGACCGGCTGCAGATGATCGCCGCCATCTCGCATGACCTGAAGACGCCCATCACGCGGCTGCGCCTGCGCGCCGAACTGATGGAGGATGACGAGACGCGGCAGAAGCTCGTCAAGGATCTCGACGAGATGGAGGCGATGATCGGCGCCACCCTCGCCTTCGCCCGCGAGGAGGGCAATCCAGAGCCCAGGCAGCAGATCGATCTCCGCGCCCTGGTGAAGGAGGCCGGAGGGCACCAGCCCGCCATGCGCCTTGGCATCGCCGGCCAGGGGCCGTGGGAGATCGTGGCGCAGCCGCTGGCGCTGAAGCGCGCCATCGCCAATCTCGTCGACAATGCGGTCAAATATGGCGGCGAGGCCGTGGTGAACCTGTCGCGCGCCGAGGATGAGAAAGGATCGCAGCACTTCGAGATCCGCATCGACGATCGCGGCCCCGGCATTCCCCCTGAGGAAATGGAGCGGGTGTTCCGCCCCTTCTACCGCATCGAACCGTCGCGCAACCGCCAATCCGGCGGCAGCGGCCTGGGCCTTGCCATCGCCCGGAGTGCCATCCTGGCGCAAGGCGGCACGATCGAGTTGCACAACCGTACAAATGGCAATGGCCAGAACGGCGGCCAGATCTGCGGGCTGACCGTTCGCGTGCTGCTACCGATATAAGACTGTGTGAGGCACCGTGTGCGCCCAAATTGTTAACGCGTTTCACGCGTAATTTACGATTTATTCACCATGAACCGCGCTTGTTGATCGCAGCGACATGCTTTAGTCAGGTCAGCAACCAAAGAATGGCAAGACCCGTCGGTCTGGGCGAACCGCCCAAGCCGTCACGTCGAAGCTGTCGAATAATCAAGAACCGTCCGGACGGCGCGCGTTCCACCAGGGGAGCACGCCGGACACGGATGCAATTGGGGCGGCAGGAACATGGCGTCGAGCACCGAGCTGATTGAGCTGATGGCGCAGCGCAGGCAGGAAGATGCGCTCAAGGATGCCGAGCAGCAGATCCTGCGCGCAATCGTCGAAAGTCGCCCGCTGGGCGACATTCTCGACCTTGCCTGCCGCACACTGGAATCCGTGCTCTCCGGCGCCTTGTGCTCGGTCCTGCTGCTGTCGCCGGACGGCAAGCATCTGCTGCATGGCGCCGCCCCCTCACTGCCGAAAGCCTATTCCGCCGCCATTGACGGTGCGCCCATCGGCCCGGCGGTCGGCTCCTGCGGCACCGCCGCCTATCGCAACGAGATGGTGATCGTCGAGGATATCGAGACGGATCCGCTCTGGGCCGATTACAAGGAACTGGCCGCGGCCCACGGATTGCGCGCCTGCTGGTCGATCCCGCTGAAATCCAAGGGCGGCACCGTGCTCGGCACCTTCGCCACCTATCACCGCATGCCCTACCGGCCGAACCAGCGCGAACTCGACATCGCCTGGCGCCTCGCGGCCTCGGCGGCGGTCGCCATTCAGCGAAAGCAGCTCGACGAGGCGCTCATCGCGGAAAAGGAAAAGGCCGAGACGGCGAGCCGCGCCAAATCCGAATTCCTCGCCAATATGAGCCACGAGCTGCGCACGCCCTTGAACGCCATCCTAGGCTTTTCGGAAGCGATCGAGCGGCGGCTGGTCGGAGCCGACAAGACGCTGGAATATGCCCATGACATCCATCGCAGCGGAAAGCAGCTGCTCGATCTCATCAACGATCTCCTGGATGTGGGACGGATCGAATCCGGCACCGCCAAGCTCAACCGCCAGCGCTTCAATCTCGCCGATAATCTTGCCGAGCAGATCGAGCTGGTGCGCCATGCCTTTCCCGAAGCGCCGCCCATCAGCATCGAGGTGCCGGCGGGTTGCGCCGACATCCTCGTCGACGTCCGCGCCTTCCGGCAGGTCATCCTCAACATCGTCGGCAACGCGGCGAAATTCACGCCGCAAAGCGGCAGCATCACCATCAAAGTGGATTGCGCAGCGCCGGGCCTGCGCCTGCGCGTGATCGATACCGGTCCCGGCATCCCGCCGGAGATCCTGCGCGATCTCGGCCAGCCATTCCGCTCGGGCGAGGCGGCCTATAGCCGGAAATATGGCGGCACCGGCCTTGGCCTCTATATCAGCCGGCAGTTGGTGAAGGGGCATAACGGCGCCCTCGATGTCACGAGCGACCTTGGCCAGGGCACGACCATCACCATCGACTTGCCCGAGGAATGCGTGCTGCGGCAGGGCCAGCACGGCCCGGGCTGAGGCGTCTGCTCGGCAGCCCCTTATTCAGCAGCCCCCTATTCAGCATCCTGGCCGTTGTCCCAGATGATCTGTGCCTTGGGCCGGGCGGCTTCCGCGCGTTCCCAGTCGAACATATAGTCGCGCGTGATCGGCACCGCGTTGATGCCGCGGGCCAGTTGCATCTGTAACACCATGTTGTGGTCGTAGCGGAACGAGAGTTCGCTGCCGACCAGGTAGAATTCCCACATGCGGCAGAAGCGCTCGTCATAGAGCCTGGCGATGGCGTCGCGGTTGCGGGCGAAATTGGCGCGCCAATGCCGGATCGTCTCGGCGTAATGCAGGCGCAGGATCTCGATATCGGTGACCCACAGGCCCGTCCTCTCGACCACCGGCAATGCTTCCGACAGGGCCGGCGAATAGCCGCCGGGGAAGATGTATTTGCGCAGCCAGGCATTGGTGTGGCCAGGACCGTCCCGCCGCCCGATCGCATGCAGCAGGGCGACGCCGCCCGGCACCAGCAACTCCTCGACCTTGGCGAAGAATTCGGGGAAGTGCTTGAGGCCGACATGCTCGAACATGCCCACCGAGACGATGCGGTCGAAACGGCCGGGCTCGAGGCGGTAATCCTGCAGCTTGAACTCGACCTGGCCTTCGAGGCCGGCGGCCTTCACGCGGGCACAGGCGATTTCATGCTGTTCCTTTGAGAGGGTGACGCCGGTCACCTGCACGCCCGCTGTCTTGGCAAGATAGATGCCGAGCCCGCCCCAGCCGCAGCCGATATCGAGCAGGCGCTGGCCGGGCTGCAGCAGCAGCTTCGAGGCGATGTGGCGCATCTTGGCCTGCTGCGCTTCGGCGAGCGTCGCATCGGGATGGGGAAAATAGGCGCAGGAATATTGCATGCTCTCGTCGAGGAACTGCTCGAACAGCTTGCGGCTGAGATCATAGTGATGCGCCACATGCTGCTGCGCGGCGCCGACCGGATTGTGCTGATGCAGCCAGCGCAGCGTGTAGTTCAGCACATCGAGCAGCTTCTGCGTCTTGACGCCGAGCAGCGCGTTGGTGTTCCGCATCGCGATGTCGATGAAATCGTAGAGCGTGCCCGCCTCGACGGTGAGCCTGCCGTCCATATAGGCTTCGCCGACCTTCAGCCACGGATTGACACCAAGCTGCCAGGACAGCGCCGCATCGTGCATGCGCAAGGTGACGGACGGCGTGCCACTGCCGATATCCTGGCGGCGGCCTTGATGATCAATGAGCGCGATATGGCCGGTCTTGATCCCGGCCCGCAAGAGTCTGGCAAACATCGGCCACCCCCTTCCCTAGCTGCCGGCGTCCCATCCCGGTCCCGGCACTGCCATCGTGGTTAAGAATAGGTAAGGAATCTCTCCGACGTCAATCGGCGAGCGCCCCGGCAGCCCTGCTGAATCAGCAAGGCAGCCATCGAATGGTTGCGCCGCAACAATGGGATCGGTCGCAGATTGGAAGGCTTTTAAACTTCTTAAAGGCTTGTTGTCGCATGCCATTCGGCTGCAACGGCGAAGTCTTGTTCCCGCAGCAGGGCGAGATCGCGCCGTGCTGCCCATGACGCGGGTGCGAGACGGGAAAGGGCCCAGATGGCGGCACCGCGCACGATAGGTGCGCCATCGCGGAGCAAACCCTCGACCGCGTGCAGAAGTTCCGCCTGCCCGCTATTACCGATGGCGATGAGGACATTGCGGACGAAGCGGTCGCGGCCGATGCGCTTTACCGGCGAGCCCGAGAAGAGCGCGCGGAAGGCGGCATCGTCGAGCCGGGCGAGATCGGCCAGGCGCGGCGCGGTGAGATCGTCGCGCGCCACCAGCGGCGCATGCGGTGTGACTTGTGCGAATTTGTTCCACGGGCAGACGCTGAGGCAATCGTCGCAGCCATAGATGCGGTTGCCCATGAGCGGCCTGAGCTCGCGCGGGATCGGCCCCGCATGTTCGCTGGTGAGGTAGGAGATGCAGCGCCGCGCGTCCAGCTGGTAGGGCGCTGGGAAGGCGTTGGTCGGGCAGACATCGAGGCAGCGCCGGCACTGGCCGCAATGATCTGCCTCGGGCGCATCCGGCGGCAGATCGAGCGCCAGGAAGATCTCGCCCAGGAACAGCCAGGAGCCAAGCGCGCGCGAGACGAGGTTGGTGTGCTTGCCCTGCCAGCCGAGCCCCCCCGCCTGCGCCAGCGGCTTTTCCATGACGGGGGCCGTGTCGACGAAGACCTTGATTTCGATCTTGTATGTGTCGGCGATCCAGCGGCCGAGTTCCTTCAACCGCTTCTTCACCATGTCATGGTAGTCGCGGTGCCGCGCATAGACCGAAATGCCGCCGCGATCCGGCTGGTCGAGAATGGCGAGGGGATCGAGGTCGGGGCCGTAATTCAGACCGAGCACGATGACACTGCGGGCATCCGGCCACAGCGTTTGCGGATCACCGCGGCGATCGGCCTTCTCGACCATCCATCCCATGTCACCGTGGCGACCCAGGCGCAGGAAGTCGGCAAGATGCGCGCGTGTGTCGGCAGAGAGGGCGGCGGGGGCAAAGCCGATCGCGTCGAAGCCCACCGCCAGGGCCTTCTGGCGGATGGCGGATTTGATGGTG
The DNA here is from genome assembly GCF_945906275.1 of Dongia mobilis. GTDB lineage: Bacteria > Pseudomonadota > Alphaproteobacteria > Dongiales > Dongiaceae > Dongia > Dongia mobilis_A. The sequence goes on from NZ_CAMDRA010000020.1 coordinate 23,108, forward strand.
GCGGCATCGTGGTCAGCTATCATTGGCCCGCTTGCGCTCTTCCAGGCACGCCGGTCTTCAGACGTCCGAATCATGGATGGCCCGCTTTCGTGGGCCATGACAAGAAGAAAAATGTGAAAGAAAGGAAATTCGACAAGAAGGAAGCATGACGAGAAGGAAACATGGCAAGAAGGAAATTGTCATCCCCGCGCAAGCGGGGATCCATGCATCCGGCGAACCCGATCAACAACACTCACTTGAGCAGTGACTCATAAAGGTCATTCCAATGCGGATTGCCCCGCTCAATCAGCTCGATCTTCCAGTCTCGCTGCCATTTCTTGAGCCGCTTCTCTCGCTGGATCGCGGCATTGATGTCATCATGTCCCTAGAAGTAAACGAGACTCTTGACTCCATATCGCCTGGTAAACCCGGGCAGCGCGTCACTGCGATGCTCCCAGGCGCGACGCACAAGATCATTCGTGACACCGATGTAAAGCGTGCCGTAAGGCGCGCTGGCCATGATGTAGACCCAGGCATAGGACATCCATGCGCCCCATTCAGTATCCGGAACCATGGATGGCCCGCTTTCGCGGGCCATGACAAGAAGGAAAAATGGGACACGAGAGAAAATGCGACAAGAAGGAAATGTGACGAAAAGAAAGCACGGCAAGAGGGAAAATGTCATCCCCGCGCAAGCGGGGATCCATGCAGCGGGCGAACCCGATCTACGTGGCTCAGGCCGCGCCTTCAGCCGGGGATGTCACCCAGCTGTTGCTCCCGCTCGAAATCGGCAACGAAGGCGGCGAAACGACCCTGCTCAATGGCCGCGCGCATGCCCTGCATCAGTTCCTGATAATAATGGAGATTGTGCCAGGTGAGCAGCATCGCCCCCAGAATCTCCTTGGTCTTCATCAGATGATGGATATAGCCGCGCACATAGGATGAGCAGGCGGGGCATGTGCACAAGGGATCGATCGGCCGGTTGTCGGTCGCATGGCGCGCGTTGCGCATGTTGAGATCGCCGTAGCGCGTGTGGGCGAGACCCGTGCGACCAGAGCGTGTCGGCATCACGCAATCGAACATGTCGATGCCGCGGGCCACCGCCCCCACCAGATCGCCGGGGCGGCCGACGCCCATCAGGTATCGCGGCTTGTCGGCGGGCAGGAAATCCGGCGTGTAGTCCAAGACTGAGAACATCTGCTGCTGGCCTTCGCCGATGGCAAGGCCCCCGATGGCGTAGCCATCGAAACCAATCGCCGTCAGCGCCTTCGCCGATTCCTCGCGGAGATGCGGATAGATGCCGCCCTGCACGATGCCGAAGAGGAGATAGCCGTCGCGGTCGCGGAACGCCTTGCGGCAGCGTTCCGCCCAGCGCATCGAGCGGCGCATGGAGGAGGCTGCCTCCTCGACCGTGGCCGGGAAGGCGGTGCATTCATCGAGCACCATGGTGATGTTGGAATCGAGGAGGTCCTGGATCTCGATCGAGCGCTCTGGTGTCAGCATGTGCTTGGAGCCGTCGATATGCGAGCGGAACTCGACGCCGTTCTCGCTGATCTTGCGGAGGTCGGAGAGGCTCATCGCCTGGAAGCCGCCGCTGTCGGTGAGGATCGGCCCCGGCCAGTTCATGAATTTGTGAAGGCCGCCGAAGGAGGCGACTCGCTCGGCACCCGGCCGCAGCATCAGATGATAGGTGTTGCCGAGCACGATCTCGGCGCCCGTCGCCTTCACCGATTCCGGCAGCATGGCCTTGACCGTGCCGGCGGTGCCTACGGGCATGAAGGCCGGCGTGTTGACCACGCCATGGGCCGTGTGGATGCGCCCGCGGCGCGCCTTGCCGTCGGTGGTGATGAGATCGAACTTGCCGCTCATGAGGCGCGCTCCAAGAGCGAGGCATCGCCATAGGAGAAGAAGCGATACCCATTGGCGATGGCGTAGGAATAGGCTTCGCGCATGCGCTCCCGCCCGGCGAAGGCGGAGACCAGCATGAACAGGGTCGATTTCGGCAGATGGAAATTGGTCATGAGCAGATCGACAATCTGAAATTTGAAGCCGGGCGTGATGAAGATATCGGTGCTGGCGGCAAAGGGCAGAAGCCGGCCATCCTGCGCGGCACTTTCCAGGAGGCGCAACGAGGTGGTGCCCACGGCGACGATGCGGCGGCCCTCCTCTTTCGCGCGATTGATGGCGGCGGCGGTCGCGGCCGAGATCTCGCCATATTCGGCATGCATCCTGTGCTCGGCGACATTGTCGGTCTTCACCGGCAGGAAAGTGCCGGCGCCGACATGGAGCGTCACCCGGTGGCTCTCGACGCCCAGGGCGGTGAGCGCCGCCAGCAGGTCGGGCGTGAAATGGAGGCCGGCGGTGGGCGCCGCCACGGCGCCTTCGCGCTGCGCGAAGATGGTCTGGTAGTCCTGGTCGTCGCGCCGTTCGACGGCGCGGGACTTGCGGATATAGGGCGGCAGCGGCATCCAGCCATGGCGCGCCAGGCGCTCGGTGAAGGCAGCCGGGTCGGACCCAAAATCGAGGAGTACCTGGCCGTCCTCGGCCTTGGCCGCGACATGCGCCGCAAAATCGGGCGCAAAATCGACCCGGTCGCCGAGTTTCAGTTTCTTGCCCGGGCGGGCGAAGGACCACCAGCGGACCGTTTCGGTGCCCTTTTCCGGGGTGAGCAGGGTCACCTCGATGCGGGCGTCCCTGCGCCGACCTTCGAGCTGGGCCGGGATGACCTTGGTGTCGTTCGAGACCAGGACATCGCCTTTGCGCAGGATCTGGGGCAAATCGCGCACGATCCTGTCGGAAAGACCGTCCTGCCGGACATGAAGCAACCTTGCGGCATCGCGCGGCTCCACGGGGTGGAGGGCGATCCGGTCGGGGGGCAAGTCGAAGTCGAAATCCGAGAGGCGCATGGCGCCGGTTTTAGCCAGCAGGACCCGCCGGTGCCAGCCTTTTCGCTGCTTGACGGCGGGGCCAAATCGCCGCTTGGCGGTGGGGGGATGGGGGGCTATAACCCCGGAAATTCACCCATTTCCGCCCGAGCTTGAATATGACCCGAACCACTCAGCCTATTGGCCAGCCGATTGGCCAGCACTCCACCCTGTTCGTGATGGTGGTGGCGCTGTTCGTCACCAACCTGCTCATCTCGAACGTGATCGCCAACAAGGCCATTGAGCTGTTCGGCTATCCGCTGCAGGCGGCCGACCTCATCTTCCCGATCTCCTATATCATGGGCGACGTGCTGACCGAGGTCTATGGCTTCAAGCGCGCGCGCCGCGTGATCTGGATCGGCTTTGGCTGCAGCTTCTTCGCCATGGCCGCCATTCAGTTGGGGTTGCATCTGCCGGCCCATCCCGACTGGCCCGACCAGGGCGCCTATGAAGCGATCCTCGGCAACCAGCCGCGCATCCTTGCCGCCTCCTTCACCGCCTATCTGGTGGGCGAGTTCGTGAACTCCGCGGTGCTGGCGAAGATGAAGGTGTGGATGGCGGGCAGGCATCTGTGGATGCGCACGATTGGTTCTACGGTACTGGGCCAGGGCTGCGACACGGTGATCTTCCTCACCATCGCCTTCTACGGCATCTGGCCCAACGAATTGCTGTTCGCGGTCATGTACAGCCAGTGGCTGTTCAAGATCTGCTACGAGGCACTGGCGACACCGATCACCTATCTGGTCGTCAACAAGCTGAAGCGCGCCGAGGGGATCGACGTCTACGACACCGATACGAGCTTCACGCCGTTTGCCGTGCGCGACTGATCTTCAGGACGCGTATTCGATATTGATGAGCGCGTCCAGTTCGGCCAGCGTGCCGATTTGGCCCAGTTCAGTCCCCTGCAAAGTGACGCTGCTGCCCGGGAAGGTGATGACGACGAAGCCGTCCTGATTGGTGTGGACCAGCGCGTCCTGCCAATCGTCGGGGCCGCTCACACCCGTCAGGCGCAGGATATCTTCCGCCGGGTTGAAATCGCTGATGATGTCGAGCCCGTCCAGGGCATCGCCGTGGAACACGAAGGTGTCCGCGCCGGCGCCGCCGTTCATCTCGTCGAATCCCGCGCCGCCGATGATCAGGTCGGCACCGTCACCGCCATAGATCGCATCATCGCCCGCACCGCCATAGAGCAAGTCGTCGCCGATGGCGCCGCGCAACGTATCGTCGTCCTCGCCACCCCAAATCGTATCATTGCCGCCATCGCCCTGCAGATTGTCCTCACCGGCGCCACCATCGAGATAATCGTCGCCGTCGCGGCCATAGACGATGTCATAACCGTCGCCGCCCTGGATGTAATTGCCGAGCGCGTCGCCCATCAGCCAGTCGTGATGGGCGGAACCGACGATGTTCTCGACCTCCCAGATCGTGTCGCCCTCGGCCTCGCCGCCGGACCCGGTATGCCAGTGGAGATCGATGGTGACGGCTTCGTCTGACTCCGAATAGACGATGGTATCGCTGCCGGAACCGCCATTGAGGATGTCGGCACCTTCACCGCCGATCAGCGTGTCGTTGCCGCCATTGCCGGTGATGCCGTCATCGCCGGCGCCGCCATAGAGCCAGTCATTGCTGCGGTTGCCGCCGACCAAGAGATCGTCGTCGTTATCGCCCGTCTCGATGACACCGGCGGCAAAGGTCGTCGTGCCGCCAAGATCCAGTTCAACCATCGTCTGCGAAATCAGCTTCCGCTTACCAGTCGCCATGATCGCCTCCTCGCGGGACAGGGATGCATCCGGAGATGCCTGTTCCTCTGTCGCCCCCCGGAGGTGCTTTGCCTGTGACGGCCGTCACAATCCGGACGGTCGGCGCGTCAGGGCCTTGTCGCTCAGGGCGTGGTCGCTCAGGGCCTTGTCGCTCAGGGCGTGGTCGCTCAGGGCGTGGTCGCCTTGTCCAATTGCTGGAGATCAAGCCCGGCCAGGTGATAGTCGGCGCACCAGCGGGTATGGGGTACCGTGCGGGCGGCGGCGAAGTACCTGCGCGCCGCTTCGTTGTCGCCGGCCGCGAGCGCCAGCATGCCAGCATAGCGGTCGAAGACGGCGAGGTTCTCGGCCTGCAATGTCGCCGCGAGCGTGGCAAGATGCCGGACCAGATCGTCGCGCGTGCCGGTGCCGCCGAGAATTTCCCAGGCGCGCGTCGCCCAATGATCGGGTCGGTCGGCAAAGGCTGCCGCGATCTCGGGTCGCAAGGCGGCGCGGCCGAACTGCCGGTCGAGCACCGCGAACCAGAGCGCCAGTTCGGCATCCAGCCCCTCCTCCCGCGCTGTCTCGGCTGCAAGTTCGAGATCGGTCAGGGCCGCCGCGCGGTTGCCGGCGAGGCGCTGCAGATCGGCACGCAGCAAGGCGAGGCGACAGCGATATTCGGCTTGTGCGCCGGCATGGGCCGGGTCGGGTTCGGCGCGGCGGAGGGCGGCAGCCAGGCCATGCTGCGCGAGATCGACGATGGTGAGCGCCTGGGCGGCGAAGGCCGCATCCTCGCCCGCGGCCAGCGCCGCCAGCAGCGCCTCGCGCGCCCCGTCGTCATCGCCCTGCGCCGCCAGTGCAAAGCCGAGGCGACGCCAGGCTTCGTTGAGGTGGTGGCAACCCGCGTCGAGCGCGTTCCGGCATTCGACCGCCGCCGCGACGGCATCACCTTGTTCGAACAGCATATCGCCCAGCAGCAATTGGAAATCGCCCCGCTCGGAGGATGGCGGACATTGCCGGATGGCCAACCGATTAAGTCCGGCGGCCCCCGCCGCATCGCCCGCCGCCCGCAGATCGTCTGCCTCGGCGATCATCAGGAGGGCCGAGATGAATTTCACCTGTTCCGCGCGGTCGCTGCGGCCCATGATGCTGCCGCAGAAAGTCACCTCGCCGTTATTGTTGGCCGGTCGCCGCGCCATGCCGAACCCTCCATCAGTTCATGTTATGTTCCATAGCTTGGCGTCGTTTCCAATAGTTGTAAAGAACATTTCCTCACAATCCGATAAATTTCAGGGTTCGGGCGCCGCGATGGTGGCCACTTCCGCGACGGTGAGGGCGTAGACCGGGTCGGCCCGGTCGCAGGTCTTCAGCGCCTTGTCAAACAGCTGGCCGGCAAAGCGCTTTTCGCCATCGGCGAGCGCAAAGGCCCCGGCATAGAAGGAGAGCTCGCAGATCTGGCGCTGCTTCACCTGCATGTTGTCGCCGGAGCGGCGCACCCCGTCCGCCACCTGCTGCAGGCTGCGCTCGCCCAGGAGATAGGTGATGATCGGCCGTGGCCAGGCAGCACTCTCATGGGCGCCGATGGCGGCCCCCAGCAGGCTGCGCCCGTCGCTGCCCATGTGGGTGGCGATGAGGACCTGCAACAGAGCACGGCGGTTGAATTCCTCATTGTCGGCCAGACCGATGGCGGCGCGGATCTTCTCATCGGCCGGACCGTACTGGCCGGCCACGACATCGGCCATGGCGCCCTGCTCGAGGCTGGCAACGGTGAGCGGTTCTTCCGCCACCACCTCGGGCGACAGCAGCAGGAACAGCGCCGTGGCGCCGCAGAGTAACCGTCCGGTGATCCCCACGATCGATGCCCCCTATCGGGCGGTGGTCAGCCGGTGCGGTTGCGTGCAACCTCACGCGCCTGCCGTCCACTGACCCAGCCCAAGCCGGCGATGGCTATCAGGATAAGCACCATACCCACCCCTTCGACAAGCCCCGGCCGCTCACCCAGTTGTAGGGTCGAGAGGAGAAGGCCAAGGAGCGGTGTCAGCAGGATGCCAAGCGAGGCAAGGCCCGCATCAAGGCGGCCCAGCAGCGTGAACCAGATGACGTAAGCCAGCGGTGTCGCCGGACCGATATTGTAGAGGAGCGCCGTGATGAATCCGGGGGTCCAGTCGATCGGCGCTTCCGGCACGATGAGTGCCACGGCGCACAGCATGATGGCGCCGGCCAGCATCTGCCAGGCGGTGAGGGCCAGGGGATCGATGGGGCCAGCCATGGTGGCACGCTTGGTGACGACGACGCCGAGGCCCCAGGCAAGGCCGGCCCCCAGCGCCAGCATGACGGCCGGGAGCGAGCCGGATTTGCCGCCGTCGACCGAGATGAGGATGATGCCGATGAGGGCAAGGCCCGCCGCCCACCATTGCGCCGCCGGCACGCGTTCCTTGAGCAGCAGCAGCGAGAAGACCAGCACCCAGAGCGGCATCGTGTAATTGAGGACGGCGCTGCGCCCAGCGGTGCCGGTCGAGAGCGCCCAGGTGACAAGGCCGAAACAGAGCGCCGTCTGCAGCAGGCCGATCAGCACAAGGACGCGCCAGCGCGGCAGTAGCTCGCGGAACCGGAGCGAGCGGCCCATCAGTTTCAAGGTCAGCATGAGGACGATGGCGCCGCCGAGGAGGCGGATCGCAGCGAAGGCGAAGGGCGGCGCATAAGTCACCGCCACTTTCATCATCACCCAGTTGTAGCCCCAGATCAGCGACAGGGTCGCGATGAGGGCCAGCGCCTGCCAGCGCGTGAGTGTCGGCTTGTGGGTCGGGTTCATGGGTGGACAAACTTCCCTCTGGGGCGATCACCCTAGCCGCCGGCCTGATGCACCAGGACATGCAATTTCACAAGGCCTGACTGCGCAAACGCATGGCTGGGGCAGCGGCGGTCAGGTCCGGGCGTGATCCCGGCCGCCGGTTTGACAGCCGCGGCGGCAAACGCCTAGATGATTGGCCATTCCCCACAGACACAGAGACGACCATGCCTGACCGCAGCCGCGACCCAATCGATCGCCAGGCTATCGATCGCCAGGCTATCGATCGCCAAGCATTGGCCGCCCTGCGCCAGCGCGAGGATGCGCTGTTCCGCGAGCGCACGCCACGTTCGCAGGCCTGGGTCGCGCGCGCCCGGCGCAGCATGCCGAACGGCGTGCCGGTCGCCTGGATGGTCGGCCTCTACCGTCATGCGCCGATGGTCGCCAAGGGTGGCGAGGGCGCCTATTTCGAGGATATCGACGGCCATCGCTATTGCGACTTCAATGTGTCCGACCTTGCCATGACCATGGGCTTCGGGCCGGCGCCGATCGTGGCGGCGGTCTCGCGCGCCGTCAGAACCGGCGCCCAATTCCTGCTGCCCGTCGAGGATTCGGTGTGGGTCACCGAGGAACTGGCGCGCCGCGTGGGCTTGCCCGCCTGGCAGTTCACCCTCTCCGCCTCCGGTGCCAATACCGAAATCATCCGCATCGCCCGCTTCATGACGGGGAGGTCCAAGATCCTGCTGTTCGACGGCCAGTATCACGGTCATATCGATGAGTCGCTGGTCGAGGCGAGCGACACCGGCACCGTGCCCGGCCATCTCGGCCTGTCCGCGCGGGTGGCGCAGGAATCGGTGATCGTGCCGTTCAACGATCTTGCCGCCGCGGAGGCTGTTCTGCGCGGCAACGATGTGGCACTCGTGCTCACCGAACCGGCGCTGACCAATTGCCTGCTGGTGGAACCGGCGCCGGGTTTCCTGGCCGGGCTGAAGGAACTGGCCACGCGCCATGGCGCCCTCCTCTGTCTCGATGAAGCGCATACCTTCCAGTTCGCCTATGGCGGATTGGTCGGCAGCGGCCGCCTCGCCAGCGACTTCGTGACCCTGGGCAAGGGGCTGGGTTCGGGGATTCCCTTCGCGCTCTATGGCATGAGCGAAGAGGTGGCCGCAGTCATGGAAAGGAATCTCGATGTCTATTACGGGCAGAAAGGGCTAGCTACCGGCGGCACGACCTATGGCAGCGCCATCGCCATCGCCGCGGCCCGCGCCGCGCTGGAAGAGATCCTGACCGAAGATGGCTATGCGCGGATCGGGGCGCTCGGCACCCGCCTTGCCGATGGCCTTGAGACAATCTTCAGGCAGCGCGGCCTTGCCTGGCGCGCCTTCCGCTGCGGCCCGCGCTCCGGCTATTGCCTCGACGACAAGCTGCCGCGAAATGCCGCCGAGGCAGCGCGGTCGATCGACACCGAGCTCATTGATGCGCGGCGCGTCTTCATGGCCAATCGGGGCATCTGGGAAGCCGTGGCATCAGCCGGGCCACAGGTTTCCTTTGCCCATGTGCCGGCCGACATAGACCGCTATGCCGCGGTGGCGGATGATTTCCTGGGCGAGATCGTCGGTTAGGATCAGTCGCCTGGAATTAATCGCCCGTCACCAGCCGTTCGACCAATTGCTTGACCGTGGGGACGAAGCCGTTCGCATAGAAGGGGTCGTCGGAGAAGCGATAGGCCTTGTTGCCGGCGAACATAAGCTGGTCTTCGATCTTGTCGGAATGGCTGATCTCCTGCAGCGTCTTCTGGATGCAGAAGCTGCGCGGGTCGGCCTTGTGGCCGGTGGTGCCGGCCTCGTTCTGCGCCCAGTTCGAGAAGGCGCAGGCGGAGAGACAGCCCATGCAGTCGATCTGGTCTTTGAGGATCTCGTCGGCTTTTTCACGGGTGACGAAAATGAGCGTCGATTCCGGCGTGCGCAGGGTTTCGGTGAAGCCCTGGGACACCCATTGTTCGGCGCGCAGTTTGTCGGCGGCGGTGAGATAGACGAGACGGCCGCGGGCACCCACCGCAAACTGCCATTCATGCTCGCCGACCTTGTGCTGCGAATAGGCGACCTGGCGCTCGGAGCGCTGGCGCAGTTCCTGGATGAAATCGTTGTTGACCGCGGAGGAATAGAAACCGGTCGGGCTGAAGCGGTTGAGGAACACGTCGCCCTTCTTCAAGGTGACGAGGCGCTTCTTCCAGGCATCCGAGATCGGGCTTTCCTGGGTGAGCAGCGGGCGCGTGCCGAACTGGAAGGCGATCGGCCCGAGGTCCGGATTGTCGATCCAGTTTTCCCATTCGCGCAGATACCAGACGCCGCCCGCCATGATGATCGGCGTCTGCCCCAGGCCGCATTCGTCGCGCAAGGTCTTGCGCAGTTCAAGGATACGGTCGTAGGGATCCTGCGGCTGGTTGGGATCTTCGCTGTTGGAGAGGCCGTTATGGCCGCCGGCGAGCCAGGGATCTTCGTAGACGACGCCGCCCAGCAGGTCCTGGAACTTGTGATAGGCGCGCTTCCAGAGTGCCCGGAAGGCGCGGGCCGAGGAGACGATCGGGTAATAATGGATGCCATACTGGGCGCAGATCTCGGCGATGCGGTAGGGCATGCCGGCGCCGCAGGTGACGCCGTGGATGAGGCCCTTGGCGCCTTCGAGGACGCCGTGCAGCACACGCTCGGCGCCGGCCATTTCCCACAGCACGTTCATGTGCAGGCGGCCGTTGCCGCCCATGCAATCATGGGCGATGCGGGCCTGGGCGATGCCGCCCTTGATCGCGTAGTTGAGCAGTTCCTCATGGCGGTCGCGGCGCGTCTTGCCGTGATAGACCTGCGGGATCGGCTTGCCGTTCTCGTCATAGGAATCGGCATTGACGCCGGAGAAGGTGCCGACGCCGCCGGCCAGCGCCCAGGCGCCGGAGGATTGCCCGTTCGAGACGGAAATGCCCTTGCCGCCTTCAATGAGCGGCAGGACCTCGCGTCCCGAAATGATCAACGGCTTCAATGATTTCACCCGAGCCTCCCGCTCGCTGGCCCCATCCCGGATCCAGCATCCTGTTTTATATAGCTATTGTGCGACAGCCGCCAAGATGCGGGCCGGCGCATCGGTAAAGACGCCGTCGACGCCCCAGTCGATCAACTGCCGGGCGCGGGCGGCATCGTTAACGGTATAGACCAGAAGACCGTAACCTTCAGCCTTGATTTCGGTGATCCATTCGGGGAGCGCGTCGCGGTCCCAGATATTGACCGTGGCCACTTTCAGGTTCCGGGCCAGGTCCAGCCAATTGGCCGGATGTTCCTCGAACAGCAGGCCGCGCGGGTAATCGGGCGCCCGGTCGCGGGCGATCTCGAGGCATTCCAGCACAAAGCTGGAGATGAGGGGCTTGGGCTTGGCGGCCGGCCACAGATGCTTCACTTCATCGAGGATGATGTTGGCGGTGTCGCGGGCGCGGCCGGGACAGGGCTTCAGCTCGAGATTGAACTGCAGATCTTCCTGGGCGAAGAATTTGAGGGCGTCGGCCAGCAGCGGCATCTTTTCGCCGGCGAAGGCGCCTGCCTTCCAGCTGCCGGCATCGAGCTGGCGCAATTCGTCATAGGTGAGCGCCCGGGCCGGACCCTTGCCGTTGCTGGTGCGGTCGAGATTGTCGTCGTGGAGCAGGAAGGCGCGGTCGTCGGCCGAGAGCTTGGCGTCGAATTCGACCCACCCTGCCCCCTGGCGCTTGGCTTCCCGGAAGCTCGCCAACGTGTTTTCCGGGGCGGCTTCCGCAGCGCCCCGATGGCCGATCACCCGTGGCAGGGAGAGCGAAGGTATTGGCATCGGGCTATTCTATCAGAAGCGAAGGCGGCGATGGCGGCTTTTGGCCGCCATCGCC
>NZ_CAMDRA010000021.1 GCF_945906275.1 Dongia mobilis
GTACCCAGTCGGAACTCGCTGCATTGAAGACCGAGCCCTTCCCCTTGCGGAAGGTCGCGATCATGCCGCTTCCATGGCGCACCTTCGCGACATTCTCAGGGCTGGCATCGCCGTAATAGATCCGGGCGGCGATCGGCACCGCCTCATCCCCTAAGAAAAACAGATCCGGATCATGGCCGTGATTCTCCTCGATATTGGTGGGGAGTCCCATGGCGAGGATTTCGAGACCGTCCGGCACCGGGTCCTCGCCGCTGGGAAAAGGCAGGCCGTGGCGGAAAGTGTAGTCGAGCCCGTCGACCTCATAGCCGAAGATGCGTGACTCCGCCCCCAGGATATCGCCGTAATAGAGATCGCTCCCGGCAAAGGCCCAATGTTCCGGCCGATAGACCGTGAAGCCGCGCGAACCCCGCGGCGTGCACATGCCGACATTGGCATAGACGCCGCGAAAGCCGGTGAGGCCCATCGTGTGGACGCCCGGCCGGCCGACCCGGGGATCGTCCCAATAGCCGGTGAAGCGCTGTTCATCCGCCGTACCCAGCAGCGGATCGCTCTCTTTGCCCTGATAGCAGATCTGTGTGCGACCCTCATCCGCCAGCCTTACCTGCAGCAGGAAATTGCCGGCAAGCCGCACCAGATGGCCACCGCGTTCGACGAAGCGGTCGATGGCATCGCGCATCTCCCAGCTCCAATATTCATCATGGCCGACGATCACCGCACAGGCGTAACGGTCGAGGAGATCCGGCATGAGATGGAGATCGTGCTGGGTCGCGAGATCGGCGCGGTAGCCAGCGCGTTCCGCCCAGATGGCGAAGTGCCGGTCATAGCTCGCCCAGCCGGCCGAGGCGTATTTCTTGCTGTAGCCATTGGCGAACGCCCATTCCATATGCGGATAGCGCGGTGCCGCCCCCAGCGGGGGAACTTGTGCCAGCACCGTGCGCGGTGCGCCGACCGGCAGCCGGCAGAAGCCGCGCGACCAGGGCCGCAGCAGGCTGACCGATGGCGCCGATTCATTGTGCGCCGGCCCGCAGATGCCCTCGTAGTGATTGGAGCCGCCCCAATCGTTATAGGCAGCCCAGGTCGAGGTCGCGGCGATCTGCAGAATGTCGCCAACCCTATCCGCACCCCCGCCCGCACCGGCGCCCGCACCGGCGCGCAGCGCGAACCAATGGTCATGGGCGAGCCTGGTCCCGTCCGCCATCGCCGCCTCGACCTGGACGAGATAGCCGCCGGAGCGCCAATCGGCCGGGATGGTGAAGGTGGCGGCGACCGGCCAGTTGCATCCGGTGACCGAGGCCTGGTCCGGCGTCTCGTGAAAGCGCCCGTCGATTTCCATGGTGTGGCAGGTCGCCGCCACGGCACCGTCGCGGATGAGCGACAGCGTCACGCGCCCACCCGTGGTCGAGACATGAAACGCCACCACATCGCCCGGCGCATAGGAAATGCGGTCGGTATAGCACCAGAGCTGCGGCACGGATGCGTCGTTGACCGCCCGCTCATGCCAGTTCTCGTGCACGGCACTCGGCCAGACCCCGCCGGTGGTGGCGCCGCGCAGCTTCGATGGTGATGTCATGAGTCCCCGCCTCGCGTCCCGCTGATGGCTGGATTATGGCGCGGGGCAGGGCACGGGTGCAATCGCCGGACAAGGCTGCTATACGCCTCGGCTCACGCCAGCGCATCACCCCTGCGGATAGGCGATATCCGGCGGATAGGTGGCGGCAAAGGCCGGCAGCGTCTCGCGCCGCGCCGAGAGGGCTTGGAGTGATGGGTACGGGCTGAGCAGATCGGGATCGGTCATCTCGACATAACGCAGCATGCACACGGTGGTGATCTCGACCTGGTCGAGTGTCGCACGCGCCTGCCAATCCACCGCCGCGAGGGCCGCAAGCGCCCCCGAGAGCTGCGTGCGGCAGCGCACCACCCATTCCGGCCATTGATAAGCGGCCGGCCGGATCAGCCGCTCATAGCCCGACGCCCCCGCCTTGTCGATGGCGCCCGTCGCCAGCGCCAGAACCTGCAGACAGCGCCGACGTGCAAGACCCGATGGGGGGATCAGCGCCCGCTCCGGCCCCACCATCTCATCCAGGCAATCGAGAATGGCGCTGGAATCAATGAGCACCTCGCCATCATCCAGCACCAGCGACGGAATCCGCCCCAGCGGATTGGTCCTGCGCATGTCGTCAAAGTCGCCGAACACCGAACGCGTGTCGTGTTCATAGTCGAAGCCCAGCAGCCTCAGCGAGACAGCCACGCGGCGGGCATAGGGGGAATCATATTGGCCGACGAGGATCATGGGCACCTCAGGAGAAAGAGCAATCTCTCCTTATATCCTTATCGTCATGGTACGCGAAGGCGTACCATCCACGAGTTTACCCGGAACCGTCTCGATCTTGTTTTACCAGAATGCGCCCCCACGCACCCTGCCACGCAGCGCAGATCATCAATACTGGGCAAGTTGCACGAGATAAAAATGTCCATCCACTTTTCGGGCCCACAAATCCGTCTCATCCGGAGCATAGGCGCCGATGGCAGCCAGTGTCCGTTGGCGCCAGGCTTCCGAATTCTGCATCTCGCCCGGGTCCAAGCGGTCGCTTTCATCATAGACGATCCAGCTTGCGGTAACGTCGAAAGCTGTGAGCCCGTCATGTCCCCAATGCCACGCTGCAAGACGAGGAAGTCCAGATGGTAGTCGGGCGATATCGGTCAGCAGATCCTGCTTTCTGAACTGAAGTCGGACCCACGTTGCATCGAAGCCAGCGCGGAGAAGACCTATCAGCAGACCGATTGCGACGATGGGCATTCCTGTAAGAGATATGAATCGGCGCCACCGCCGATGCCACAATTGACGCGCGATTGCGGCGGGCCAGAGCAATGTGCCGATCAGCAAGGACAGGAGCTGTGTGAGTGCGACAGGCAGACCGAGGTTGAATGCTCGATCCAGCTCGGTTGAGGACACAAACAGCAGAAAAAAAGTACGAACCAGATGCTGTAGAAAAGCGTGAAGCGGTCTTGTGGCTGGCTCATGATGTTCCCCGTCCCCGAACTGACGTGGCCATCTTCGCGAACGATCGTGGTCAAAATCTGTCAGCAATGCGGCAGTTAATTTGGGCGATAGAAACTCGTGGATGGTCCGCCTTCGCGGACCATGACGATGCGGGGTGGGCGATGGGGGGGCGTGGGAGCGGCAAGCTGACTAGCGGGACTGCCCGCAAGTCCGGGGCTCACAGCAAATGCTGCCCACCGGTGAGGAACACCTCGGTCCCCGTCACATAGGCGAAGTCCGGCCCGCAGAGCTGGAACACGACGCCCGCCACTTCCGCCGGCGTGCCCATGCGGCCCATCGGGATGCGCGGGATGAGGGCTTCATATTCCGGGCCGATCATGGCGGTCTCGATCTCGCCGGGCGCCACGGCATTCACACGAACGCCCAAGGGGGCGAACTCGCCGGCCATCTCGCGGGTGAGGGCCGAGAGGGCGGCCTTCGAGGTTGAATAGGCGGCACCCGCGAATGGGTGGATCGAATGCCCCGCGATCGAGGTGATGTTGACGATGGCGCCCTTGCCCCGCGCCAAGGGTGTGGCGAAGCCCTTGGCGAGCTGCAACGGCGCAAACAGATTGAGCTCATAGACGTCACGCCAGGCGGCGACGTCGCCGTTGAGTGTTCCAAGGCGCTCCTTGAACGAGGTCTTGGGGCTGATGGCGGCGTTGTTGATGAGGGCATGGACCGGGGCGCCGCCCAGCACCTCCAAGGCTTCCGCGACGAAGTGCTGCGCATCGCCGGGTTCGGCCAAATCCACCGTGATGTGGTGCGCCCAGTTGGGGTCGCGCTTGCATTCTTCAGGGATCGCATCGCGCGAGCAGGTGATGATGCGCCAGCCTTCCGCGGAAAAACGCTGCACCGTCGCATGGCCAATGCCGCGGCTGGCGCCGGTCAGGATCACGGTCTTTCTGGTCTCGGTCATCTGGTCCTGGTCCTCAACAATCTTGCCATCGGTGACACCCTCTTCACATATCCCGCTTCTCATCCGCATCCAGCAGCGCGCTCCGGCCGGGCCTGGTCTGGTCCATCCTTGCGCGGAGGTCCTGCCTTCGTTCAACCACGGAATGCGTGTCCTGGTGGATAATGATCTCGGCGCTGGGGAAGGCTTCATGGAGGCTGGCTTCCACCGCGTCGGAGATGTGATGCGCCTTAATGAGGGAGATGTTGTCGGGGAGTTCGAGATGGAACTGGATGAACATGTCCTGCCCCGCGCGGCGGGTGCGCAGATCGTGGAGGCTCACCGCCTGCGGGTGGCGTTCGACGATATCGATGATGCGCGCCCGCTCCGCCTCGTCCATCTCGCGGTCCATCAACATGTCATAGCTCTGCCGGCCGATCGTGATCGCAGTGTAGGCGATGTAGAGGGCGACGAGGAGGCCGAACAGCGGATCGGTCCACCAGATGCCGAACTGGGCCGAGATGAGAAGTGCCGCTATGACGCTGAAATTGACCAGGAAGTCGCTGCCGTAATGGGCGGAATCGGCCTTGATGGCGACCGAGCCGGTGCGTTTCACCACATGGCGCTGCAGCAGGATGAGCGAGCCCGTGATGACGATCGATAGCACCATGACGCCGATGCCGATCCCGGGATTGTCGACCGGCTTCGGGTGGATGAAATGGTCATAGACCTCCATGAGGAGGAGCAAGGACGAGCCGAGGATGAACGCCACCTGCATAAGGCCGGCCAGCGGCTCCGCCTTGCCATGGCCGAAGCGATGCTCGGCATCGGCCGGCATGAGCGCATGGCGCACCGCCAGCAGATTGACCAGCGAGGCCGCGATATCGAGCGCTGAATCAAAGAGGGTCGAGAGCAGGCTCACCGAGCCGGTCGCGAGATAGGCATAGAATTTCATGCCGATCATCAGCAATGCCGCCGCCACCGCGGCGTTGCTGGCCAGCCGCATCAGCCGCCCGGCTTCCTCGCGGGTGATCGCGGCGGTCATGTCAAACACAGCAATGTTGTCGCCATCATCACGGATATGATTTCTCCGTCACCCAACCCTGGCCATGGGCTACATCCGGCGCCGGCTTGAAGATCAACCGGTCGTGAAGGCGGAACGGGCGATCCTCCCAGAACTCGATATAGGTCGGCTTGATGCGGAAGCCCGACCAATGCGGCGGGCGCGGGATGGTGCCGAGCGGGTGTTTCGCTGTGAACATGGCGACGCGCTTTTCCAGATCGAAGCGGTGCTGCATCGGTCGCGACTGGATCGAGGCCCAGGCGCCCAGCTGGCTGCTGCGCGGGCGCGAATGATAATAATCATCGGCTTCCTGATCCGTTACCGTCTCGACCTCTCCCTCGACGCGGATCTGGCGGCGGAGCGACTTCCAGTGCAGCACGATGGCGGCCTTCATGTTGCCGAGGATCTGCGTGCCCTTCTTGCTCTCATAGTTCGTGTAGAAGACGAAGCCGCGTTCGTCGAAATCCTTCAGCAGCACCATGCGCACCGACGGCATGCCGTCGGGCCCGACGGTTGCCAGCGCCATGCCGTTGGGGTCGTTGGGTTCGGAGATTTCCGCCTCCGCCAGCCAGGCGGCGAATTTCTTGAACGGCTCGCCCCAGGGATGGCGCGCAACTGGGTTGAGATCGGCGTCGGCGGTGGCATCACTCATGATCCGGGATCCATCACATTCCTTTGAGCCAACTCTATAGCATTGAATTCGGAACCGGTTGACACCATTTTCGTTATGGTTTCAGCGCGGAGTCGCGTTGTTTTGACACAGGAATCTCCGATGAACATGTCTGCACACATTCGCTCCAACCGCCTTGACCGCAAGCTGATCGTGGGCTTCCTGGTGATCGGCCTGGCCTTGCCGCTCGCCGCGTGCTCGGCCAATTCCTATGGCGGTGGCAAGCAGAATACCGGCACCGTGCTGGGTGCCCTGGGCGGGGCTGCGGCGGGTGCCGCCATCGGCGGCGAGGATAATTGGTGGTGGGCGGCGGGTCTCGGCGCCTTGGCCGGCGGTGTCGTCGGCAACCAGGTCGGCGCCTATCTCGACCGCCAGGACCAGCAAACATCGTACCAGACCGCCAACCGCGCGCTCAACACCGTCCCCGATGGGCAGCAGGCCACCTGGTCCAATCCGCAGAACCAGACCAGCGGCTATACCAAGCCGATCGAGACCACCAAGACCGCTGCGGGCCAGACCTGCCGCGAGTTCCAGACCGGCGTCACCGTGCAAGGGCAGACCACCGCCGGCACCGGCACCGCCTGCCGCCAGCCCGATGGCACTTGGAAAATCATCCGCTAGCCCCTATTTTTCCGCCCAGATGAATTATTCGCGTGGCGGAAACCTGCATGCCCGATCCCTATAAGACGCTCGGCGTCGGTCGCCTCGCCACGGCGGATGAGATCAAGAAGGCCTATCGCAAGCTTGCGAAGAAGCTGCATCCCGATCTCAACCCCGGCGACAAGAAGATCGAAAGCCAGTTCAAGGAAATCAGCGCCGCCTATGACATGCTCTCGGATGTCGAGAAGCGGCGCAAATATGATCGCGGCGAACTGGACGACAATGGCAATCCACGCGCCGGTTTCCAGGCCGGCGGCCCCTGGGGCAATGGCAGGCCCGGGCAAGGTGGCGGCCGCGCCCGCACCGCCAAGGATTTCGGCCTCGACGAGGGCGAGAATGACGAGATCTTCAAGGATTTCTTCGGTTTCGGCCGCGGCAAGAGCGGCTTCAAGATGCGCGGCGCCGATGTCACCTACCGGCTCGAGGTTGAGTTCATCGACGCGGCCTTGGGCGGCAAGAAACGGCTGGGACTGGCCGACGGCAAGACCCTCGACGTGACGCTCCCGCCCGGCACAGAGGATGGCAGCCAGCTGCGCCTCAAGGGCCAGGGCATGCCCGGCCAGGGGGGCGCCCCCAATGGCGATGCCTTCGTCGAGATCGGCGTGAAACCGCATCCTTTTTTCGAGCGCGATGGCCTCGACATCCTGCTGGAATGCCCGATCACCTTGAACGAAGCGGTGCTGGGCGGGACCGTGCAGGTGCCGACCATCGATGGCCGTGTGGCACTCAAGGTGCCGGTCGGCAGCAATTCGGGGACGCAGTTACGCTTGAAGGGCAAGGGTATCCTGAACCCGAAGAGCAAGCTGCGGGGCGATCAGTATGTGCGCTTCGTGGTGACCCTACCCGCGCAGATCGATGCCGATCTCGAGGCCAAGGTGCGCGAGTGGGCGAAGGCGCATCCTTACGATGTGCGGGCGAAATTCACGTCCTGAGACGATTTTTCGGTCAGCAAAGCGGGGGATATTGTCGCGTTTGCGGGGGATATCTGCAGGTTTCTCGCGCGGCCGGACCCTCGCCCAAGGCCAGCCCCTTGACAAACGAACAGCTGGACGCTGAGTTGTGAGCATGAATCACAGCTCGGCCAACCCCCTCCCGCCCCTTGATACGCTGCGCGCCTTCGAGGCGGCGGCGCGGGGCGGCAGCTTCTCGGCGGCCGCCACCGCCCTCAACATCACCCATGGCGCGGTCAGCCGGCAGGTGGCGAAGCTCGAACATTGGCTGGGCCTCAAACTCTTCGACCGCCAGGCGCGCGGCGTCGCCATGACGCCGGAAGGGCAGCGGCTGTACCTGCGCACCAATGAGGCCTTCGCCCTCCTCGCCGACAATTCGGACCGCTGGACGGAATCAAGAGGCTCGGCGGTGGTGCGGCTCTCGACCATTCCCTCGGTCTGCGGATTGTGGCTGATGCCGCGCCTCAAAAAATTCGAGAGCGGCAAACCATCCCTGCGCATCTCGCTCAGCGCCGATCATCGCCATGTGGATCTCGCCGATGACGGGATCGACCTTGCCATCCGCTGCGGGCGCGGCGCCATTCCAAGCCGCATCTCGCTGCAGCTGTTCGAGGAATATTGCTTTCCGATCGCCGCGCCGCAATTGGCGCGCGAGATCGGCGTGACGGGCGACGCGGCGCGGCTCCTCGATCAACCGCTCATCCATGATTCAGATGCCGCGGGCTGGCGCGCCTGGTTCATGGCGCAGTCGCTCGACTACAAGCCCCGGCCCCATGATCGCCGTTTCGAGGATTACAACCTGGTGCTGGATGCGGCGATGAACGGGCTGGGTGTGGCCCTCGCCAGGCCACCGCTCGCAGCCGACCTCATCAGACAGGGCAAGCTCGTCATGCTCGACCAGCGCATGGCGCTCAACCCCTCCTCCTATTGGCTGGACCGCCCGCCGGGCGCGGTGCGCGACGCGGCAGCAAGCCTTGCCCGCCGCATCTGCACCGAGGCGCAGGTGCCGGCGGATGCGGTGGCGCAGTTTCTGACGGCGGAGCGGTGAGAAACGCGATGGATGTCGAGCAACGCCACATGGCTGGTGCTGGCCGCCTGCTTCTCATTGCCTTCCTGTGGACTGCCGGATTGATCGTCATCGCCTCGGTCGGCAGCCTTGCTCGGCCGGCCCATGCCGCGAGCTTCGATTGTGCGGCGGCGACGCAGCCGCTGGAGAAGATCATCTGCGCAGATGAGGATTTGTCGGCGCTCGACGAGAAGATGGCGGCCACCTACAAGGAGACACAGGCGAAGCTGGATGGCGATGCCGCGCAAACCATCAAGACCAGTCAACGCGCCTGGCTCAAATTCCTGCGCGCCTATTGCGGCGCCACCGACCGCGCCGGCTGGACGACCGCCGAATGTCTCGATATGGAATATGATACGCGCATCCAGGATCTTGCCGGGGCGATCATCGTCCAACCTGCCTTTACCTTCCTGCAGGTCGCCGAGTATCAGACCATCAAGATCGACGCGGAGCCGGAGTACGATAGGCCGGCCGAGACCGGACGGCATTATTTCAGCTACCCGCAGATCATCGCGCCGAAAGTGGCCGAGACAGCTCGGTGGAACGACGACATGCAGAAATGGGCACGATCGGTCGTCGGCGAGTGGATCGAGATGGATGGCAATCCGCAGGTCGAGATTTCAGCGACGGTTCGCACGTCGCTGCCGAATTTCGTGAGCGTCGAAAAATCAGTCTACTGGATGGGCGCCGCTCATATGTGGGGTACGTACTGGAACGAGAACGTCCTGCTGACGACCGGCCAAGAATTGACGGCCGCGCAGATTTTCAAGTCCGGCAGCGGCTGGGAATCGTTCCTGTCGACCCGTGCGTTCAACGCCATCGAACTTGAGTCAGGGTCGCCCGAGATAACGCGGGATCTGATCGAGAGTTTGGTGGAGGAGCCGCAGACCTGGACGGTGTCGGCCGACACGCTCACCATCACCGTTGATCCGGATGGGACTGACTCCCGGCGATATGGCGCCATCGAGGTCGTCTATACCTGGCGCGAACTTGGGCCTTTTCTCCAAGCCGATCTCCCTATCGCCCTCAACGTGGACTGAGTGACGGATGTCTGGGCCTTGAAGAAAGAAACTCGTGGATGGTCGGCCTTCGCCGACCATGACGGGATAGGGGAGTAGAACTTCTCCTCCCACCTTCAGGGGGGAGGTCGGGAGGGGGGCCGGGGTCGGTTTCGCTCTCACACAATCATCGCTGGCCCCCCCCACCCCGCCGACGACTGTCGGCAGACGCGTGGGAGACTGAAGGCAGCCCCCCACCCCACCCTCCCCCCTGAAGGTGGGAGGGCTTTAGTACTGCGATCATTTTTGCCGCCGCTCCAACTAGAGAGGCTACGCGTTACCCGACGCGGTTGATGACGTCGACGAAGACGGCCATCTCGGTGGTGAGGCCTTCGGCCTGTTTGGCGAGTTCGCCCGAGGCGCCGAGCACGCCGCTGGCCGCTTCGCGGGATTCGCCGGCGATGGTCATGACCTCGGCGATGTTCTGGCGCACCTCAATGGTGCCGTCGGAGGCACGCGACACGCTGGCAGCGATCTCCTTGGTGGCGGCCCCCCGCTGCTCGATGGCGGCGGCGTAGGACTACGATCTTGTATTTTGCCTTGCCGACCGACTCGGCCTAGGATAATTATCGTGTGCCGTCAGCCTGCGTTCATGACGGCTGCGTTGGGCTGCTCCAGGGAACCGCCATGCCGACTGCGCCAACCATTTGCCATGCGACAGGTCCCTGACCGGCATGGCGCACGCGTCGCCTGATCCGATCGACGCCCTTTCCGGCTATTGGGCGAGCCTCAACGAGGGTCGCCTGCCCGACCGCGCGATGGTTGATCCCTCTGCCATTCCATCACTGCTGCCGCTGCTGCTGCTGACCGAGTTCGAACAGGATCCCTTTCGCGTGCGCTATCGGCTGACCGGAACCAGGGTCGATGAATGGAACGGGATGAACATCGCCGGCCTCTATCTCGACGAGCTCCGCGACGAGGGCGATCATGGCGCCATTGCCAAGCTGATGGCGAGCTATCGCCAATGCCATGACAGTGCCGCACCTGTGATCGACCATTATGACTGGCCGGCGCGGTCCGGCGGATTCCTCACCGTGCGGTACGGGCTGTTCCCGCTGGCCAGCAACGGGATCGTGCGGCAATGCCTCGGCATCGAGGATTACAGCAGCCTGCCGCGACTCCATGACGGCGTGCCGCTGGCCTGGTGAGGGTGGGCCTGGTGAAGGTGGGGCGTCATGAAATCCTGCGGGGCCCCACAGCAGGCCGGATCAGCCGGTGACCAGGCAGTCCTTCAGGGCTGCGATGAGGTCCTTGGGGCTGAAGGGCTTGTTGAGGACGCGGCTGGCGCCGAAGGATCTGGCGGCGTTGAGGAAGTCGACGGCGCCGAGGCTGGAGCCACCGCTCATGGCGATGATGGGCAGGGCCTGGTCGATCCTGCGGATGGCGAGGATCGTCTCGATCCCCTCCTGCTCGGGCATGATGATGTCGGTGACGACGATGTCGGGGCGGCGCTCGGCGAACTTTTCCAATCCCTCGCGCCCGTTGCCGGCCGGGGTGACGTCATGGCCGGCAAGCTGCAGGGCCGTCTGCAGCATGTCCCGGACCAGTTCGTCATCATCGATCAGCAGCACATGCGCCATCAGCTTCGTTCCCTCGCCCCTTCCGCCCGGGCCGGCGCGACCTTAGTGTGTGACGGCTTATCAAGCCGTTAACGCAGCTTGGCCCCGATTCTCCGCAGGGTCGCCCGCGCGCCGCGATAACATGGCTGCAAGGAGCGGTCTAACTCGATTATGATTCCGCGGATCGCCGTCATCGCCAAGAGCCAGCTTGTCGCGGGGACCGCCGCCCTTTGGGGAAGATGGGAATGATGTCATGAGCATCCGCGCGCGCCTCCTGATCCTGGTCCTGCTGGCGACTCTGGTGCCGGGGCTGCTCATCGGTCTGCGGTTCCTGCAGGACCGGACGGCCGGTATCCGGCAGGCCGAGGCCGAGTTGCGGACCATGGCGACGACGCTCACTCATGATCTCGACGAGAAGATCAAGGGCACCAACCAGCTCCTCTATGGTCTGGCGCGTGCCCGCGACCTCGAGACGGAGGACCGCGCCGCCTGTTCGCGCTTCCTCTCGGACGTGCGGGAGCAGAACCAGCAATATACCGGCATCCTCACCATCCGGACCGACGGGGCGCTATTCTGCGATTCGCTGCAATCCGGGCGCGATCTCGACCTCTCGGACCGCTTCTATTTCAAGAACGCCCTGCAGCTCAAGGGCGGTGTCAGCCTTGAGCCGACCTTCGGCCGCCTCACCGGATTGGCGGTGCTGCAGATCGCCCACCCGGCGCTGGCGGAGAGCGGACCGCCGCGCTTCGTCCTCCTTGCCTCGCTCAACCTCCAGAAGCTGGTCGAGGCATATCAGGTGCCGCTGCGGACCCGCGAGATCCTGCTGGTCAACAAGAAGGGCACGGTCCTGGTGTGGCAGCCGGGCGCGGAGCATGCCGTGCCGCTCGGCACCTCGATGGCGGAGAGCGCGCTGTTTCAGGCCGCGAGCAAAGTCACGACAAAAAGCGGCACGGGTGGCGCGGTCGCCATCATCAACGAGGGCGGCAAGGTGTGGGCCGTGGCAGATGCCGCGATCTCGCAGGATGCCGGCCTTTATGTGCTGGTAGGCCTGCCCGCCGCCGACCTGTTGGCGGCGGCCAATGAGCGCTTGTTCGTGGATCTCCTCAGCCTCATCGCGCTGTCGCTGCTGCTCTTTGCCGGTGTCTGGACGCTGGCGGAGTTCAGCATCCGGCGCCAGGTCGGGCGCATTGCGGCGATGATCGCGAGGCTGGGACAAGGCGAT
The DNA here is from genome assembly GCF_945906275.1 of Dongia mobilis. GTDB lineage: Bacteria > Pseudomonadota > Alphaproteobacteria > Dongiales > Dongiaceae > Dongia > Dongia mobilis_A. Next base: position 12,184 of record NZ_CAMDRA010000021.1, read on the forward strand.
CTCGATGCGCGCATTCCGCTGCCCCATCCCAAGGGCGATCTCGGCAAGCTGATGGCGCTCCTCAACGGCACGGCGGAATCGCTGAAGCAGCAACGCGCGGCGATCGAGGAGCTGGACCAGAAGCTGCGCCAGTCGCAGAAGATGGAGGCGATCGGCCAGCTCACCGGCGGGATCGCCCATGATTTCAACAATCTCCTCACCGTGGTGCTCGGCAATGCCGAGATGCTGGCAGAGCGGCTCGGCGCCGACCGGCATTTGCAGGGGCTGGCGGAAATGACCGCGAAGGCCGCGCTGCGCGGCGCCGAGCTCACCAACCGGCTGCTGGCCTTTGCACGCCGCCAGCCGCTTGACCCGCAGGTGACCGACGTCAACCAGCTCATCGCCGGCATGGACGGGCTGCTGCGCCGGTCGCTGGGTGGGCAGATCGAGATCGCACATGTGCCGCAGGTGGATCTGTGGCCGGCCATGGTCGACCAGGGACAGCTGGATAATGCGCTCCTCAATCTGTGCCTCAATGCGCGCGACGCCATGAAGGCGGGCGGGCGCCTGACCGTGGAGACGGCGAACGCCAGCTTCACGCCGGCCGATGGGGCGAGCGGAGACTATGTGATGATCGCGGTCTCCGACAGCGGCATCGGCATGGACAAGGCGACCGTCGAGCGGGCCTTCGAGCCGTTCTTCACCACCAAGGAAATGGGCCGCGGCAGCGGTCTCGGCCTCAGCATGGTCTATGGTTTCGTGAAGCAGTCGCTGGGCCATGTGCAGATCTATTCGGAGCCTGGCCAGGGCACGATCGTGAGGCTCTATCTGCCGCGCGCGCCCGGGGCGGCGGCGATCGCAGGCGCCCTTGCGGGGCGGCAGCGAGCGGATCCTGCTGGTCGAGGATGATGATCTGGTGCGCGCCCATGTGGCTGGCCAGCTCGGCGATCTCGGCTATCAGGTGGTGGCGGTGAGGAGCGGCACCGAGGCGCTCGCCACGCTGCAATCGGGTGCCGCCATCGACCTCCTCTTCACCGACATCGTCATGCCGGGCGGCATGGACGGTCAGCAGCTGGCGGCACAGGTGAGCGAGCGCTGGCCATCGTTGCCGATCCTGTTCACCTCGGGCTATTCGGAACAGGCGGTGCTGCACCAGGAGCGCCTCGCGCAAGGGAGCTATTTCCTCGCCAAACCCTTCCGGCACCAGGAGCTGGCGGCGAAGCTGCGCAGCATCCTCGATCCATCGTCATGAGGGCGTGACATGTCGCGATTGCTGGATCATCTCTTCGACCAGAATGTGCAATGGGCGCAGGAGAAGACGCGGGACGATCCCGACTTCTTCCGGCGCCTCGCGGAACAGCAGGCGCCGCGCTATCTGTGGCTGGGCTGTTCCGACAGCCGCATCACCGCCAATGACGTGCTGGGGCTGGACCCGGGCGAAGTGTTCGTGCACCGGAACATCGCCAACCTGGTCCATACCAGCGATCTCAACCTGCTGACCGTGCTGGAATTCGCGGTCCAGCACTTGAAGGTGCAGCATGTCATCGTGTGCGGCCATTATGGCTGCGGCGGCATCGAGCGGGTTCTGGCCAGTGAGCGCGGCGCGATGCTGGATCATTGGCTGCAACCGGTCACCATGCTCTATCGCAAGCACCGCGCCTTGTTCGACGCCATCCCCACGACGGCCGAGCGGGTCAACCGGCTGTGCGAGGTCAATGTCGAGATGCAGGTGCGGCGGATTGCTGCAACACCGATCATCGAGAATGCCTGGGCGCGGGGGCAGGCGCTGCATCTTCACGGCTGGATCTATGCGATCCATGACGGGCTGCTGCGGGATCTCGGGCCGACCCTGTCTTCAGTCGCGGAACGCGATGCATTGCCCTCGATCGACCAGCGCGTTCATGAACCGGCGCAGCCGCTCTCGGCGGTGCAGCGCCATGCGCTGGATGCGTTCGGCAGTAGCCCGCGCAAGCCGGCCTGATTTCCAGGGGCGCGCGGAAAGGACGAGGTGGTGGGATCATGTGCGGGCGGTTTGTGCAGAAGAGTTCCGCCAACCAAATGCAGAGCTTCTTCAGCATCAAGGGGCCGGTGCCGAATTTCGGCCCGCGCTACAATGTGGCGCCGACCCAGGATGCGGCGGTGGTGCTGGCGGAGGATGCGACCACGCGGCGCCTCGCGCTGAAGAAATGGGGCCTCATTCCCGCCTGGTCGAAGGAAGGCAAGGCGAGCTACGCCACCTTCAACGCGCGCGCGGAATCGGTGCGCGAGAAGCCGAGCTATGCCCAGCCCTTCGCCAAGCGCCGCTGCATCGTGCCGGCCGACGGCTTTTATGAATGGACCGGGCCCAAGGGCGCCAAGATCCCGCATCTCTTCGAACGGCAGGACGGCGCCCTGCTGGCGCTGGCCGGACTCCATGAAAGCTGGCGCGCGCGGGATGGCAGCGAGACCATTCAGAGCTTCACCATCGTCGTCACCGCCGCCAATGGGTGGATGTCACGCTTCCACGACCGCATGCCGGTGATCCTGGAGGAAGCCGAGCAGGAAACCTGGCTCACCGGCTCGGCCGAAGCGGCGACCGCCCTGCTGAAGGCGCCGGGCGAGGATGTGCTCAAGGAGCGCATCGTCTCGACGCTGGTCAACAGCGTGAAGAATGAGGGGCCGGAACTCATCGCCTGAACGGGTGGTCCAGAACCGTGACCCAAATGTGTGACCCAAATGTGTGACCTAAATATGTGACATGGGGCGCCTTTTGCTGTGACAGCGGCGGGTCCCGCCGGAAAAGTTTACCAAGCGTTAACAACTTCGCCACCACACTCGTTGGTATTGCCGGCGCACGTTTCCTACCCATGGTTGCCGTGGGTGTCTGTCGCGCCGCCCACCTTTCAGGGATGAAACAGGTGATGGACGCAGCCGCCAGCTTCATCAAACCGGACCGGTCCTCCTTCGACCTGATCCGCGGCCAGCATGCGCCGGACTTCCGCTCGGCCCGGGTGGCGGCCCTCTATCGCTATTGGCGGTCGCGGCGCCTGGGCGCCCTGCCGATGCGCGCCGATATCGAACCCGCCGACATCAAATCGCTGCTGCCCTTTGTGATCATCGTCGATCTGCAGGCTGATCCGTTCCGGGTCTTCTACCGGCTGGTGGGGACGGCGGTGGTGCATGCCTCCGGCATGGATTTCACCGGCACCTATCTCGACGAACTGGCGTTCGACATCTGCGCGACACCGGATCTGATCCGCGCCTATCGCGCGGTGAGCGAGTCGCGCTGGCCGGGGCTGGGCATGGCCTTTGCGCAGATCACGCATCAGACGGCGCTCGACGTCGAATATCTCATCTGCCCGCTCGGCGATGCGGAGGGTGCCGTGCGGCAATGCCTGGTGATCGAGGATTATGTCGCCAAGGAAGGTTTCGAGAGCGGCAAGCTGCGCCTCGCCCGGCCGGTTTGACATAGCGGCCCGGTTTTTTTGTCGCTGGGCCGATGTAATCGGCCATGACACGCGCCATTTCTGGAAGATGTGACAGAAAGGCGACCATGATGCGACCGATTTGCAGAATCATCGCGCTCACCGGGCTGGCGGCGGGGTTGGCGGGGGGGCTGGCCTTCGCGGCTCAGCCGGCGCTGGCCGATAGCGGGCAGTTGCGCGACCCGACGCGCTGCGGCCAGGGCAATGCCAATTGCCGCAAGCTGCCGCCCTCGAACAGCGACCGGATCAAGGATACGCCGCGCGGCGAAAGCGACCAGCGCAACAAGACCGACCGCAACCCGACCCGGATGAAGACCTCGCCGCTGCCCAGCGAATGGCTGCAGCGGCCGCCCAGCGAGCCCAGTTCGACCTGGCTCGACAAGGGCTCGACCGGGCTTTCGACGCATCCACGGCGCAAATCCAGCATCGGGCATTGAGCCGCATATAGGCAGCACGCAGCGCGTTGGATCACCGGCCGCGGTGACCTTGCCGCGATATTTTTTCTCCCGCATCCAGCGCCGGCATCGCCCCGTAAGTGATGTCATGCGGCGCGGATGATCTGTGCCGCGCCACAGATCGGGAGCACTGAAATGACGCGCAACTTATTGCCCACCAAATTTTTGGCTACTCTGACTGTCGTGAGCCTGCTTGCGGGCGGGTCGCTGGTGGCCATCGCCGCCGAGAATCCGATGGTCGGCGGTGCCGCCATGTATGAAGCCAAGAACATCGTCGAGAACGCCGCCAATTCCAAGGACCATACCACGCTGGTGGCGGCGGTGACGGCGGCGGGCCTGGTTGAAACATTGCAGGGACCCGGCCCGTTCACGGTGTTCGCCCCCACCAATGAGGCCTTCGCGGCCCTGCCCGACGGCACCGTCGAGACGCTGCTGAAGCCGGAGAACAAGGAGACGCTCACTGCGGTCCTCACCTATCACGTCGTGCCGGGCAAGGTGGATGCGGCCGCGGTCGGTGCCGCGATCAAGGCTGGCAACGGCAAGGCCATGGTGAAGACGGTGAACGGCGCCGAACTCACCTTCGCGGAGAGTGCCGACGGCATCACCATCACCGACGCCAAGGGCCATGTCGCCAAGGTGACCATCGCCGACGTCAACCAGTCGAACGGCGTCATTCACGTCATCGATACCGTGCTGCTCCCGTAACACCCTGTTCGGGACAGTGACGGGCGGAGTCCGATCGGCGCCCCCAAGCCGGCCGGACTCCGCTCTTTTTTCAACGCAGCCGACGGGTCGGCGAGGGCCCTGCATCCGGCCAGTAGGTGCGCCCGCCGATGAAGGCACCGACCAGCACACTGGCCGTGCCGCCGAGGATGAACAGCCACAGATAGATCTCCAGCACCCGGAAACGGCCGATATAGAGCAGCGTGCCGGCGCAGACGAGGATGATGAAGAGACTGGCGAGATAGGCATACCGGCGGGTGATGCGCGCCGCGACGATTCCGGCCGAGAGGGCGGCGGCGGCGCAGAGCCCCAGCAGCAGGATGATGTTGAAGGTGGGACCCGCCGCATCGGTGGCCCGGTCCAGCATGCTGGTGAAACGCCAGAAGGCGTCGCTGGCCGTGTAGCCGAGACGCATGAAGTGGAGCGTACCCAGGCCGATCAGCGCCAGGAGCGCAAAGGGCGGTCCGATGAAGCAGTAGATGATGCCACTGAGGGTCGCACCAAGCAGCCGGATCATGATGCGCTAGCTGGCCTCGATCTGATGCGATGCCGGCACCGTGCCGACACTGTTGATCGACATTCCCGCGACGCGCGCGGCCAGGATGCGCATGGTGTGGTCTCGCGCCTGCTGTGTGTTATCGCCGCTGTCCTTATACGGGCAAGCCGGCGGGCCTACAACCGGGGCGCGACAAGACCTTGAAAATGCCTTATTGCCGCCACGGCAAGCTGTTGGACTCGTTGCCCAAACCAGAGAGCCATCCGGTGCCGGGAACCGCCTGCCGGCGATGGGTGTTTCTTCAGGGTAGGTGACTGTCGGGGTCTTTCCCCAAGGAGGTCAGCGATGAGTCTCATCAGGATGCGCAAATCGATGGCGATGGTGCTGCTGCTCGGCGGCGCGCTGTGGACCATGCCGGCATTGGCCGAAGAAGGGTTCGATCCGGCCTTTGTCATGTACGCCAATTTGACCTTGGCCAATGCCAGCGACCAGCCCTTGCCGCCGGTGGATTTTTCCGAGCAGGAAGCGCAGTTGTGGGTGCTCAATGCCGGCTATAATCAGGTCTCGGGCCTGACCCGCGACGGGAATTACCTCTATCGCGGCACGGCGCTGCTGGATGGTGCCACCTATGATATCGTGGTCGATGCGGAGGGAAATATCCTGGGCGCCAGGAACTAGCCGCAGCGTCGCCGGCGCCGCTTGTCTGCTGGGGCTACTGATCCTGTTGACCCTGTTGACGGGGGCGGGGGCGACGCCGGCATTGGCGCAGAACAATACCGGCTATCCGCCCGGCACCGATTGCCAGGACCTCATCGAACCGCTCCGCTCGAACTGCCGCGACGCCCTGGACCCCCGCCCCAATCCGCGCGAGACCATCAACAAGCCGCCACAGAAGCCGCTGCTGCCGCGCGCCGTGCCGTCGCTCGACAACAAGGTGATGCCGACCAATCCGAAGAAGCCCAGCAACGTGCCACCGCGCATCCGCAACGGGTTGCAGTAAGGGCGGTGGCGGCGATTGGCCGCGTTGCATTGGCTGGAGGATGCGCGCCAAGATAATCAGCTAGATCGCAATCCAGATCGCAATCCTGGGAGGTTCCTCATGCAGTGGCAATTCATGCCGGCGGCGGCGTTGATCATCGGCCTGTCGATTGGCAGCATGCCGGCTTTGGCCGACGACCTCACCGTCAGTTTCAAGTTCGACGGGTCGAGCAAATGTTCGCGCATCTCGCCGGAGATCAAGGTCGGCAACATTCCGGCCGGCACGGTCGCCTTCAAGGTGCGACTGAAGGATCTTGATGCGAGCTGGCGCCATGGTGGCGGCACGGTACCCCATGATGGCAGCGGGATCATTCCCAAGGGCGCGCTGAAATCCGGTTACAACGGTCCCTGCCCGCCCGAAGGATCGCATCGTTATGTGTTCACCGTGAAAGCGGTCGACGCCAATGACGACACGCTGGCCGAAGGCGAAGCGGAGCAGCGCTTCCCCTGATCCCCGATCGCTGTTCGCTGATCCCTGATCCCTGATCCCCGATCGCTGAAGGAGGCGTCGGCATGATCGTCATGTGCGGCGGGTACTTGCCCGGCTGCGAGCCGCTGGCCTAGAGTGGCTGCCGATGCGCGCGAGGGTTGTTGCGCGCGGCATGCAGGCGGTGGGATCGATCGGGGGATCGCGTGGAATTCTGGGGATTTGTGCTGGCCGCCATCTTCGGCACCATTGCCTATCGGATGTGGCGCCACAGCGCGCACCTGCGGCGGGCCCAGCGCATCCGCACCTATCACTGGCCGCGCGGCCTGCTCGGCAGGTTGATGACGACGCACAATCTCGACCGCAAGCAGGCGGCGCTGGTGTCGCGCGGCCTGCGGCAATTCTTCATCGCCTATCTGATGAGCGGGCAGAAGCATGTCTCGATGCCCTCCAAGATCGCCGATGCGCTGTGGCACGAATTCATTCTTTACACGCGCGAATATGAGGCGTTCTGCCGCGACGCGTTCGGCAGCTACATGCACCACACACCGGCCGTGGTGCTGCGGCCCGACGAGCGGCGCGACAATGAAGGTCTGCGCCGGGTGTGGTGGTATTGCTGCCAGGATGAGAATATCGACCCCAACAATCCGACGCGCCTGCCGCTGCTCTTCGCCCTCGACGCCAAGCTCGATATTCCGGACGGTCATCGCTATGAGGCGGATTGCGAAAGCCTGCGCCGCGCCGGCATTCATGGCGGGCATTGCGGTGGCGATTTCAGCAACAGCGGCATCGATGGCGGCACCGACGGGCTGGGTGATAGCGGCAGCGGTGGGGACGGTGGTGGCGATGGCGGTGGGGGCGATGGCGGTGGGGGTTGCGGCGGTGGCGACTAGCCGCTTTGCGGCGGGGGGGCGACTAGCGGGTGATGTCCAATCGACGGCGCGGACCATGAGGAACAGGATAGAGATCATTGCCATGACATTTGACGCCACCTTCGACAGCATTCTCATGGATGGCGGAAACTGAGGATATGATGACTTCCAGTTTCCTGCGACTTCTGCCTCCGCTTGTCGGCGCTGTCGTCGCAATCTGCCTCCTGGGCTGCCAGGCTGATCCGCCGCCGGTAACCGGCAATTTTTTCGACGATGTGATTGTCGCACGTGAAGCAAAATTGCTCGCAACCTTCCCGCAAAATGCCAAGCGCCAGGGTGAGCGATTGGTGATCCACCTCGCCACCGCCGGCGAGATGAAGCAGTATCAGGATATGACGGCCTGCAATGGGCAGGAGGATTGCCTGCTCTACCGGCTCTTCGCGTACGACAGGAAAAACCAGACGGCGACCGTGTTCGCCCAATTCTATGAAGGCCATGGCGCCGCGTTGATCGACCTTGTCAGCGGTGCAACCATTGATCTTGACGACCCACCGCATGTGTCGCCCTCGGGGCAGTACTGGGCGGTTGCCGATTCAGACGATGGCTACGGGTCGGGTCATGTCTTGATCATCGCACGCAAGGCCGCGGGCTTTGCAATAGTTGCCCAAGATTTTGCACATGCCTATTGTGCGTTCGATCGCTGGGATGGCGACGATGCGCTCAGCCTTTATTGCCCGCTCGCGAATGTCGATCAGTATGAGGAAATCATCATCCGGCGCAGCAATATCGGCGCCTGGTCTGAAAGCAGCACGGGCAAGACAATATCCAACGACCAGTTCAACAAACTGGTCTGGAGAGAATGACCGACAATCCTGACTGGCGCGATCTTGGCGAAGCGCTTGAGTTCGGATAGACACGAAGAAACTCGTGGATGGCCCGCCCGATGCTTCAAGATTGGGCGGCCACGACGAAAAGGAGGTGTGGTGCTTCTCCTCCCACCTTCAGGGGGGAGGTCGGGAGGGGGGCTGGTTTCAGTTTCGCTTTTACACGATCATCACCCATGCCCCCCACCTAACCTCCCCCCTGAAGGTGGGAGGGATTGCACCGAGGGTGTAGTGAGGCAGCATGACCACTGAATCAATCTTCGACACGATCGTCATCGGCGGCGGGGTGTTCGGCATGGCGAGCGCCTTCGAGCTGTCGCGGCGCGGGCAGCGGGTGGCGCTGGTCGACCGGTTCGGGTCGGGCCATGATGTCACCTCCTCGACCGGCGCCTCGCGCTCGATCCGCATCGCCTATGACCATCCCTTTTATGTGAACCTTGCGCTGGAGGCGATTGCCGCCTGGCACGATCTCGAGGCCAGCAGCGGGCACCAGATCCTGCACCTCACGGGCCAGGTCGATCTGGGTCCGGCAGCGAAGCTCACGGCGCTGGCGCAGCATGTGCGCGCGGCGGGGGTCGAGATCGATGCGCTGGATGGGGAGACATTGCGCGAGCTCTTTCCGGAGATGCGGCTGCTGCCTGGTGAAGGCGCCCTCTTCCACAGGCGCGCCGGCACCGTGCTCGCGGAAACGGGGCTGGCGGCGCTGGTGCAGGCCGCGGCCGATTCCGGGGTGACGATCCATGCGCCCGAGGCGGTGGTGGCCGTCAACCGCGAGGGTGCTGCGGTGCGCGTCACCACCGAGCGGCGCGTGTTGAGTGCGGCGCGGGTGGTGATGGCGGCAGGCCCGTGGAGCGGCGCGCTGCTCCGCCACATGGGCATCCAGCTGCCGCTGGCACCCGCTGTGGCGCAGGTGACGTTCCTCGATGCGCCGGACTTGACCGAGCGGCCAGGCCTCGCTGAATGGCAGGCGGTCGGCGAGGCGGGGGCGGCCGGCGGCATCTATGGCCATCCGGTGCCGGGCATCGGCTACAAGATCGCCTTCGATGCGGGGCAGGCGGGATGGGATCCAGATGCCACATCGTGGGATCCCGACATGGATGAGGAGCGACGCCTGCTCGACTGGTTCCACGCGCGCTTCCCCGACATGCCGGTCAAGGTCGCGCGCACCCAGCGCCATCCCTGGACCATGACGCCGGATGCCGATTTCATCGTCGATCAAGCGGGCGGCGATTGGGGCGAACGCCTGGTACTCGCCTGCGGCTGTTCCGGCCACGCCTTCAAGTTCGGCCCGGCTCTGGGTCGGCTGGTGGCGGATCTGATCGAGCTCCACCAGCGGCCGGAATTGCTGCGCCTGGACCGGCCGGGATTGCTGGCGCCAGCCCCCCTGGCGACGGCGCCGATCACGCGCTGACGCGCGGGATTATCCCCATCTTTTCGCGCGGGCCCCATGTTGCGGCGGCGAATTGACCCAGTGCCGCGATGGTGTAGGATGACGGCCACAACCTTTGTTAAATCAAGGAATTGGGGTTGCTAGATGAGTGATTCGAAGGGGCTGATGGCTGGGAAGCGCGGCCTGGTGATGGGCGTTGCCAACGACCGGTCGATCGCCTGGGGGATAGCCAAGGCCGTGGCGGCGCAGGGCGGCGAACTTGCCTTCACCTATCAGGGCGAGGCGCTGGAGCGCCGGGTGAAGCCGCTCGCCACCTCCATCAATGCCGATATCGTGGTGCCGTGCGACGTCACCGACGAAGCCAGTATCGACGCCACCTTCGCCACGCTGAAAGAGCGCTGGGGCAGCCTCGATTTCGTGATCCATGCCGTGGCCTTTTCCGACAAGGAAGAGCTGAAGGGCAAATATGTCGACACGACGCGCGGCAATTTCCTGCGCACGCTCGACATCTCCTGCTTCAGCTTCACGGCTGTGGCCGCCCGCGCCCAGGCGCTGATGAACAATGGCGGCTCGCTGGTGACGCTCACCTATCTCGGCGCCGAGCGCGTCATGCCGCATTACAATGTGATGGGTGTGGCGAAGGCGGCGCTGGAATGTTCGGTGCGCTATCTCGCCGCCGATCTCGGCGATCGCGGCATCCGCGTCAATGCGATCTCGGCGGGGCCGATCAAGACGCTGGCAGCGTCGGGCATCGGCGATTTCCGGCAGATCCTGCGCTGGAACGAACTCAACGCGCCGATGGTGCGCAACGTCACCATCGAGGATGTCGGCGGCGCCGGCCTCTATTTCGTGTCCGATCTGTCGCGCGGTGTCACCGGCGAAATCCATCATGTCGACAGCGGCTACAATGTCGTCGGCATGTTGCGCCCGGAATCGGCGGTGGAGTTGACCGAGATGCTGCGCAATTTCTCGAAGACCGAGTCCTAAAGCAGCCGGTCGATGTCGCACAACACATTCGGGCATCTGTTTCGGTTCACCACCTGGGGCGAAAGCCATGGGCCGGCCTTGGGCTGCGTCGTCGACGGCACGCCGCCGGGCATCAGTATCGAGGCCAGCGACATCCAGCATTGGCTGGACCGCAGGAAGCCCGGCCAGTCGCGCTTTGTGACACAGCGTCGCGAGCCCGATGCGGTCGAGATCCTCTCCGGCGTGTTCGAGGGCAGGACCACGGGCACGCCCATGTCGCTGATGATCCGCAACGAGGATCAGCGCAGCAAGGATTACGGCAAGATCGCCGAGCAGTTCCGCCCGGGCCATGCCGATTACACCTATTGGGCCAAGTATCAGGGCAACCGCGATTATCGCGGCGGCGGGCGGTCGTCGGCGCGCGAGACGGCGGCACGGGTCGCGGCCGGTGCGGTCGCGCGCAAGGTGCTGGATCATCTGCTGCCCCACCCGATCGTGATCAGGGGCGCCCTGGTGCAGATCGGCCATCACAAGATCGACCGCCGGGCCTGGGATTGGGCTGAGGTCGAGAAGAATCCGTTCTGGTCGCCGGACGCCGCCACCGCCGCCGTGTGGGAAGAATATCTCGACGGTGTGCGGAAATCGGGTTCCTCGATCGGCGCCGTCATCGAAGTGGTGGCGTCGAACGTGCCAGTGGGCCTCGGCGCGCCGCTCTATGGCAAGCTCGATGCGGACCTTGCGTCGGCGATGATGAGCATCAATGCGGTGAAGGGCGTCGAGATCGGCGCCGGCTTCGAGTCAGCATCGCTTTCGGGCGAGGAGAATGCCGACGAGATGCGCATGAAGGACGGCAAGGTCGCGTTCCTCTCCAACAAGGCCGGCGGCATCCTCGGCGGCATCTCGACGGGGCAGGATGTCGTGGTGCGATTCGCGGTGAAGCCCACCTCCTCCATCAACACGCCGCGGAAGGGTGTCACCACGACCGGCGAAGAGGTCGATGTGGTGACGACCGGGCGCCACGATCCGTGCGTCGGCATCCGCGCGGTGCCGGTGGGCGAGGCGATGCTGGCGATCGTGCTCGCGGATCATCTGCTGCGCCATCGCGGGCAGGTCGGGTGAGATCGCCATCCCGCCCGGAAACAATTGGTTATAAATTCCTACGATAAGTGTTAACGTGAGGTTTCCGCCGGTGCGCCGGCCAGACGACACCAGACCATGCTCACCCCAAGGACCAGATGGCCGCAGATAAAGCGCGTTGGAAAAAGAAGGAAGCGCTCGACTCACCCGCCCTTCTCGCCCTGGAGGCAGCCTGGCGGGATTGGGCGACGGCAGATGGATTGCCGAAACGGGCCTGCTTCGACCCGGTGGATTTTCCGCTGGTCCTGCCCTGGCTGATCCTGGGCGAGTTCATCGACCAGCCGAACGAGACGCGGCAATATGATGTGTTCTTCCGCTATATCGGCACGGAGTTCGCGCATTATTTCCAGGCGCAGGCGCTGACGCGCATGAATCTCAGCGAGGTCGGGCCACCCTATGCCGAACGCTGGTTCGCCGTCGCCGATGCGGCGCGCAAGGCCATGGCCCCCTGCTATTTTCGCGGCGCGCCGTTCGGCACCGGCTTTGAATATATTTCGCTGGAGATGCTGGCCCTGCCCTTCGCCAAAGAGGAGGGCGAGCTCGGCTTCGTGCTGTTCGCCTTTGCGCGCACGGAAGAGCTGCTGCTTTAACCTGTTTTGGATCATTGAGGCCGATTTCGACGGTCGCACCCGGCAGTTGATCCTGCGCCGGACAGCGCTATGCTTTGTGGTGCATGACCGAGCAGGACAATCGCTGGATCGAGATCGCCGAACCGCGCGACCCGCGCCTGGTGCGCCTGCGCGGCAATTGGCAGCTTTGGCAGTCAGACGGCGCCATTCCGCCGACCCACCGGTTCGACCCGCAGCATGATTCGGAACTGCTGCCCTGGACCATGCTGGTCGATATCGAGGCGCGGCCAAATCCCTATCGCGCCTTCGACCTCACTAGCCGCTTCATCGGGTCGTCCGTCGCGCATTATTTCGGCGCGGAAGATAGGCAGCGCGTCAGCGTCAGCGAGATAGGCGATCCGTTCGCCGAACGCTGGTTCGAGGTGGCCGACCGGGTCGTGGCGGCGCGTTCATGCTGCTGCTTTCAAGGTGCGCCCTACGACACCGGCTATGCCTTCACGCATTTCGAGATGCTGATCCTGCCCTTCACGACCGATGAGGTGACAATCGATTCCCTGCTGGCGGCCTTTGCCATGTCGATGGTCGGGCGCGCCGCGCGCCAGTGACTGGAACCGGGCAGCATCATGAGCGCTTGAACACCGCCACCAGTTCGGCGTGATGCGACCAGAGGAACTGGTCGAGGATGATGAGGGATTTCAGGGCAAATCCGCCATCCAGCAGCAGGCGCGCATCGCGCGCGAAGCTTGCCGGATTGCAGGAAACCACGACCACCAGCGGCACGCGGCTTTTCACCAGCATGCGCGCCTGCATCTCGGCGCCAGCGCGCGGCGGATCGAAGATCACGGCATCGAAGGGTTTCAGATCCTGGGGCGGCAGCGGCGACTGGTCGAGATCGCGCGCCATCGTTTCAAGACGCCCGCCAAGCCCGGCGCGATTGGCGGCCGTCGTCAGCGTTGCGATCGCGGGCTTGGCGCTGTCGATGGCGAGCACGCGGGCCTTGGCGCTGAGCGGAAAGCTGAACGTGCCGCAACCTGAATAGAGATCGGCCACGCGCTTGGCCTTGCCCACACCATTGAGCACCGCCGCCACCAGGGTGGCTTCGCCGGCGACACTGGGCTGCAGGAAGGCGCCGATGGGCAAGTCGAGGAGATGGCCGCCGAAGCGCACCTGCGGCACGCGCGCCATGAGGATGGGTTCGGGCTGCGCCTTGCCATGAGCCCAGGCGACACGGGCAAAGTCGGCCTCGCGCGCCACGGCGATCATGGGCTGGCGGCGCGCCTCGGCGAGGTTGACGGCGGAGAGCACCAGCACATCGAGGCCGGTCAGCGTCTCGGTGACCTGGATGTCGGCCGCCTGCTTGTTGTGAAGGGCTGCATGGATGAGGGCACGGAGATGCGGCAGGCTCGCGCGCAAGGCAGGGGTCAGCAGCAGGCAATCCTCGAGCGGCACGATGTTGCTGCTCATGGCTTCGTGGAAGCCCAGCGTCACCTGGTCATTGTCCTTGGTGGCGGCGAAATTGGCGCGCCGGCGCTGGCCGGGTTCGGTGGTGATGAGCGGTGTATCAGGCGGCAGCGTGATGCCGCGGGTGGCGAGTGTTCCTGCCACCTGCGCCCTTTTCCAGGCGCTGTAATCCGACATCGCCATATGCTGCATCTGGCAGCCGCCGCATTGGGTGAAGACCGGACAGGGTGGCACCACGCGGTTGGGGGCCGGCGTCACGATCTCCGTCACGCGGCCGGTGAAGGCGCTGTTTCCCTTGGGCGAGAGGGCCACGCGCACGCGGTCGCCGGGCAGCGCATAGGCCACAAACACCGATGCGCCCTGGTAGCGCGCGATCCCGTCACCATGCGCCCCCAGCGCGTCGATGGTGAGGTCGACGGTTTCGGTGACGGCGGGTTGCGCGGGACGTTTGGTCATGAGCTCGCATCCTTGCGCGCGGCGATGAGGAATTCCTTGTTGCCTTCCGGCCCCAGGATCGGGCTTTCGACGATGCCAAGCACCGTCCAGCCGGGCTGGCGGCCGAACCAGGCTTCGATGCGGGCGCAGACCTGTTCGTGCAAAAGCGGATCGCGCACCACGCCGCCCTTGCCGATATTCTCGCGGCCGACCTCGAATTGCGGCTTGATGAGCGCCACGGCCCAGGCCTGCGGTTTGGTGAGCGCCAGGGCCGCCGGCAAGACGGTTTCGAGACCGATGAAGCTGGCGTCGCACACGACGATGTCGAGGGGGTCTGGAATCTGCTCAGGTGTGAGGTGGCGCGCATTGGTTTTTTCCAGCACCACCACGCGGTGGTCCTGGCGCAGTTTCCAGGCGAGCTGACCGTGGCCGACATCGACGGCGTAGACCTTGGCGGCGCCGTTGGCCAGCAGCACGTCGGTAAAACCACCGGTCGAGGCGCCGATATCGGCGGCGATGAGATCCTTCACCGGCAGGGAGAAGGCCACGATCCCCTTGGCGAGCTTCAAGCCACCGCGGCTGACCCAGGGATGGTCCTGGCCCTTGACGTTGAGCGGCGCATCGAGCTGGATCTGGTCGCCGGCCTTGGCGATGCGTTTGGTGTCGCTGTAGACGAGGCCGGCCAGGATCAGCGCCTGGGCCTTGGCGCGGGTTTCCACGAGACCCCGGTCCACCAGCAGCTTGTCGACGCGTTCCTTGGCCATGGCATCAAGCCGGGATCGGCAGATGGCGGCGCGAGATGTGCTGGAAGCGCAGCAGCAGCAGCGTGCCCGAAGCGAGGAGACCGATGGCCAGCCCCCACCACACGCCGGGGCCGCGCACGTCGAAAGTATAGGCCATGACAATGCCGCCGCCGATGCCGATCACCCAATAACCGAAGAAGGCGATGACCATCGGCACCTGGGTATCCTTGTAACCGCGCAGGGCACCCAAGGCCGACACCTGCAGCCCGTCGAAGAACTGGAAGATGGCCGCGATGGGGAACAGCGTCACGGCCACGGCCAGTGCTGCCGCATTGCCGATATCGTCAAGGTCGAGATAGAAGCCGGCAAGCAGGACCGGCGCCTGCCACATGACCAGGGCACCGAACAACATCCACAGCAAGGCAAGCCCGATCGCGGTCAAACCAGCCTGGCGCGCATCCTGCGCACGGCCCGCACCCAGCGCCCAGCCGACACGGACCGTGCCGGCCTGGCCCAGCGCATAGGGGATCATGAAGATGATGCTGGTGACGTTGAGGACGATGTTGTGGGCGGCGAGCGCGTCGGTGCCGAAGCCGGCCATGGCGGCGGTCGAGCCGAAGAACATGCCGGTCTCGAACAGATAGGCGCCGGCGATGGGGGCGCCCACCACCAGCATCTCCTTCAAGAGCTTGCCGTCGCTGTCGCGCAGATAGGCGAAGATCGGGTAGGAGGCAAAGGGTTCGAAGCGGCGCACATAGAGAATGCCGAGACCCAATTGCAGCCAGGAGATCAAGGTCGTGGCAAGCCCGATCGAGGGCACGCCCATGCCGTACCAGCCGAACGCGCCATACATGAGGAGATAGAGCATGCCGACGAAGACCGGCAGGATCGAGAGGCCGATGATGGTGATGGCGACGGGGCGGCCGAGCACGGTGACGAAGCTGCGCAGCACCTGGAACCAGAGGAAGGGCATGACCGAGGGGAGCGCCCACCACATCAATTGTTCGATGGCGACAATGTCGAGTTCGAAGCCGGGATTGCGGGCGGCGAAGAGGCGCAGCACCGGCCCCAGGCTCAGCATCACCAGCATCACCGGGATGGAGAGGATGGTGGCGAGGCGCAGGCCCTGGCGCACGATCCGCAGCAGCTCGTCGGGCTTGCCGGCACCATGAGCGTGCGACCCCAGCGCCGCCACGGCATAGAGCGCACCCATGGCGAGGATCTTCGGCACATAGAGGAACTGCGCGCCGAAGCCAGCGGCGGCGAAGGCCGCGGCACCGAGGCGCCCCGCCATCGCATACTCGGTGACGCCCATCGCCATTTCCACCAGCAGGGCGACCGAGATCGGTGCCGCGAGCCAGATGGTGGCGCGGATATCGGCGAAGCGGGACAACCGGCTACCCGCCGGTGCACCCTGGTGGGAGCCGGCGGGTGAGGCGGTCATCGTAGGCCCCGTTCCGTCAGCTCTTCCGGCTGATGACGAATTCCGTCATCCAGCGCAGGGGATCGGCCTTGTGGCCGAAAATGTCGAGATGGGCATTGGCCTGGTCGCCCAGCATGCGCGCCTGCTGGCGGGCACGGTCCAGCCCCAGGATCGAGACGAAGGTGGCCTTGCCGGCGGCGGCATCGGCACCGGTGGGCTTGCCGGTTTCGGCGGCGTCGCCCTCGGCATCCAGAAGATCGTCGACGATCTGGAACGCCAAGCCCAGATCATGGGCATAGCCGACGAGGGCGTGGCGCTGTTCCTTCGACGCATGGCCGAGGATGGCGCCGGCTTCGCAGGAGAAGGCGATGATGGCGCCGGTCTTCAAGCGCTGCAGGCGCGTGATGGCGCCGATGTCGAGATCCTTGTTCTCGGAGGCGAGATCGATCATCTGCCCGCCGACCATGCCGGCAGCGCCCCCGGAGATGGCGAGCGCCAGGCACAATTCGGCGCGCACCACGCCGTCGGGATGGGTGTCGGGATGGGCCAGCACCTCGAACGCCATGGTAAGGAGCCCGTCGCCGGCCAGGATCGCGGTCGCCTCGTCGAACTTCTTGTGGGCGGTCGGCTGGCCGCGGCGGAGATCGCTGTTGTCCATGGCGGGGAGATCGTCATGCACCAGGCTGTAGCAATGCAGCATCTCGATGGCGGCCGCCGCGCGCAGCGCGTACTCGGCATGGACATTGAAGATCGCGGCGCTGTTGATGAGGAGATAGGGCCGGATACGCTTGCCGCCGACCATGGTCGCGTAGCGCATCGCGTCATAGACGCGGCCTTCGGCATCGCTCACCGGCTGGATCAGTTCGTCGAGCTTGCGGTTGACCGAAAGGGCGGCGTCGTTCAGGGCATTCTGGATGGACACGGGTAACCTCAATCACTGAATTCGTTCGTCGATATTGGCGCTTGTCGATATTCGCACTAGTCGATATTCGCGCTAGTCGATATTGGCTGGGACCGCCTGGACCTTGCCGTCTGGACCCAGCACGATCTTCTCGACCTTGAGCTGGGCTTCCTTGAGCTTCATTTCGCAATGCTGTTTCAGGGCGGCGCCGCGCTCATAGGCGTTGATCGCCTCGTCGAGCTTGTTGTCGCCGCGCTCCAGCCGCTTCACCAGATCCTGCAATTCGGCGAGAGCTTCTTCGAAGCTCATGCCCGCAATATCTGCGCCGGGCTTGGCGCCCGCCTTGTTGTCCACCATGGATGGCTCCCCTGACGCCGCCCGGGATCCGCGGGCGGCGCTTCCTTGTCAAATTTCCGTCACGTTCGGCAGGCAAAAGAGAGCTGCCGGTCGGGTGACGTGGCCAATCAAAATGGCGCCGGCGCGGCCTTCTGTCGCAAGGCGGCCGCGCCGGCGCCGATGGGCCGCATTCTACTGACCGGCAGGGTCCGCGACAATAGCGGGGAAACGTGATGATTCAGATAGTTGGCCAGCACGACCCGGCGAATCGCCACCCTAGACGTTGGTCGCGGGCAATTGTTCGATGATTGCAATTTGTGGCTCGATCTTGCCAAATGACCGCAACAGGGAAATCAGAACACCAAGATGAATTCAGCGAACCACAGTACCGGCAGCCAGATTGCCACCCCCCAAAATGGCCGCAGCAATGGCAATGGCCGCCAGAAGCCCGCGGGCCTCTTCCGCCGCGCCAGCCGCTATGTCCGCTATCGCCTGGTGACGCCGATGCTGCGCGCGCGGCACCCGGCCGAATACAGCGCACGGGCGGTGCTGGTGGGCGTCATCTGCGGGTTGATGCCGATCATCGGCCAGTCGACCATCGTTCTCGCCGTGTGGCTGGTGGCGCGGCGCTTCAACTGGGGCTTCAACGTGGTGGTGGCGGCGCTGTGGACGTTCATCAGCAACCCGCTCACCACGGCGCCGATGTTCTACGGCTTCTATGTCACCGGCCAGGTGATGATGGGGAACTGGAACGATCTTTCCGGCTTCGACCGTTTCGTCACCATGTCGCGCGACCTGGTCAATGACCAGCTGGGCCTCTGGGACCAGGTGAAGGTGATCTCGCGCCTCCTCTTCCTCGACTGGGCCCTCGCCATGTGGGTGGGCTTCATTCCCTGGGCAGCCTTGTGCGGCTGGCTCGGCTATCGCTGGAGCCTCAAAGTGGTGCTGGCCTATCGCCACATGCGCGAAAAACGCATGCAGCGCCGCCGTGAACAGCTCGCCGCCATTGATGCGCTGAAGGCGTAATCCCAGGAGCACCACTCGGCCAGGTATGAATTCGTCATCAACTCTGTTGTGCTTTGAGGTCGTCTCTGAGGCGCGCATTGAGGATGACGATTGGGGATTGGAAGCGCTGCAGACGCCTGAAAGAACGCCCACAATGACCAGTCACTCGGGCAAATCAAAGTCATAACCTGTCTCTTGCTCGCAGAAATCGATGTTTCGCTTGAACCAGGCTATCTGCTCAGCTTCGGACTCAGGGCCACCCGTGTTGATGAAGAGGGGGCACCTGAGCTCGATGTGCCTAATTCGAATCCGCTCCATAAGGCACGACAAAGTCATTGCTGAGATTGGCGCATGATCTGAGTTCGATTCGGGTGCAATGCCACATTCGATGGCCCATAGCCGAAGATCGTTCCGCGCCATGGCACTTATTTTCGGAAAGCCGTTGCCAACTTCTGACGCAAAGAAGAAGTCTCTTATCTCTCCATACGCTCTGGAGAGCTTGTTGTTCGCGACCATCAAAGCGATGTTCGCGCAGATGATTTGCTCGACACCACCTGATGAGCCGGCGCAGCGAAGCCGATAAGTGGGCGGGCCATTCGCGGCGGCCGTATGCGGACTTCCGGCCGCGCAGAACATCATCGCGACGGCGATGGCTAGCCAAATGGTTTTGCTGATGGGCCGCATGGAGGGCTCGTGACTCGTATTTGAGTGGGCCCGTCACACTTGCCGGGGATGATGGCGATTTTGCGGCACTTAAGAAACTCGTGGGTGGTCCGCCTCCGCGGACCATGACGAATTCTTTCGCAGGCGAGAGGTCGAAAAACTCACGCCTTTTGCAATGCCGCCACATGCGCCGTCACGGATTCGGCCAGCGCATTGAGATCATAGCCGCCTTCGAGGGTCGAGACGATGCGGCCGCCGCAGAGGCCTGCCGCCAGTGTCACGAGCTGGTCGGTGACCCAGCTGTAATCCTCGGTTTCGAATTCTAGGCTGGCCAGGGGATCGGCGCGGTGGGCGTCGAAGCCGGCGGAGATCAGCAGCAAATCGGGGCGGAATTTTTCGAGGGCGGGGAGGATGATCTCCTCGACCGCGTCGCGGAATTCCTCGGAGCCGGCATAGGGTGGCAGCGGTGCGTTGACGATGTTGCCGACACCCTTCTCGGTCCTGGCGCCGGTGCCGGGATAAAGCGGGCTCTGATGGGTCGAGGCATAGAGCACGCGCGGATCATGGTCGAAGATGTGCTGCGTGCCGTTGCCGTGATGGACGTCGAAATCGAAGATGGCGACACGGTCGAGGCCGAAGGCATCGAGCGCTTCGGCAGCGCCCACCGAGACATTGTTGAAGATGCAGAAGCCCATGGCGAGGTCGCGCTCGGCATGGTGTCCCGGCGGTCGCACGGCGCAGAAGGCATTGGTCAATTCGCCCTTCAGCACGGCGCCCACCGCCGCCGTCACGGCACCCGCGGCATGGAGGGCTGCGGCGCCGGAACCGGGCGAGAGCACCGTGTCGCCGTCCAGCTCGCCCTGGCCGACAGCGGGAATGGCCGCGAAGACCTCGTCGATATAGGCGCGGGTGTGGATGCGGGCCAGCTGATCAAGGGTCGCCTCGGGCGCGTCGCGCCGGTCGAGGGCGGCGTAGAGCGGATCGTCGAGCAGGCGCAGGATGGCAACCAGGCGCTGGATGCGTTCGGGATGACCCGGTCCGGTATCGTGGCCGAGGCAGGAAGCATGCGTATAAAGGCCGGTGGTCATGGCGTCCCGCTGGAGAGGCGCGTCAGGCGATAGATGGCGCTGGCGTCGGCCACCAGCAGCGAGCCGTCATCGCCCGGCAGATAGAGGGCGAACAGGCGGCCAAGGCAAAAGCCGGCGATGGCGTCGGGGCTGTTCGCCTGGGCAGCGTCGGCCTGGGCAGCATCAGCCTGGGCGATGAGGGCCGCTTCCTCGGCATCCAGGGGCCGCGCGCGGGCATCTTTCAGCGGCTGCAATGTGGGACCGGCGCAAGCGGCGCCGCCCAGCGTGCTCAAGCTGTGGCGGTCGAGACGGATGAGGCGGCCCTTCTGCCCGGACCCGGTGAGGGATGGATCTTGCGCCTCGATGAGGTCGCTCAATTGCCAGAGGCCGGTGAGGTGGCGCGCTGGATCGGGCACCTCGCCCGCGACCGGCGATGCTTCGGCGAGGCTCGCCATGCGCGCGGTGTAGAGCTCGATGAGGCAGGTATGGGCAGCACTGCTGATCTCGACCATGTCGTCATCGGCGCCGGGCAGGATGCCGCAGGCGGCGGCACGCTGCGCCGCCCAGTCGCGCTGCTGGCTACGGAGGGTTTCAGGATCAGCGGATTGCGCCAGCGCCTCGGTATAGATGGCGGCAAGATCGGCATCGATGCCGGAGAGGATGTCATCGGCACAGATCGCGTGTTCGAGCGTGGTCGCCGCCTTCGCGCAATCGAAGCTCGGCTGTGCGTCCTGGGCATGGGCGGAGGCTGCCAGCAGCAGCGCAACAGTCGAGAAGGCAGCGAGACGACGGAACATCAGATGGAACCCTTTTTGAGGCCCGCGACCAAGAGCAGGAGCCAGCCGAGGATGAGCAGGCTGCCGCCGATCGGGGTGAGGTAGACAAGTATACGCGGCCCGCCAAAGGCCAGAAGATAAAGACTACCCGAAAATAGCAGCGCGCCAAGGGCGAAGGCGAGGCCTGATATTGTGACAAGACGCACAGAATTGCGTTGGCTGAGGGCTGCGATGCCGAGCAGCGCCACGGCATGCCACAGCTGGTAGGAAGAGCCGGTCCTGACCCAGTCGATGGCGTGCTGGGGCAATGTCGCTTCGGCACCATGGGCGGCCCAGGCGCCGAACGCCACCGCCATCGCCCCGTGGAAGCCGGAAGCGGCCAACCATCTGTTCATCTCGTCACCCGAAAACCGTCATTTCGGGAACTATCGCATGACGCGCCCGATATGGCATCATCCCTCACCTGCGACCCGTTGACCCGACAGCAAAGTGATCATGCCATCATGAGTGAAGCCGACATCCTTGTCTCAGCAGAGGGCGCCATCCGCCGCCTCACCCTCAACCGGCCGCAGCGCCTCAATGCGCTGACGCGAAACCTGCTCGGGCAATTGTCCGATGCGCTGGCCGACATCGCCGCCGACAGCGATGCGCGGGTGCTGGTCATCAGCGGATCGGGGCGCGGCTTCTGTGCCGGGCAGGATCTGACCGACCAGGGCGCGGTCGAGGATGGCCGCACCTGCCGCGACACGGTCGAGCGTTATTACAATCCGGTGGTGCGGCAGATCCGCAGCCTGGGTCTGCCGGTGATCGCCGCCGTCAACGGCATCGCGGCGGGGGCCGGCATGAGCCTGGCGCTTGCGGCCGACATCACGCTCGCCAATGAAAGTGCTGTGTTCGATCTGGCGTTCGCGCGCATCGGCCTCATCCCAGATGCCGGCGGCACCTATCAGCTGCAGCGCTTGCTGGGGCCGGCGCGCGCGATGGCATTGGCCATGCTGGGCGAGAAGCTCACGGCGAGACAGGCGGTCGAG